>JAMPXM010000205.1 GCA_023701225.1 Pseudobdellovibrionaceae bacterium | reverse complement strand
CGGCGAACAGGATCCTTGCGTTCAAGGAAAAACTCGCCGATCGCCTGAATGGTTTCATCGAGGTTCATGGCCTTTCCCCGCGATTGACACAAGAGATCCTGCGCCCGCTGCAAAATGAGCGCGGAGTTTTCCGAAATCGGCGCTTGCAATTCCAGTGTGTTTTCATCGATGAATCTCGTTCGCTCCGGGACGGCTGCGCGCGGCGCATGAGCAGCGACAGTTCGCTCGATCTCACGGCAGGTGGCTTGTTTAGCGAGGTCCACCCACTCGGATTGATTCGCTTCGCTCAAAACCGGTGTCAGTTTGCACGCTTTCGAGATGGAGAGCTCGTTCTTTGAGGCCCACCTGACGCCGGGACCGGCTCGTGTCATTTGCTTGGCGTGAGTTCAAGACGGTAAAGTGAGTCCTGTCAGTTGACGATGAGCTCATCACCATGAGCGATATGTCACGTGTCCAATTGGATTCTGCTCCCGAAATGAAGAGTATTTCCTACGAGAAAATCAGTGGGCTGAATACATTAGCCGCTTTGGTTGTTGGCTCGACATGCGGGACAGGAACTGCGGGACCAGACATTCACAGCGTTTATGTTCTGGAAAATCGGAAGCTCAAGGAATTGCCTCGCGACGACCATCACGGGAAATGGAATGGTGTCGATTATTTCAAGAGGCTGGAGGGCAACAAAAACTTCGAATTCACAGTTGCCGATGGCCTGCTTCAAGAGATTTGGTACGGCAAATGGGGGCCAGACACCGTTACATTGACGTTCAATTGGAATGGGAAAAAGTTTGTACTGATTGATGCAAAATTTAAAAATGGGTCTCGGCAAAAATGATGGGAACCAAGTCATCGTAAAAATTCGGAGGCGGCGAATCATAAAGTCGCGCTCTTAAAAAACAAAAGCCGCGTTCGTAACGCGGCTTTTGTTGCATGCATGACGCTTGCGACAGGATTTCAAGTCTGAGCGAGCGTGCGATTACGCGCGCTTGCTGGCTTGGCGAGCCTGGTTCGACGTCAACTTACCGGCGACAAGGTTGTGAACGGCGAGCGAGAGGCGGCCGATCTTGCGCTGAGCATTGCGCGCGTGGACGCGACCTTTGCCAGCTGCCTTCTGTGCCTTGCTGCTGAACTCCATCAAGAGTTCCTGAGCTTTTTTGGGCTCAGCCGCCGCCAATGCATCACGGAGTTTGCGTTCAGCGGAACGAACGGTGCTGAGAGCTTTTCTATTGTGGCTCGTGCGTTTCGTAGTTTGACGAGCGCGCTTTTCTGCGGACTTGTGAGTTGCCAAGTTTGAACCTCCGGATTAACCTGAAATCCTGTGAATGCGAAGGGTTACCATAGGGACGGGGCCATTGCAAGGCCCCTGGTCGAGTATGGGATTTTTCGTCTGTTTGATGATTCGGTTTGATGATTCGCTTCTGATCGATTCGGTTTTGATCGTTTCTGTGGTCAGGTGAGGCTTCCTTGATAGCGCCGCCCAGAGTTTCAGCTGCTGATTGCTAAGTGCTAGAGAGGACAAGTCTTTTGAGTTCTGATCGCCGGCCTCTTTCAGATTCTGCCCTCCCTGCTGGCCCGGCCTCTGAGTCGGGGGCGGCTCAGTCGGACGCAATTCAGTCGGAAGAGACGCAACAGAGAAGCGAGCGCAATGCCGTCACGGTTTCCGCCATTATATTCGCGGCGGGTACGCTCCTGAGTCGTGTCCTGGGTTTGATCCGCGACATGATGACGGCGAGATACTTCTCCGTCGAGATTCGCGATGCATTCTTGGTCGCATTTCGGTTGCCGAACCTGTTTCGACGTCTTTTGGGAGAGGGATCGCTTTCGGTCAGCTTCATCCCGGTGTTCGTCGAACTTCTTCAAGGCAAGCGCCAAGAAGAGTCCCATCGGTTGGTGAATAACGTCTTTGCCATTCTGATGACCGTTTCAATGACCGTGAGCTTTCTTGGAATCCTCTTTATGGATGACCTTTTGCGGGTCGTCTTAAGCGGCAATGAATACACGCGCATCGCGGGAAAGCTTGAGCTGACCGTGCATTTGGCACGGGTCATGTTTTCTTTTTTGATCCTGATGAGTCTTTTTGCCTTTTTCATGGCGATTTTGAACTCACTCCGGCAGTTCGCACTATCGGCTCTGGCGCCGGCGCTTTTGAACGTCGCCTTGATCGCGGCAGCACTCGTGTCGGAGCATTGGGCGGCGCCGGAAATGGTTTTAGCTTGGGCCGTGATGCTCGGGGGCTTCTTGCAGATGGCGATCTTGGTGCCTTCGGTCGTCAAGGCCGGGTACTTCCCCAGGCCCTCGTTTCGCTGGAACACGCCGGAAACCAAGCGGGTGATTCGTGTCGTTCTGCCCAGTATGTTCGGGATGAGCATCATGCAGGTCACGCAAATGGTGAATCTGCACTTTGCTTCACATCTTCCTCAGGGCACGCATAGCGCGTTTTATTTGGCGGATCGGGTCCTGGAGTTGCCGCTCTCGATTTTTGTGGTCAGCGTGGGGAGCGCGCTTTTGCCGACCTTGGCGCGCTTCTGGGCTTCGCAAGATCGGAATGCGATGTCGGATACGATCAACCATTACATTCGGCTCATTCTTTTCGTGGCGCTTCCCGCGGCGGTCGGGATGTTTGTGTTGGCAACGCCGATCACCGAGGTTTTATTCCAAGGCCGCCAATTCACGGCTCACGATACGGCGATGACCGCGCAGATCCTGCAGGTCTATGCCTTCGGATTGATCGTTTCGGCGGGTGTGCGAATCTTGGCGCAAGGATTTTACGCGATTCAAAATACGTGGTTTCCGGCGTGTGCGGCGACGGTCGCCGTCATGGCCCATTTGCTGTTTGCCGCGAATTTTACCGAGGCCTTCGGAATTCGCGGTTTAGCGTCGGCGACGGTGGCTAGCGCGACCGTGAATCTAGCGCTCTTGGTTTTGGCTTACAATGCGTGGGTGGGCTCCTTGCACCCGAAACGCTTGGCGCAAGGCTTAGTGAAGTTCTGTATCGGAGCGGCCGTCATGATCGGAGTTCTGCAGATGTATGGCCCTTTGACGATCTGGTTCGGCGCGAGCCAATGGGGTCGGGCCGTGGCATTGGCGATCACGATCACATCTGGCGGCGTGGCCTATATGTTGGTCGCGCACATCTTGCGCGTTCCTGAATATCAGGAAACCGTGCAAACCTTCGGCGGCAAACTCAAAAGCAAGTTTGGCCGCCTCATCAAGAGATGATCTTAAAGAGATGATCTTACGCGCGTGCAAAGCCGGGCTTGGAGCCAAACGGCTTTCGGCCCGGGCGCGGGCCTGCGCGACGATGATCGCCGTCACGTTGGCTGGGGCCGCCAAACGCTTTCCGCTTAGGAAAGCCGTGTCCACCACCGCGATGGTTATCCGATGCGCGTGCCGGGCGTGGGCCACGTGAGGAGCTCATGGGGCCAGCGGATTTTGGGCCGCGCTCGGTGCGTGAAGGGCGGGAGTCGCCACGATTGAAAGACGCGCGCCGTGCCTGCGGCTCGCCGCGTTCCCAACGGTCTTGCGAATTGGAGTCGCGCTCGGTCTTAGAGAATGGCCGTTGCGGATACTGGCTGCGATCGAAGCGGTCCGAATCCGGAGCCGGTCGAGAAGATGACCCCGCTCGTGGCCCGAACTCAGGGCGCGACGGACGACTCGCCTGTGGGCGTGACGGGTTCCGCGTCTGAGAACGCGACGGAGGACCTGCTTGGGGTTTCGAATGAGGGCGACCCTGTGGTCGTGAGTCGCGCGAGTCGCGCTCCTGTGGTCGTGAGTCGCGGGAATCACGTTCCTGAGAGCGACCGAACGACCGCCCGTTGGTCCGCTCGTACGGACGCTCATCGCGACTATCATGGCGACTATCATCGCGACGACGAGAGTTTGCGCCGATCGGCGGACGTGAATAGGTTTTTTCTTTCTTCGCGTTCGGATCGATCAGTCGCAAGATCCGGCGCCATTGTGATTCATCTTCCGGCAACAAGAACGCCAAGGCTTCGCCGACGCGACCGGCACGTGCCGTGCGGCCAATGCGATGAACGTAATCCTCGGGTGCCATCGGCAGATCGAAATTGATGACGTGTTCGATATGGGGAACGTCCAAGCCGCGCGCCGCGATGTCCGTGGCGACCAAGACGCGAGTTTTGCCGTTGCGGAAACCATTGAGCGCTTGTGTGCGCTGAGATTGGCTGCGGCCACCGTGAATGCGGGCGACATCGTAGCCATATTCTTCGAGGTACTGAAAAAGTTTTTCCGTGCGGCTCTTCGTGCGCACAAAAATCAGAGCCGAACCCGTGCGGGCATTGAGCTGGTCGAGGAGCAGATCGTTCTTTTTGGCGGCGGTCGTGTGCAGAACAGTCTGTGTGATTTTCTCGATCGGCCGTGACGGGGCGCCGACCGTGATGCGGGCCGGGTTTTTCAGAAAGCGCCCGGCGAGCTCGAGAATTTTATCAGGAAGAGTGGCCGAAAACAGCATAGTTTGGCGCTCTTGCGGCAGATACTTCAGAATCTGATTCAGCTGTGGGGCGAAGCCCATGTCGAGCATCTGATCGGCCTCGTCCAAGACGAGAAAGCCGATGCGCGAGAGCGAAATGGTTTTCGATCCCAAGTGGTCAATCATCCGTCCCGGAGTGGCGACGATGATGCGCGGGTGCCGGCGCATCACTTGGTGTTGAATGCGCATGCTGGCGCCGCCCATGATCAGTGCCGGTCGCAGGCGCGGGAGCGTTTCGACGAGTTGGCGAAGAACTTCGGTGATCTGCTGCGCGAGTTCGCGAGTCGGGGCCAGAATCAGCGCGTCTTTGCCATGATCGACGGCGAGTTTGGCGATAAGCGGGATCGCGAAGGCCGCTGTTTTTCCAGTTCCGGTTTGCGCGCAGCCGATAATGTCGCGGCCTTCGAGCGCGACGGGGATCGCTTGGGCTTGAATCGGCGTCGGCGTTTTGAACTCGAGTTTTACGAGTGCGTTTTGGAGTTGTTCCGGCAATGCAAGCTGGCCGAATTCGTTCATGGGATCTCCGAAATCATCTCCTGATCATTTGACCAGCGAGTGACATGAGGGCCGCGGCAAGAGGACCAGGGCCGAATGCCCGAAAACTCCATGGCGACAGGAATGGAGCGCACTCTAACAGATCTGGCGCGCAAACAACATGGAATTCAAGTGACCTTCAAGATGCCGAAGGTCGGTCTTACGAATCTTCATGACAAGCGAGCAGACTTTACAGAGAGGAGGCGTTACGGAATTTCTAGGCTGGCGGCGCGGCCGAGCCGGTCATTGATGGCGTCCCAGAACCCGCCGGAGCGACTTGCGTTC
Organism: Pseudobdellovibrionaceae bacterium; assembly: GCA_023701225.1. Classification (GTDB taxonomy): domain Bacteria; phylum Bdellovibrionota; class Bdellovibrionia; order Bdellovibrionales; family JAMPXM01; genus JAMPXM01. Next base: position 915 of record JAMPXM010000205.1, on the reverse strand, counting down.
TTTTGTATCAGGATGGCATCCGCGCCCGAGGAGGCCAGCCTGCGGAGCTGATCATAGAATTCGCGTGCGGCGATGGCGGGATCCGTATCGAGGGTCAATTGCGTCGGTCGTTGCGGGCGAAGACCGAGAGTCTTCTCGATCGCTTTCAGGCGCTCCGGGCTGGCTGGATTGCCGCCTTCGCCGACAAGGACCAATGGGATATCCGGCATGTAATGGTGTTTGAGCTGCCCAGGCGCTTGAATTCCGGTCGAGCCTAACTGAATCTTCGTGGGCTTCGACCAGCGTTCCAGCGCTTGCTGGAGATCCTGCTCCGTGACGCCGCCCGGCCTCAGGATGAGGATTGTGTCCTGAGCATCCGTCAGCTCAAAGGAGATGACGGTGGATTCAAGGCCCACTTCACAGGGGCCACCGTCTAGGATTAAAAGATCCTCGTTGGGGAACTCGGTCGCGACATGTTCGGCGCGCGAGGGACTTGTTCGCCCAAAGCGATTGGCGCTCGGCGCGGCCAAGGGTCCGACGGCGGCGATGAGTCGTTCCGTCAGTTCGTGACGAGGGTGGCGGACGGCGACGGTTTCGAGTCCGGATGTGATCAAAGGATTCACTTCGGGACGTTTCGGCAACACCAACGTGAGAGGACCCGGCCAGAAAACCCGCGCGAGGTAGTCGGCCACCGCGGGCCAATCGGCGACGACGTCGCGAGCTTGTTGAAAACTGGCGACATGCACGATGAGCGGGTCAAAAAACGGGCGTTTTTTCAGAGCGAAAACCTTGCGGATCGCCTGGTCGCTCGCGATGGAGGCGGCGAGCCCATAGACAGTTTCCGTCGGGATCGCGACGACATCGTCGTTTTGCAACCGTTGGCGCGCACTTTCAAAATCTTCGTCTTTGATAATCTGGAGCATCGGACTTCAGCGT
>JAMPXM010000204.1 GCA_023701225.1 Pseudobdellovibrionaceae bacterium | reverse complement strand
TGACCTTCAGCTTCAAGTTCCTGCAAACGCTTTTCAGAGATCTGAATCTTGGCGGAGCGGGCTTCGAGCGTTTGCATCTTTTGCTCGAGATCGCTCTCTTTGTTCTGCAATTCCTTTTCGAGCTTCACTTCCCGATCGGCGAGTTGCTGTTCTTCTTGTTTGAGTTTCTGCTTTTGCTTTTGGATATCCTGTTCGGCGTTTTTCCGCGCGCGAACTTCGAAGTCCTTGGCCTTTTGCTTGGCATCTTTATCGACGCGCTGCGCTTCGGACCGCGCGCGATTGATGATCCGCTCAGCTTCGATTTCCGCAGACTTCTTGGTCTTTTCGTCCATCATTTTTTTGTAGAGCATCATGGTCACGGCGCCGATTCCGAGTCCGGCCAACGCTGCCACCATGGCTACGATCGCTTCGGTCATTTCAGTTTCCTTTGCGTTTGAGAATACGATTGGTGCTGCGCGCGGAGATACTCGTCCTCCGTCACGATCCAATCCATGTGAATATCGTGCGCATCCAACGGCAGGCTGCTTTCGGTCAGCCGCTCACGGAACGCGATCCCGACTTTGGTTCCATTAAAGTTTTGCAGGGTCCGGTCGTAGAAGCCCTTGCCGCGCCCCAAGCGCGCGCCATGGCGATCAAAGGCCACGCCAGGCACGACCATTCCGGCGAGATCCGTCACCGCAATCTCGCGGCATCGTCCACGATCGGGCTCGCGCAAGCCCCAAGGGCCCATCGCCCAATTGGCGGAATTTCGATGATCGTCGATTTCAAAAAAACGTAGCTTTTCGCCTTCGACGACTGGATAAGCCCAGCAAATTCCGCACATCGCGAGGTCGTGATAGGCCTCGGTGAGGTCCGGCTCATCGGGAAGGGCTTGATAGCCGGCCCAAGCGCCCGCTTCACGCAGCGCCCCTGAAACGGCAAACCAATCGCGCAGCGATCGGCAAACTCTTTCTGATGCTTGCTGAATATCAAACGGATTCTGCTGAGCGCGGAACCGGCGACGCAGTTCGCCTTTGTTCGACCCTACACTCGACATGTCCAATCCCCGGCTTCTGATGCGGGCTAAAATTTTGGCGGATCCTGCGACGGGACATGCATCCAGTTTCTGCGGATGCACACATCATCTGGCTTTATCCACGACCGGGATCTCCAATCCGAGTCCGTCGTGCAATCCCGATCGCGTTGCCTGCCTAAATCTCGGCCCCACTCGGCTGAGCTTCCTGAGAAGCATTCAGCGACGTTTGAGACGCTCGGGAACTTTCCAATTCCATGAGAACTTTTTGCGCACGAGACTCGAGGTGATCGAGTTCGGCCATTGTCTTGCGCTTGAGCATTAAAAACTCTTCAGCCAAATTCAACGACGCTAAGATAACGGCGTTCTGGATAGAACCTGTTTTGGAGGCGCCGAGAGCTGCGCGGACTTTTCCGTCGACGAGCTCGACAAGTTCCTTCACAGTTTGCTCATTGTGAGAGGACTTGAGGCGGAGGGGCACACCGGCGATTTCGACTTCGAAAACTCGTCCTGCCGGTGGCTTATGTCCATCCATATTCAACCCCAAGAAATTGGAATCATTCCCAATTCCTATCGTTAATTGGAAAGGCCCTGGGGGTCAACTCGACTCGTTTTAGATGAGGGAAAACGGCACAGATATCGCGTCGCGACAGCCTCCGAATCAGACTGCCTAAGCATTAAACAGTGGCAGCCGACCTTGGTCCATTCGTATCCTGAATCCCCTTTTACGAGGCAAATGACCTCCTGAGCTGCAATAGATTGCAGCTCTCCGACCTGGCTTGTGCGCGAAAATTGAATTCTCCCAATTGAGAGAGCAACCGGTGGAGACAGGCCTTGCCTACGAAATGTGACTTCCTTTTGAACCACCTCAGCCCCGAACAGGTCCCAACAACTCATCGGGCTTGGCGGCGAGCCACTTTGTGCTGGCTCATTTTCTGGGCTTTGAACTTCGGCCTCACGGTCCATGGACATGCCGATGGACATGCAACTGAATCGACGATCACGTCGGCTGACCTGCACCGCGTCGCTCCGGAGGAGTCTCCAAAGGGTCCTGAGTACGGTCTGATCGACCACGATTACCACGGACACTACTCACGAAACCGGACTGCGTTTCATGAGCAACTCGTCGAGGAACACCTTCTGCCGGTGCGACCCAGCCAAACTCAGCCGGAAGCCATTTTTACAATGGGCCCGTTCGGAGCCGGCAAGAACACGGTTCTTCAGCATCTGGTGTCGCTCGGCGCCCTCGATCGCCAAACACATGTCTTCATCGATATTGACGCCGTTCGTGAACGCATCCCAGAATTCCAAGCCTTCAACGAGGAAAATAGGCAAACCACAGCCACGCGCACACAAAAAGAAGCGGGTTACATCGCCGAACTGATTTTTTGGCGAGCCATTCTCTCTGGCCGCAGTGTCGTGTTCAACTCGAGTTTGAAGAACACCGAATTCGCGCAAACGCTCTTAGCGAAAATCCGCCGAAAGGCTCCAACCTACCGCGATCGTCTTTCGCTGCTCTTCATTCGCGCGGATCTCCCAATCGTACTCGCGCGCGTGCACGACCGCAATCGAGTCGACCCCCGCACCACCTCCGACGAGGCTGCAATCGACAGCTACTACCGCACCGAAAGCGGGTTCGAGTCCCTGGCCGCTTTTTTTGATTCGGTCGCCGTAGTGGACACCTCACGGATCTCCCAACTCGTATATTTTGAAAAACAAGCCGGAGCCAAACGCCAACGGCGAGGAACGCAACAACCGTTGTCTGCACTTTCGAGGTATTCTCCGGCAGCTTCGCGATCCCGGGCCGGCTTGACGGCGAAATTAGAATGGATGTCTCGTCAGAGACCAAAAACACCCGTCTACGATGTCTTCATCGATATCGACTGGACGACGTTTTATACGCTTCATGATCCATCGCAAGTCCCTCGGCCCGTCTTGCCACCACCACGAGTTTGTTCAGATCTCTTTCGTCCCGCCGCAGGATTTTAAACGATGTTCGCGGCCGCAATCGGCTGTTTCTGCAGTCACCGTGTGGAGAGCTCGGGTTCTTTGGCCGCCTCTGGTGCGATGTCTCAATGCGATGTCTCAATGCGATGTCGCGATGATGACTCAGATGATGACTCGATGAGAAAATTGACAAGCCTGACAGGCGCCTGATCATGGTTTGGTCACTCGCCACTTCGAGCACCATCCGTCTGGCCCACCGATTCACACCGTAACACCTGCGTCCGCGCTTGGGTTTCTCATCTTGAAACACGTCGACGAGAAATGTCCGGAATTGGCCTCATTAACGCATAAAAGGATGTCGATATCGAATCTATCCGGGGGGGAGTGGAATGGCCAACTCGCTTGATCGCAGATCCAAATCTCATGTTTGGCGCGCGATTCTCCTGATCCTGGCCGTAACTCTCGGATTTCAGAATTGTGGACCGACGTTGGCACCAGAAACGACCGAATCTGATTCCCTTCCTTCGACTTCACGCACGACGTCCGTGATCACGCCAGGGGGCGGCCCCGCCAACAACTACATCAATGGTGGCGCCGGGTCAGGAATGGGCAGCGGAAGCGGCGCCGGCAGTACCGGAAGCGGAGTTCTTGTGAGCCCCGACGGAACATCGACTGGAGGCGGGACAACTGGCGGCACGGCGACCGGCGGAACGATGAGTGGTGGCACGATGAGTGGTGGCAGTTCGACCATCACGCCAGGTTCGGTGTACTTCTTGCTCCAACCGCGAGACTCATCCGTCGAAGAAGGCTCCAGCTTGACACTAGCGGCATTCGCCACGAACGGTTCCGCATCGTCCGACATCAGATATCAATGGTACAAAGATGGTCAGCTACTGACCGGACTGTCTTCGAGTGTATTAGATATTCGCAACGCAACGCAGGACAACGTCGGTGCGTTTCATGTGACTGTGACGGACGGAAAAACATCTGCGACGAGCCATATAGCTCGAGTCAAAGTTACCGCGCCACGAAACCCGTGTCCCGCCGGCATTTATGGCCAAATTCCACGGGTAACGCCCGTCGACGAGTTCATTCACGAGTCCACAACTGGGGCGCGATTTTCCCTGTTTCGTCGCCTGCAACTGTTAAAGCCATTGAACGACGCCTACACCATTACGTACGAGTGCGGTTCCCTCTCGAACATGTCTGAAGGCACCTCCGTGCTTCAATGTCGGAACGGAAAACTCGTCATTATGGTCAATAGCTGCCGAGCGATCAGCCCTGGCTGAGTTGAGTTCAAATGATCGAGTTCACGAATTCCTGAGGCGAGAAGGCGCGTAGGTCTTCGATTCCCTCTCCGACGCCGATGAGTTTAATCGGCAACCCCAACTCGCACGCGAGACCCACGGCGACTCCGCCCTTGGCCGAACCATCGAGCTTGGTGAGGACAACACCGCTCACCTGAAGAGCCCCGTGAAACTCACGCGCTTGCTGAAGGGCGTTCTGGCCGTTATTGGCATCCAGCACGAGGAGCGTTTCATGAGGTGCGTCCGCGATCACTTTGGTGATCACACGCTTGAGTTTCTTGAGTTCCTCCATAAGATTTTTTTGCGTATGCAAGCGGCCGGCTGTGTCGATGATGACGACATCAAAGCCCTTGGCTTGTGCCGTCTGACAGGCATCAAACGCCACCGCGCTCGGATCCGTCACGCCTTCTGGCGAAAAAATCTCAACCGCCGCCCGCTCCGTCCACACCTTGAGTTGATCGCCGGCCGCCGCGCGAAACGTATCACCGGCCGCCACAAGAACCTTACGACCACTTTGCGCGATACGGCGCGAGAGCTTTCCGATCGTTGTCGTCTTACCGGCGCCGTTGACACCCACGATGAGCAGAACGGCGGGCTTGTGACTCCATATATTGAGCTTCTCTAATCCTTCGACATACTCCGATGCTGCATGCGCGATGATCGCCTCTTCTGCGTCCCAATTGTGCGCGTGACCATTGCCGCTTTCCGCAGATGAAGTCGCTACTCCGCTGCCCTTGCCGTTCGGAACGGCGCCGGCGGGAATGGCGTCGAAGATCCCAATCATTTCCGCCTTGATGGCGTCACGCACGGCTTCGAATCCTCCCGTTCCGGAGGCCTTGAGCTTTACCTCCACCGCCCCCAAAAGACGTTGGACCGTCTGCGGACCGAGATCGCTCGTGTACAGGACTTCTTCAAGATCAGCGAGCTCATGGGCCGAAAGCACTTCTTTTTGCGAAAAGACAGAGCGCAAACGGCCAAAGAAAGAACCACGTGTTTTTTCAAGGGCCGATGCCAGCGGCTTGAGCGGCTTGCGCTGAATTTCCTCGATCGTGTGCGGATGAGCAGGAGCCGAAATCGCGGTTGACCCCTCGGCGCGGCCGACGACGTCCGCCGGCACGCGTTCGATTGCGCGCTCATCACGAGCCGCGACAGGCGTCGGCTCCACTGATTGCACAGCGCCTGCCTCATGCGCTTCATCGGCCGGCGTTGGGATCGGAAGCGGACCCGCGACAGGTCCGGGTTCACGCTCGATGCGCTCAATACGGTCACTTCGAGATGCCTGACGTGACAAGAAATAGACGATCAAGCCGACGAGCAACGCGACGACGAACCCGCCGAGAATAAAGTAGGTTGTCGAATCGAATTGCTCCATGAATCAGCACCTCCGCAAAGCGAGCGCCCGCATCCTATTCGCGCTTCATGCGGAGGGTCAAGAAGTGGCATTCCGTCGGCCTCAAGGGCCGCGAATTTCAAAAATTTCAATGCTTGAGGGATTCCCCGCCGAGGCGATTCGCCTCGGCGGGCACTGAGGAGCGGGCTTAGGCGTTCACGACCCGAGTGGCTTCGTTCAGATTGACGGAAACCATCTTCGATACACCCTTTTCCTGCATCGTCACGCCATAGAGCTTCTGCGCAACTTCCATCGTGTACTTATTGTGCGTGACGACGATGATCTGCGAGCGTTTGGCCATCTCGCGAACGAGGTCGTTGAAGCGGAACACGTTGGCATCATCCAGAGGAGCATCGACCTCGTCCAGCAAACAATACGGCGAAGGACGCACCAGGAAGATGGAGAAGATCAACGAAACCGCCGTCAACGCCTTCTCACCACCCGAGAGCAGCGAAACGTTCTGCAGCTTCTTGCCCGGAGGCTTCGCGATGATGTCGATCCCCATTTCGCCCTTCTCCGGGTCTTCGACAAGGACTAGCTGAGCCTCGCCACCACCAAAAAGAACAGGGAAGACTTTCGTGAAACGTTCG
>JAMPXM010000203.1 GCA_023701225.1 Pseudobdellovibrionaceae bacterium | reverse complement strand
TCTGGGTACTGATCAGCCTATCCGGTATTTCTGTGAACCGAAATTCGATGGCCTAGCCATCGAATTGATCTACGAAAACGGCGAACTCACCGGAGCCATCACACGCGGCGATGGAACGACGGGCGAAAATGTGCTCTCGAACATACGGACCATCCGCTCTGTGCCGCTTACGCTTCGCGATGCACCGAAATTGCTCGAAGTCCGCGGCGAAGTCCTGATGTTCAAAAAGGACTTTCAACAACTCAATGAACAACAACAAGAAGCCGGGATCGTGCCATTTGCTAATCCTCGCAACGCAGCCGCGGGATCCGTTCGTCAGCTCGATTCCAGAATCGCAGCTGCTCGTCCGCTACGACTCTTTGCTTATGCTCCCGGTGTCATCGAAGGACGGCGCTTCAAAACCCAGGACGAGTTCGAGCGCGCGATCGCTGAAATGGGTCTGCCTACGACCGGCATTTCCGACAACAGCCAATCCATGGAAGAATTCGTTACATCTACGACGGAACTCTTGAAAACAGGCCAAGGTCGCCCGCCGCTTGCCCGTGTTTGCCAAAATGCCGAAGAGGCGATCGCCTACTATCACTTCATCGAGTCCGTACGCCGGTATTTGCCGTTCGATATCGACGGCGTCGTGACCAAAGTGAATGATTACGTCTTGCAGGAAGAACTGGGTTTCATCGCACGCAATCCTCGGTGGGCGACCGCCGCGAAGTTCAAACCTGAGCAAGCCGTGACTCGCGTGCGCGAGATCGCCGTTCAAGTCGGCCGCACCGGTGCGCTGACGCCCGTGGCGATCATGGATCCCGTGCGCGTCGGCGGAGTCACCGTCACCAATGCGACTTTGCACAATCAGGACGAGATCGACAGAAAAGACGTACGTGTCGGCGACTTCGTGCTCATCCAGCGGGCGGGCGATGTCATTCCAGAAATCGTGCAGGTTGTTCTCGAGAAGCGACCGTCGGATACGAAGCCCTTCCGCTTGCCATCCGCGTGTCCGATCTGCAGAGAGCCGGTGACGAAAACCGAAGGCGAGGTCGTTTCCCGCTGCGTAAATCCCGTGTGTCCGGCGATTTTAAAGGAATCTCTCAAACACTTCGTCGCAAGACGCGCGATGAACATCGAACGCTTGGGCGACCGCCTGATCGAAGCGCTCGTGGATGTCGGTCTAGTGAAGTCGTTTTCGGATCTGTATCGTTTGACGAAACAAGATCTCTTGAACCTCGAGCGACAAGGGGACAAGTCCGTCGCAAACCTGCTAGAGAGCATCGATGCGAGTCGGCAAACAACTCTTTCCCGCTTCATCTTCGCTCTCGGCATCCGGTTTGTCGGAGAACAGACCGCCAAAAGCTTAGCCAAGGCGTTCGGCAGTATCGAAAATCTGATGGCAGCCGACGAAGAACATCTCTTGCAAATCGAAGATATAGGTCCCAAGGTCGTGGTTTCGATCCGCACCGCGCTCTCGAACAAAGCTCTGCAAAGAGAAATTGGGGACCTGCAAAAGCTCGGCGTCACTATTGAAAGGCCGAAGACCGCCAACACGGGCTCGGCAAAATTGGGTGGCAAGAAGTTCGTAATCACCGGCACTCTTCCGCTCGGACGCGACGAAGTGAAAGAGCTGATCGAAAGTCATGGCGGGTCTATACAGTCCGGTGTCAGCAAAAAAACCGATTATCTTCTGGCTGGAGAAGAAGCCGGGTCTAAACTTCAGAAGGCGGCGGATCTCGGAGTCACAATTATCGATTGGACCGCCTTCGAGGCGATGATTCATTAGGACGTTGCCTCAAATCAACGCATGACCTCGGATAAAAAAAGAGGGCTTCCCTTTTCAGGAAAGCCCTCATTCAGAATTTCACTCACTTCATCTCGAAATTAGAGATGGTCGATCACGATGTCGCGCGCCATCACCGTCTTGCGGCCATCGGCCTTCGCGCTGTCGATCCCTTTTTGGCAAAGTTGCTCAACTGCCTTGCTGAGCATTTCGACGGTTTCCGCCGAAGTGTTGTATCCGCCTTTTTCCTTGATGAATTTTTTGACCTTGCTGGTCACGACGAGAACGTCCGCCATTTCTTCCTCCCAGTTCCCTAATCCACTCGTTGAATGACTTGCTCAGTCTAGGACAAAGGTTAGGAGAAGCCAAAACAAATTAAACGCGTCCCCAGAACGAAATTTGTTTGTGCGCCGTGACAGAATTGATGTGAATAAGGCTTCCTGTCAGTTTCCAGAGGCTGGTTTCGACCCCAACAATCCCACCACCAGGATGGAAATTTCGTACAAAACCATCAGCGGCAAAAGGAGCAAGAGCATGCTCAACGCATCTGGCGGAGTGACGATCGCCGCCAAGATAGCCATACCGAGAATTGCAAAACGCCGCTTTTCTCGCAAAAACCGCTGATCGATGATTCCGATCACTCCCAACATCGTAATCGCCAACGGCATTTCAAACGCCAATCCGAAAACCAAAGCCGTCGTCGTCAAGAAGCTGAGGTACTTCGTGATATCGATCATCGCACGCACCGGTGAGTTTTCCGGATTGGGTGCCATCTCCAACAAAAACTTGAGCCCTGCCGGCAATACGAGCAAGTAGGCGAACACCACGCCAATCACGAACAGAAGCGTGCCTGCAGTGATAAATCCGACCGTATACTTCTTCTCGTTCGCATAAAGTCCCGGCGCGATAAACATCCAAGCCTGATACAGCCAAATCGGCGTCGCAAACGTGATGCCGGTCACAATGGAGATTTTCAAATTGATCATGAACGGATCCACGACGTTCGTGAATACCAGCGAGCCTTGCTGGAGTTGCGGCGCGATCGGATCCGTCAGCAACTGAAAGATCGGCTCTTTGAAGAACCACGCTGCGACAGCGCAGACGACCACGGCCCAGACACTGCGTACGATTCGATCGCGGAGTTCCGAGAGATGATCAATGAGCGTGTAGTTCGATTGAGATTCGTGAGGATCAGCTGCCACGCTCGCCCTTCTGATCGAGGCCATCGAGCTGGAGCTGCATTTGTTCAGGCTCCTTGCGAACAGGTGGTTCCTGCGGATGAGTCCCGACCATCACGGATGGTTCTGGCTCGGGCAATGGCCCGTCATGAGGCGGCGGCAGCACGGTCTCCGGCTGATAGTTTGTCTTTACATCGAGGTTGGGAACAATGTTCGTCTGCGTTTCGTGGATGAACTGATTGGCGGATTCCTTGGCAGCCATGATTTGACCGGTCAGTTCGCCAGTCACGCGTTTGACGTCGTTGATGAAACGAGCCACCATTCGCGCCACTTCTGGCAACTGCTTGGGTCCGATCACGACCAATGCGATCAAACCGAGGATCACCATTTCAGAAAAACCGATATCGAACATGCGGGGCCCAGAATACGCCGGCTGGACAGCGAAGTCTACTTCACTGCTTTTTCTTCGCCGCACCTTCCATCGGAACCGCGATCAAGCCTTTTTCCAAAAGGCGTTCGCGGGCGACGTCGGAGCCGGTTCTGGCGTAATTCTCGTACAGGCGGAGAATGTTTTCCTCATTTTGTACAAACGCGTGGGAGCTGATATGGGTGAGAACGTCCATAAACTCGTTGAAGCGTTTCGCGAACTCTCGGAACATCTGTGCTGCAGGTGCTTCGCGGACACATTCTGAAAGCGTGGCGTAGGCCGTGCCGCCCATCCCGGCATAGTAATCGACATCGACCACTTTGCGTTGCAAGGAATCGCCGAAAAAGCCGCTGACATACAGCGCCTTGTCGCCGACTTTCTTCAAGAGCTCCATACGCATTCTGGGTTCCGCGAGGCTGGCGCGAAGATACATTTCCGCGAGGGTCTCGCGTGAACGTCGACCGCTGTCGTCGACGACGTCGAAAAGGTTTTCTGTGGTCAGGTGAAACTCCAGCAGATCCACGAGGTATGTTCTCACCTGCGGAAGCGTTTTGACCTTCCGGTGCTGCAGCGCCTCGTTCACTGCCTCTAAGAAAAAGGCACGCGGACTGATGCTGATCACCGAGCTTGCGGAACTAGGGGCGTCGCGGCCCATATCGGATTCCTCCTCCATGTCGCCACTCTTATTTTAACCTGAGTCTAGTCCCGGACATGCATAACTTCTCGTTATCTGGACCCTATTGTCTTACTTTGGGACGTCTTCAGGGCCATGGCTGCTCACGACCAACGGCGGCAAAGACCATGGGCTTCTGAAAGAGCTCCCGAGCGACCTGTTGCACATGATCCGGCGTAATGCCGGCCAGACGTTCGGCAAAGCGAAAGGTCTCCTCCGCTTCAATCCCGTAAATCTCATTGAATAACAATCCGGAGCCGATCGCCGAAGACCGTTGTAGGTCGATATCATGTCGACCGATCAAATAGCGCTTTGCGCGCTCAAGTTCCACGCTTGAAACCGGCGTCTCGATGAGTTTTCGGAATTCTTCTCTCATCATCGCAATCGCTTTGCCGCCCTTCTCAGGAGAGCATCCGATATAGGCGCCAAAATAACCGGTGTCGATGCCCTCCATCCGCATGGGCGAGACCGTGTATGCCAATGAAGCTTTATCACGTAACTCCACGAACAACCGTCCGCCTTGGCCAGCCAAGATCGATTGGAGAACTTGAAGCGCAAACCGCCTCGGGTCCGCCAATGTCAGACCTTTCCAACCCACGATGATGTGGGTCTGCTCACGATCCATTTTCCGAAAGGCGTACGTGTCTTTTTGCGGGCCGTGATGCGCGAAATCGGTCTTCAGCGGTCCGCCAACGGGCAAGCGGCGAGAGGCTTGCTCCAGGGCTTTGACCCAGTGCCCCCGCTCGACCGCTCCCGTCAGAACGACCGTCAAATTTCCAGCCTGAGCCATTCTCTTCCAATGGGCTTTGACGTCTTCGACCGTGAATGAAGCGATCGCAGCCGCTTGGCCGTAGGTATCACGCTCGTAGGGATGCCCCTTGAACATCTGCTCGATAAAGAGCTGCGATACCACTTGGCCTGGATTGTCTTCGCGCGAGCGCAAAGCTTCGAGCATCATTTTCTTTTCGCGCTCGACGGCTTCCGCTTGAATCACAGGCGCAGTCAAAATTTCATCGAACATCTGCACGGCGTCTTTTTCAAACGGCGCCAGCGTCTGAAGCGTCAGTCCGGCGGAATTGCGGCCGCCGAAAGCGCCGATGCCGCCCGCCATGTTTTCGATACGTTCCTGGATTTCCGCTTCGCTGAAATCCTTGGTACCGCTTGTCCAAACACGCGACAGGAGTTCCGTCAGTCCTAATTTCCCTGGCTCTTCTATTCGCAAACCACCCAGAAATGCCGCCTTCGCATTGACGACGGGGGTGGCAAAACTCGGTCGGAACAGGACTTTGGCTCCACCTGGCAACTGAATCCGCTCCAGGCGGTCCTCGCCTTTTTTTGCCGGACCCGACCCATTCCATTTTGTCTGCGGCAGTTTCACTCTGCGAACGGAGGGTGAACGCGCTTTTTTGGACTGAGCGTAATCCTTGCCGAATGTTTTGATCCACTGGCGCAGAAATTTGGCAATCGCCTTTTCGTTGCGTGGAGTTGTCATGACCAGAGTCAGGCTCGCGGGCGTCAAATACGTACGAGCAACGCGCAAAATGTCGTCCGGCTTCAAGGCCTGCACTTGCTTGAGAAATTTTTTGAAATACTGATGGTCACCCATGAGCGTCTGCAAACTGCCGGCTTTGCGCGCTAACCCGTCGACCGTTTCCATGGCGTAGAACTCTTCGCCTTCGAAATTGGTCACGGCTTTGCGTAGTTCCTCGGCCGTGGGCGGTACGGAAAGAATGGCCTGCAACTCGGCATTCAAGGTCTGAAACGCGACGTCGAGTTGATCCGCGTTCAACGCGCCGGAGACCGTGAAAATTCCGAAGTCCTTGGGCGTGAATGTGCTGGCGCCAACGGAGTTCATCAACGGGCGCTCCATGCGCAGTCGCCGGGACAGGCGTGAGCTATCTCCTTGACCGAGGATCAAGGCCAACACATCCAGAGCCGCGACGTCTTTGTGGCTCGCGCCAGGCACACGCCAGGCGAGATGAAAGTTGGTCTCTTCCACTTTACCTTTTTTGACAGCCAAACGGGGTTCAGTTTGTTTGGATTCTTTGGCGCGCTTCACTGCGCGAACCTTGAATTTTTTCAACTGCCCGAAGATGTCTTTGACCTTGCCCTGCATTTGCTTGGTCTCGAAATCCCCGGCGACGACCAAAAGCATGTTATCGGGCACATACCGGCTGGTGTAATAGTTCACCAATGTCTTGCGTGAGACTTTTTTGATAATTTTGTCGTAGCC
>JAMPXM010000011.1 GCA_023701225.1 Pseudobdellovibrionaceae bacterium | reverse complement strand
GGCGACACGCTCCATACCCGCGCTCGGAAAGCCCATCTTGTTCCATAAAGCACTGCGTGCGGGGTCGCGGGCAATGATACGACCAGGATTGGGACCTTGAGGCAGAGGAGTGACGGTACCGACTTCCACAAAGCCAGGGCCAAGCGTCCACCAGGCTTGGATGGACGAACCATTTTTGTCGACGCCACCGGCAATGCCGAGACGGTTAGAAAAGCGAAGCCCCCTCCACTCCATGGGCATCCACTTGTATGTCACGGGTTCGGCGACCCACGCACGGGCCTGGAGAAAGAAGGGGCTCAAGTCGTGGGCGACCTTGGGAGGTAGCCACAGCCATGGCTTGCGCAGAGTCATCAGAATGCGTCTCCTCTGAATGCGTCTCTTCCGAAAATGTTTCTTGCGAGACGCACGAGTCTTAGCGCGGATACAGGCCGCGCAGGAGCATCGCTTTTTCGAGGCGTTTCACAGCCGTCGCCATCGCAGCTGTGCGCATGTCGACTTTCTTTTCTGTTTTCATTTCCCAAACGCGGTCGAAGGCGTTGGTGATGATTTGCTTCATCTTCGTGTTCACTTGCTCTTCGTCCCAGAAGAAGTAAGCCAAGCTCTGTACCCACTCAAAATAGCTGACGATCACGCCGCCGCCGTTGGCGAGGATGTCCGGGACGTTGAGAATATCACGTTCCGCCAGGCGCCTGGATGCCGTCGCGGTGCATGGCCCGTTGGCGCCTTCGACGACGACCCTGGTTTGCAGTTTATCGACGTTGCCATCATGAATGACGCCGTCCAGGGCACAAGGCGCGAGCACGTCGCATTTGAGAGTGAGCAGGTCTTCGTTGGAGATCGGCTCGGCTTTTGGATAGCCCTTCACGACTTTGTGTTCAGAGACATAGCGAATGACATCCGGGATATCGAGGCCGGCTGCCGAGTAGATGCCGCCGCTCACATCACTGACCGCGAGAATCTTTGCGCCACGCTGGAAACCGTAAAGTGCTGCGTGCTGACCGACGTTCCCGAATCCTTGGATCGAGAAGGTCGCGCCCGAGAGTTTCTGACCGAGTTTTTCCAAGGCCTTTTCAGCGGTGAAGATAACGCCGAGACCCGTCGAGCCCATGCGGCCGTGCGAGCCGCCGATTTCGATCGGCTTACCCGTGACGACGCTCGGCTGCGCATAGCCCTGTTCTTGCGAATAGGTGTCCATCAGCCAGGCCATGGTTTGCGGATCGGTGCCGACGTCGGGGGCCGGGATGTCTTTCGATGGTCCGATAAAAGGACCGATCTCCGAGGTGAAGCGGCGAGTGAGATTTTGTTTCTCGGTGCGCGAGAGCTTGGTCGGGTCGACCTTCACGCCGCCTTTGGCTCCGCCTAACGGAAGGCTCAGGAGCGAGCACTTAAAGGTCATCAGGGCGGCGAGTGCTGCGACTTCCGAAAGGTCCACGTCTTGATGATAGCGAATGCCGCCTTTGAAGGGGCCGAGGGTCGAAGAGTGTTGCACGCGATAGCCGGTGAAGACCTTCACTCGGTAGTCATCCATGCGCACAGGAACGCTGACGATGATCGCGCGCCGCGGGTACTTGATGCGCTCAAGGACGTTCGGATCGCAGTTAATCACGTTCGCGGCTTCTTCGACGATTTTGATAGTGTTCTGGTAAAATACACCTTCGGCGTAATCCATAGATCCCTCTTTTGATCCCCTTCTTTAAGCGAGAGGCTGACGCGTGAACCTGATCCAATCCCGGTTCGAGCGCGCTTTGATAGGTTTTTGAGGCAGGAACCATATTCCCGCCACTCCAAAGCCTTGGCAAGTCGATTTCCGAGCGGCGCTGCCTGTTATCGATGCAGTAGGCGATGACACTCGGGATAAAACCTGGCAAACCGAACTCTATACGCGACGAAAACTTCGGCCACCGTCGGTGCTCACGTCAGGATGAATAGGAATGTTGAATCCGGCTCAGGGCAAGATTGAGGAATGATTGAATGAATCCGCTCACGCGTCATATTCCCTATATTGTCAAAAACGTCGATAAGCTCAGGTCGCGGCAGGTTCTGATTGTTGGCGATGTCGGTTTGGACGAGTACGTGCTGGGCCAAGTTCGCCGTATCAGTCCCGAAGCGCCGGTGCCGGTGGTGGAGGTCGACACGGAAGAGGCACGAGTGGGACTCTCGGCCAATGTGGCGCAAAACGTGGCGAGTCTGGGCGGAACTCCCGTCTTGGTCGCTGTCGTTGGTCGCGATGGGGCCGCTGAGCAACTTCGAGGATTATTGTCGCGTGCGGGGGTGTCGCCAGAACACCTCGTTGTCGATGGCACTCGACCGACCACTCGTAAACTGCGAGTCATGGTCGCCAATCATCACATCGTTCGTGTCGACTATGAGCGTGTTCAATTTCTGAAGCCCGAATTGGAAGCTCAAGTTTTGGAGCGCGTGCGCGCTTGCATTCAGACTGTGAGCGCCGTGATCATCCAAGATTATGCGAAAGGCGTGATCAGTGAGTCCTTGGCACAGGAGATCATTCAGCTCGCCAAGGCCGCAGGCAAAAAGGTCCTTGTGGATCCGCATCGTACAACACCTCTGGCGTATTACCGTGGCGCCGATTTGATGAAGCCGAACTATGTCGAGTCGGTGGCTTTGAGTGGTGAAAAGGTCGATGATTTGCGCATCGACCCCGACCATCTCAATCGAATCGGTCAGAAACTCATGGCCGGAATCGCCTCCTCCACCTTGGTGATCACGCGCGGGAAAGATGGAATGCGGTTGTTTGACTCAGGCCGCGTGACCGACCTTCCGACGTTCGCGCGCCAGGTCTTTGACGTGACAGGCGCAGGCGACACGGTGATTGCAGCACTGGCATTGGCTTGGGGGGGCGGGTTCCCCTTAGAAGACGCTTGCGCGCTGGCCAACTTCGCCGCCGGAGTGGTGGTCGAAAAAGTCGGCTGCGTTCCGTGTTCGACACAGGAACTGCTCGAATATATGAATACCCATACGCAGGATGGGGTAGGGTGAAATTCCTACACGGGATTTGTCGCTGACGAGTTGATTCAGAGAACGCCTTCATTTCCACGGGCAGAGAGCTTCTCGCTCGCGAAATCGAGGCGTTTCTGGTACAACTCCGGGCCTCTATGCAGGAATTCCGCAATTTCTACGATCTGACAATGGACGAGCTCGGAGCGCTTTTTGCCGCCGATGGCAAAGAGAAGTTTCGCGCGCAACAGCTGTTCAAATGGGTCTATGACAAGAAGGTCACGGACTTTGAACAGATGTCGAACCTCTCCAAGACGTTCCGTGCGGACCTGCCCGGGCGCTTCATTTTCGAGATGCCTCGCAAGGTGAGCGAACTGAAGAGTGTCGACGGGACCCGCAAGTTCCTCTTCGATGTTGGCGACGGCATGACTGTCGAGAGCGTGCTGATTCCGAACGACGAGCGCATGACTTTGTGCGTGTCCTCCGAAGTCGGCTGCAACATGGCTTGCCGCTTTTGCTTCACAGGTAAGCAAAAACTTAAAAAGCGTCTGACGGCTGGTCAGATCGTCGGCCAATTCATCCAAGCTAACGAAAGCCTGGCCAAAGATGGCTTGCGCATCACGAACATCGTTTTCATGGGAATGGGCGAGCCGCTCGACAACCCGGAAGCGGTGTTTGGTGCCATCGAGATTCTCTGCAACGACTTCGGCATCAACTTTTCGCGTCGTAAAATCACCGTGTCCACGAGCGGGATTGTGCCGCTCATGCACATGATCACGGATGCGGGCGTTCGGTTGGCGGTCTCGCTCAACGCGTCCAACGATGAGATCCGCGACTTCGTTATGCCGATCAATAAAAAGTGGAACCTCACCGAGCTTCTCGATGCGTGTTCGAAACACGCCAAGGAATCCGGCGATCGCGTCACGTTCGAATATGTTTTGCTCAAGGGTGTGACCGACTCGGTTGAACAAGCGCGCGAAGTCTGGAAATTGGTGCGTCATATCCCTTGCAAGATCAATATCATTCCTTTCAATGAGCATCCGTCGTCGGGCTTTGAACGGCCCGCGGACGAGACCGTGCGTCGATTCCAAAACGAGTTGATTCGTCTCGGCGCCCATGTTCTTTTACGGAAAACCATGGGACGCGACATCTTCGCGGCATGCGGTCAGCTGACTTCGGTCTACGAAGGTCGTCCGGAGACCATGACCGTCTGAAGCCCGGTGTGCGCGGCAGTCTCGGGTCTTTATTCAAACTCAATTTTGAGGAGACGTGTTTCATGTCGGATATTTTGGTTGTCGGCAGTCTTGCGTATGATTCGATTTCTACTCCTTCCGGCAAAGTCGATCGTACCCTGGGCGGCTCTGCCAATTATTTCTCGTTGGCGAGTTCGCTTTACGCAAAAACCCGCGTCGTCGGCGTGGTCGGCGAAGACTACGCCGATACCGACATGAAGATGCTCACCTCGCGCAACGTCGATGTGGCGGGTTTGCAAAAGCGTCCCGGTAAGACGTTTCATTGGGCGGGGAAATACGAAGGCGACCTCAACGAGGCCATCACCCTGGCCACGGATTTGAATGTGTTCGAGCATTTCAATCCTGAATTGCCGGTCGCGTATAAAGATACCAAGTACGTGTTTCTGGCCAATATTCATCCCGAGTTGCAATTGCGCGTTCTCGAACAAATCGAGAAGCCGCGTTTGGTGGGCTCTGACACGATGAACTTCTGGATTCACTCTCAACTCCCGACGTTGAAGAAGGTGCTGTCCAAAGTCGATGTGCTCCTGATCAATGAAGGCGAATCGAAATTGCTTTCGAAAAAATCCAACGCCATCGCCGCCGCAAAAGAGATCCTGGCGATGGGTCCGAAGGCCGTCGTCGTGAAGCGCGGCGAATATGGATTCGTGTTGCATTCGAAAGAAGGCTATTTCGTGCTGCCGGCGTTCCCGATCGCTGATGTCGTTGATCCCACGGGAGCAGGCGACACCTTCGCCGGAGCGTTTTTCGGATCGCTCGCCAAGGCCGATGTCGCGTTCGATTTGCATGCGCTCAAGCAGGCCTGTATCCATGGCTGTCTGCTGGCGAGCTTCACGGTCGAAAAGTTCGGTGTTGAGGCGCTCAAGAACCTCACCTGGGCTGACGTCGAGGCCCGTGCGACGGCCTACGATCGCGTGATCACGCCCTGAACGTTCGCGGTCCAGATTCGAACGTCTGACTCGACCGCTGGATTCAGCCGGCGGACCTGGTCCCGGAACCCGACGAAGGTCACCGTTTTCGTGACGTCTCAAGATGACGTGTCGAGAAGTTAGGCGTCATCCGAGGGGTTGGCCCGCTTGAGGGCCGTCGAATTTGTCGACAGCGACAGGTTTTTGTTCGATTCGGTTAAATAAAAGCGCCTGTGTTTCCGATACTTAATTAGGCGCATGATGAAAAAAAAGAAATCGACAGCAGAAGATTTGATCGATTCGTTGCTGGATGACTCCAGTGACGCGAAGCCGTCTGCGAAGCCTCAGTCCGCGCAGCCGCCGCCTTTGCCCCCACACATTGCATCCATGCCGTTGAGTCAGTCGCCGAATAAGCCGCTGAAAAGCAAAGAACTTTCCGAGGAAACTTTCGCGAAGAGTGTGCGATTCGAGTTCGATATTCCGGATGCGGCCGACGATTCCTTGCGTCTTGTCGGTGACAGGACGCACATGCATGCGCGTATTGCCAAGCCCGCGGCCGCGCCGACAGTACCACCAGTGGTTGTCTTATCTTCGCCTGAACGAGACGCCGAGGCGTCCAAGAGCGAAGCTTCCGCCCTGAGTCCGAGTGACGTGCGCAATGCGCCGACTCTTGTTCTCAACCGGGCGAAGACCGAAACGAGCGACTTCGAACCCGATGTTTCGTTTCAAACGGATCCTCCGGTACCGGAAGGCGCAGGTGATAAAACCGTGCGGATCAGTGAGCCGAAGAAGGAAGCCAAGAAAGCCGTGGCGCCAGTTGCGGATCGTGGTGGCGCGGATCGGCCCGTGGATCGTCATGCGGGCACCGAAGTGCGGTTCGGTATCGGGCAGATGGGCGGACATGCGGCCATCTCCAAAGCGACTCTGCCTCCGAGTGGGGCTGTTTTCACGTCGGCCGAAGCGTCGCTGAAGCAGTCCGAAAGCCTGCGCATCGCACAAACGCGCATTCACGAGCTCGAGCAGGAACTGGACCGCGTTCGTCGTGAAAACGAGAAGCTCGCTTCGGCCGGCGAGACTTTGCGTCGGAGGACCGACGAACTGCTCGCGCGGACGGAAATTCTGGAAACGCAAACGCGTGAGTCGCAAAAGATTCACGACGAGGAGAAAAAGGTCCTGCGTGGTCAATTGGCCGCCAAGGAGCGCGAAGGCGTCGAGCTGCGCGCGAAGTTGGAAGAAATGGAAAGCCGCTTGGAGGGGAATTTCAAGCGCATCCGTGTGCGTGAACGCGAGTTGGAGCATCGTCTCGAAATCGTGAAGATGGAGAGCGCGACTTTGGTTTCGACCAAAGATGAAATGATCATGCGCCTGAAGCGCGAGATCGACCAGCTCAAGTTCGAAACCGACAACGGCAAGGTCCGGAGTCAGGAGCTTTACAATCAATACAGGGAAAAACAGGAAACCATTGGTCGAGTGGTGCGTGCTCTTCGCATTGCGCTCACGATTCTCGAGGGAGACGAGGATGGCCAAAAGAATAACGACGAATAATTTCATCAGCCATCGCTGGATGCGGAGTGGTTGGTCGTTGATCTGGGTAAGGTGAAGTGCGTATGTCGCGGGACATTTTGTTTCTAGAAGATGGAAGCGTGACGGCTCGGCGTTTGAAACGGGCGCTGACCGGGCTTGGTCGCAATTGCGTGTCCGCTTGCCAAGAGCAGGCCGCGCGAGAACATCTGCTCGCCGGAGCGGGTGTCATTCTCCATGTGCCGTCGGATCCGCGAAAGTTTATGCCGTTTCTTTCGCGTTTGACTGTCGAGTTTCCCAACGTCCCGGTTTTGCACATCACCGAAGAGGCGCAGCTCGCCGGTATGGACTGGCAGAAGGGTCCCTTGCACGAATGGCTGGGGATCACCGCTACGGCGGAGACGGTTCTTCGGCGTGTCGATACGCTTAGTCACTTCGCGGATCTACAGGTCCGCGTGTCGGAATTCGAAGACCGGGCCCAACGCGTCGATCGTTTCACGCGCTCGATCCGCAGTCTGGATGTGGATCTGGTCGCACGCCAAGCGATCGAAATCCTCCGTGAGGAGCTGGGTGCGACCAATGTCATTTGGTTTCCCGAAGACTCCATACATAAAGAAATCGACCAGTACTTCAAAACCAAAGGTCTGGGTTCAGTGCCGCGCCAGCCGACTCGAATTTCGTGGCAAAGCCTGGTGGAATTCACACATACCGACGTGGAAGCGATGTTTGATCGCTGGAGCTTATTGACGGCTGTGACCGGCGGCCTCGACGCGGTGGAGTTGGAAATGCCGGGTCGGGAAAGTGGAGCCAAGGATCTCTTGGTGCCGGTGCGTCCCAATCCGGCGCGTATGGCGTCGATCGGACGTCCGTATGGGCATCTTGTTTTCGAAGGTGCGGAAACCTATGGCCGGTTGCGGGGCTCGGTCCTGTTGGCCACATACTTCGATCTCCTTGCGCAGCAATTCGAAGAAGCACTCGAGTACAAGCGCCTGCAGGCGATGACGTATCGGGACGACCTGACGGACTTGTTCAACCAGAGGTACTTGCCGGTGATTCTCGACCAGGAACTGACGCGCGCCAGCCGCACGGAGAAAGAATTTTCGGTGCTGTTCTGCGATGTCGACTTTTTTAAGCTCGTCAACGATACCAAGGGCCATATGGTCGGGTCGCGCGTTCTGGTCGAACTGAGTAAGCTACTGAAAGGGTCGATCCGCAACACGGACTTTGCATTCCGTTACGGCGGGGATGAATATGTCATCGTCCTATCGGGTGCGAATTCCAAAAATGCGGCGCAAGTCGCGGAGCGGTTGAGGCAAAAGGCCGCGGCGACGACGTTTGACGTCAATGGCAAGGAAGTGAAGATCACGGTGAGTATCGGAGTCGCCACGTATCCTGAGCATGCGCGGTCGACGGACGAAATCATGCAGATGGCGGATGAAGCGATGTATTACGGCAAACACAAGAGCCGGAACGTCGTTTACGTGGCGTCTTGAGGGTCGCCTCATGAGAGAAAAAACGCGAGTTCATGAAGGAACTTGCTCAAGTGTCGCTCCGACCGTCTTTTCATTAACGGTCGCTTGCGATAGAACTGGCTGCAGGGATGAAGCGAAAGATCAAACTCGTTATCAGTGATTTGCACCTGGGGTTGGGCCGGACCCTCGAGGACGGCTCGACCAACTCTCTTGAAGAGTTCTACTTCGATGAAAAGCTCATCGAGTTTTTGCACTACTATTCGTCTGGCGAGTTCCGTGACGCGGAAGTTGAGTTGATCGTCAATGGTGACTTCCTCAACTTTCTGCAGGTCGACTATCGTGGTCATTATCTCACCGTGATTACCGAATCCATCTCGATGGAGAAGCTTCGGGCGATGATCGCCGGCCATCCGGAAGTGTTTCGCGCATTGCGCGAGTTCGCCGCCATGGACGGGCATGAGATCACCTATGTGGTCGGCAACCACGACCAGTGCATGCTCTGGCCTGGCACGCGCGCGATATTCAATGAGGCGATCGGGACATCCGTTCGCTATAAAAACCTCGTGTATTTCTTCGATGGCGTACATATCGAACACGGGCACATGCATGAGGCGGCCAATCGTCTGGATCCGAAAAAGTTTTTTCTGAAGAAAAATCTGCCGGAACCGATTCTCAATCTGCCTTTTGGCTCGCACTTCTTCATCGACTTCGTTTTGCAAATCAAACAAAAGCATCCGCACGTCGATAAAGTGCGCCCGTTCAAAGGAATGGTGCGTTGGGCGTTGTTCAATGAGACTCGGTTCGCGATCCGTTCGATGTGGAGTTTGGCGAAGTATTTCCTATCTTCGATTATCCTCAAAGATCCGCGTCGGCAGTTCCCTTTCAAACGGGTCTTGCAGGTCTTGAAGGAGAGCGCCGTTTTTCCGGATTTGAGCGAGTCGGCTCGAAAAATTCTTGTGGATGAACGTGTGCATACCGTGATTTTCGGGCACTCCCACGTTTATCAATACCGGCAGTGGGGTAAAGGGAAAGAGTACTTCAACACCGGCACGTGGACCGATATCACGTCCTTGGATATCGCCTCGCTCGGCAAGATCACGAAAATGACCTATGTCCTTCTGGAATACGGTGACGAGGGGCTGCGTCCTCGAGGCCGCTTGAAAGAGTGGCGTGGCTACCACCGGATCGAAGAAGACGTCGCCGTGAGCTAGCCCGACAACGCGACGTCGATCCATGCGCGTCTCGTGACTCTTCGTCCCATTCGTGACGGGCTTTCCATTTGCAGCGGTCCGCTCAATTGCGATAAATCTGACGCGATAAATCTGATCTTTTCAGGAGAACGGTTCGATGTGGCACTTAGAGCATGAGACAGTGGCGATCGATGGCGGCCTTTTGCAGTTCTCTCGTGAGTCTGTGTCGCGTCTCCAGAAGCGCGAGGACCTGGGCTTTTTAAAGCTTGCCGCGCGTGAGCCGCTGTGGACGGCCTCTGAACAGCGGGGCCGCGACCTCCGTCGTACGTGTAAGAGTCTGGTTGTCCTCGGCATGGGCGGAAGCTCTCTGGGCGGACGTGCCGTGTTGCAAGCGTTGGGGCGCCCGGAGAGTACCCGTGAGCTAATCTTTATCGATAACGTCGACTCCGACCGTTTTTGGAGCTGGTTGAAGAGTCGCAAGGATTTTGACGAGGTCCATTGGGCGATTGTCAGCAAGTCGGGCAATACGATTGAAACATTGACGATGGCGGAGGCGGCCGACCAATACTTACGGGCCAGCGGCTTTAAGAAGCTCTCAGCCAACACGACGGTGATTTCCGAGACCGACGACAATCCGCTGATGCGCTGGGCGCGCAAAGAGGGCGTGGCTACACTGGAAATTCCGAAAGATGTCGGCGGACGCTTCTCAGTCCTCAGTCCCGTGGGCATGTTCCCGGCGGCCTTCTACGGATTGGACATTCAAAAATTCCGTTCCGGTGCAACGTGGGCCTTGGGGCAAGACGATTTGTGCGCGCGTTTGGTGGCGCACTCCTTGGCGAGCTTTCGCCGTGAGGAATGGATCACTTTGTTCTGGAGCTATGCAGACGGATTGCGGGAGTTCGGTTTGTGGACGCAGCAACTCTGGGCCGAGTCGCTCGGTAAACGCGTCGCCCGTGACGGGAAACCGGCGCCTCGCGCGAGTACGCCGATCCCGGCGATCGGCTCCAGCGATCAACATTCGATTCTGCAGCAGGTGATGGAGGGCGCACGCGACAAGTTCGTGTGGTTCTTCCGAGTCGGGCAGAGCGAAGAACCGGGACCCGTTATCGAAAAAAACCTCTTTGACTGTCAGGCTCTCATGCAGGGCAAAGGCATGGGCCAGCTCTTTCAAGCCATGGCTGAGGCGACGCGCGAGGCGCTCGCGCAACAAAGCGTGCAGTCTTTGACATTGAAAACGCAGCGCTTGGACGAAGAAAGCCTCGGCGCTCTCTTTATGCTCATGCAGCTCACGGTTGGCGCGGTCGGTGAAGCGCTCGACATCAACGCATTTGATCAGCCCGGCGTGGAACTCGGCAAGACTCTTGCGAAGCGCTCCCTGCTTGGCTCCGCGACCTAAAACACTGACCTCAAGCACTGACCTGGACAGAGGTCCGAAATTCAATTTCGCATCGCAGAGAGCGTCGTCATCTATTGATGACTGGTCTAACCATTCTCTAACCTGGTCGTGTCACTTTCATTTCATCATTTTCATATCGCAAGAGAAGTCGCCTTCTTCGTTTGCGCGACCAACAGGGGGATTACGTGAAGCATCTTATTTGGTTGGCGGCGCTCGGTCTTGTGACCGGCTGCTCCAGCACACCGACTCAGCCGGACGGCTATCATGCGGGTTTGACCGTTTACACTCCGGTACCAGAAGGGAATGTGACCCCACTGCGGCCGGGCGACCGGACACCAGCGGGAACGCCTCGTCTGTTTTGGGCGGAGCAGTCTAAGGATATCGCGGTCGGTCCCGCGGGCGGCGTCACGCATTTCGGGATGACGATCGAGCGCGTGCAGCAGTGGGAAGAACAAGAGGCTTATACCGATACTCGTTGGGTCACCAAAACGTTCTGGGAGCCGGGCGTTTGCAGCGACTGGGATTGTTCACAGTCGCAAGGTGGTGGCAGCAGTCCGCTTTGGGACGCGTTTTATTCGGCGACGCGCGATCGCAAAGCGAAGGCCTTGGCCGATGCGATCCAAGGTGTGGGCATGGCTTCGGCTGAGAAACTGATCGCGGCCAATGTCTTTCACCGCAAGCCTCGTTCTTGGGAGGCGTTCAAAGACGCAATTCGCTCGGCCGAGCGCGCCGGGTATATTAACAAAGATATCGTCTATCAAGTGACTGTGAAGTACGCCAATGAGAACCTGGTCAATCTCGGTTACACGCAAACCTCATGTCGTCCGTACACGTATTCATGTGAGTTGCTCGTCGAAAAATCCGTTCAAGAAACGTTCACGAATTACCGTACGGTCACTCGCTCGAGTGTCGTAGAATCCTTCCCGCGTCGTTTCGAAGTCGTGGTTCGTGATCCGAAGCTTCAGCCCTTTGAACAAGATCTCATCCGCGTCACCGCTGGCCGCGAACCGAGCGACGTGCGCGTGTCGGCGGACAGCTACACTCGTTATAGCCAGCAGATGTCCGTTCAGAGCGATGTCACGCGCGTGGAATTGGTTGGCCAAGAGCGGATCAAAGTCGGGCTACCGAACGCGGCGGTGACGCGCTCCAGTTACCAACTGCGCGGCAACACGCCTGTCTTCACGGTCGCTGTGGATCCGAAATACATTCCGCAGGCGGCGGGCAACGATCAACTCGTGATCCATTACCGCGTCCGCTCGTGCAAGACGACTCTCGGTATTTGCGGCAGAAAGACGGATTCCGAACAGATGGTCCATCCGGTCACCGGTACTGAAACCAACATCGAGATCAAGAACGTCAAGGGCCTGAAGTCCTGGGTGATCTTCTCGCTCTCGCGCAAGAACTCGCCTTGGTATAACGATTCTCCGCTCGCCGAGCGCGAAACGGACGATGTGAAGCAGAAGTAAAGCTCGAATCGTGATCATCGGCGCCGCACGGACGTAGGTCCTGAGGCGGCAAGGGGTGGGGAGGTTCTAGACCTCCCCATCGTTTTTTTAAATGTCGAATCCCCGGGAACTCTAGAATAATAGGTCTGATGACCCAGAAGAAAAAACCAGACACCGAAGAAGAATCGTCTTATCACGAGGAAAAAACCAGTGTCGTTCACGGCGACACGTTTCGTGTCAAGATGGAGCGCGCGGACCAAGCGCCTCCGTGTATCGTGATGCTGGAAGGGCCCGCGGGATACGTCGGTAAGCAATGGCCGATCGATCAAGCCGACATGATCATTGGCCGCTCGATGACATCAACGATTTTTGTCGACGACCGGAGCGTGAGTAAGTCGCACGCCAAGATCACGCTCTCCGGTGGGGAAGTGAAGATCATTGATTTGGAGAGTACGAACCGTACGGTCGTCAACGACGATTCCATCCCGCCGCTTGTGCCGGTGAAGCTCACTAACAATGACCAAATCAAAACCGGAAACGTCTTGTTCAAGTTCCTCGAGCGAGGAAGCATCGAAGCGGTCGCCATTGAGCAGCTACAGAACAAATCCGAAAAGGACCCGCTCACCGGAATTTACAATAAGGGCGCGCTGATCATGAAAGGGCAGGAGTCCTTCAAACGTGCGAAGCTTCTCAAGGTCCCACTTTCGATTGCGGTTTTCGATATCGATCACTTCAAAAAGATCAACGACACGCATTTGCACGCGGCAGGCGACTTCGTTTTAAAAGAGTTGGCGACCGTCGTTCAGAATAAGCTGATCCGTCTCGACGACATCCTGGCACGTTACGGCGGCGAAGAGTTCGTCGTGATTTTGTTCGGAAGCAATCTCAGTCAGGGTTTGGAAATCGGTGAGCGTTTGCGTGCCACGATTGAGAGCCATACCTTCACCTACGAGGGCAAACGCATCCCTGTGACGATCTCCGTCGGGGTCGCGACCAAAGAGCCGCAGATGACGAGCTGGGAAGAGCTCTTTGAGCGCGCCGACACCGCGATGTACATGTCGAAAAACGGCGGTCGAAACCGTGTTTCCACGGTTTAAAGTCGGCCGCTCGGTTTTTCGTCGTCAGATTTGTTAGCTCTTTTTCATCAGTTCTTTTTGATCAGTGCGTGAAGGCGGGAGACGGGTCCGAGGGAACCGGTCTCCGCTCCTGTATGCTTGGTTTGCAAGCGTTGGAGGCGGGGGTTGGGTCCGTCGATCGCGGCCATGATCCGGCTGTGCATATCGCGATAATAGGTGCCGTCTTCCGGGAGTAAAACTTCATCGCTGTCCTTGATCGCTTGCCGCAGTTCTTTGAGCCCTCGCAGTCGTTCCCGGCCTGCCGGTGAATTCAACAAAAGCAAGGTCAGATCCTCGCTCAGGGATGGTTCCGTTTCGCCCTCGATCAGATCGATCCACCACTCATCTGGTCGCGGGTGCGAATTGTGATTCATTGCTCAACCTCCGTGCGCATTCTTCCTCCTTCGACGGGCAGCATGGTTTCGAAGTCTTCCCAGTCCGTTTGTCCTTGGAGCGTTTCCAGACGCTCCTTGAGTCGCATCAAACCGTGGCGATAATTCGCTTTCGCCGTGTCGTAAGGACAGGCCATGATTTGCGCGATTTCTTTGAAACTCAGATCTTCAAAAATCCTCAAGCTCAGCGCGAGTCGCTGGCGTTCGGGCAAGCGATCGACTTCGCTCCGGATGACCTTGCGCAGATCCTCGCGAACCATGCCGTTTTCAGCGCCCGGATCGATACCGAGATGAACGTCATCGATATTCACGAACTCGTGCGGAAGACTGCGCAGCCGATTCTTCGCCGTATTCACCGCGATCTGAAAGAGCCAGCTCTTGAATGACGAGCGTCCTTCGAAGAGGTGGATCTTTTCATAGGCCTTGATGAAACTTTCCTGCACGACATCCTCTGCCAAGCTCGGTTCACGCAAGAAGCGCAGACTCAAACGAAGCAGCGCTCTTTGGTGGCGCTGAACGAGTTCCGAGAACGCGCGCCGGTCTCCGGCTTTGACGTCTTCGACTAGCTCGATATCCGATTTCATCTGGGCCTCTTCTGAGCCGCAATCATCTCCCAGCGCTCAGACACAGGGAGGAACCATTTCGGTTCATGCGGCGAAAAAGTTTTTGCACAAAAGGCGGCGCCGGGATCGGGTGAGTTGTGAATCTGAGATCTGCCGATACCCATCCATCGGCCACATTGACACCAGGAGCCCCCTCCTGCCCGAACTATGAGCAATCGGAAGGCCAGTGAGGGCGATGGTTTATTGCGTTGCCAGTCTGGGGAATGGCCCCAGTCATGTAAACGCTGCAGGAAGTGACCGGGATTTGAACGCTGGCAGGGGCCTTTCTTCTTTTTGTGGAGCCGCTGGCAGAGTCCCATTCTTCGCCTAGGGAATGGCTAGGTGGGATGCCAGGCCATTTCGGTTCAGATCTGATCAACTCAGAGACCTGGGGCGCCTAAAGGTTCGCGGGGGACACAAACTCGGCTTGGGCAAGGTTCTGGTGATGGAGGTGGAGATATGCCCGCTGGGTTTCCTTGGCGTCTGATAGGGATGTAGTTGGGGAGTCGCTTTTTTTAACAGAGTCTGGAAGCGGCCAATATCGCAACATCGCGCGTATAGAATTTATATTTGATCTCCTGACCATCTCTCTGTTGCAGGATATTTGAAGTGAATTCTCTGACATCATCTCTGATACGCGGCGACTTTGATTTGATTTTTCCTGACATCTAAATTTGTTTAATTAGCCAAGAAGCTCACGGCTTTACAGATGCCTGTCTGACGCCGGCTCTCGCGCACATATTCTTGTTTAGAGAGATATAGCGGATGCGTATGTCCGTCTTCGTAGGGTCTGGCGCGGGCACGCCTTAAAACCAGGATAAACGCGAAAAATTCGATCTCCAAATGTCATGGTAGGTTCTCTTGCGCAGGCAAGAGCCTGCGGGCTGCGTAAAAAGGAGATGTCTATGTTCACACGCCTGCATGAGGTCCTAAAAAGCCAAGATGAGAAAACTTTGCGCGCGATTCATTCGCGCACCTGCGCACCTGCGCGGCTGTCGACCGACTGAAGACGTGCGAAGCCGATCTGATTCATTGCCTGCAAGAAGTAGATCGATTTCTCGTGCACCGGTTCATCGGTTTTAATTCGCCCTTCCAATACGCGGTGCACGCGCTCAAACTTTCTGAAGCCCAGAGCTATGCCTATATCACGGTGGCCAGAAAGGCGCGGGAACTGCCGCAATTGCAGGATGCGATCATGTCAGGAGAACTCACGGTCTCCAAAGCCGTTCGCATCACGTCCGTGATCAATGAACAGACGCAAGAGAAATGGATCGGTCTTGCTTTGGAATTGCCCAAACGAGACTTGGAGCGCGAAGTCGCTCGCGAGAACCCGCGTGCCGCTCGGCCCGGGCCGAGTGTAATGATCAGACGTCGAATACGTTGGCATCGACGCGCGTCTCCAATTCCGGAGCCGCCATTCCGGCCGTCGTCGTTCATCAGGTTCACTTGCGAGATCGGGGTCAGTGTCAGGCACAGCTTCCGGACGGCACCCTGTGCGGTACTGCGCGCCGGGTGGAGATACATCATATTCAGCCACGATCACGAGGTGGGCAGAACAACGTCGGCAATCTGGTCACGCTCTGTCGATCTCATCATCAGGCCTGGCACGCGGGAATCGGATAGAATGAGGTGGTGACGCCATCTATAAAGTTATCAAATTTCTCTGAAGTGGTCATGCGCACATTGGCTCGGCACCAGAGCGCGCGGCAAGGGCATTGGAATTTGAAACAATTGATTTGTCATGGATTGATTGTGGTGCTGAGATAAGGCTGGTTACTCAAAGTATAATTGGAGGCGAAGTTGAAAGTATTTGGATTGGTTACCGTGCTTCTTGCTCCGTCGCTGGCTTTTACGTGTCCCAAAGCAGTTTTCACGCAGGCAGTCGAGTCGAGTGCTGCGGCATCATGTAGTGGTCACGGAGGGGTGGCTCAAATTCTTATTCAATCGGATACAGAGTTCCGCAAACCTAGCGAACCAGGGTGGGGATTTCGAGCGGTCCTTGTGCAGTGTCACGACGGCAAAGCTTGGATCGGTGATGAGGCTGTCGATAATTCTTGCGAAGTCAAAAGTGGAAGGTACGTTCCTGTCGAGCAGCTCTGAGGGTTTGTCATTGCCTGGCAGCGGTCTTCCCGGGCCACGATATCGCGTTGCTCGAATGGCTAGCGATCCGACTTCTTCTTGTTGGTCGCATCATCAGATAGTGCAGTGATATTTATGGACAAGTCGTAAAATTTACCGTAAAATTTACGACAATGTCGTATCGTCGTCAGTTGAAAGTTCCCGCTCAGTCCTTTTTCCTCTTTGGCCCGCGCGGGACTGGTAAGTCCACGTGGATGAAATCCGATTTCAGACCTGATCTTGCCATCGACCTACTGAGATCAAGAACGTTTCTAGAGCTTTCGGCCGATCCCTCGCTACTGAGGATGCAGGTGGAAGCAATGCCAAAAGGTTCCCGCATTCTCATCGACGAGATTCAGAAGATTCCGGAGCTGCTGGATGAAGTTCATGCGATGATTTTCGACTTCGGTGAAGCCTATCAGTTCGCACTCACGGGCTCGAGCGCGAGGAAGCTGAAAAAGTCCCACGCGAATCTGTTGGCAGGGCGTGCAATTCAGCGGCGTATGGCGCCGCTGACGAGTGTGGAGATGGCGGGAGATTTCAATCTGGATTCGATTTTGAAATTCGGTGCCCTTCCGAGGGTTTTGGGTCTTCAGAGCGATGCCGACCGAGTGGATTACCTCTCCAGCTATGTTGAGACTTATCTAAAAGAAGAGATTCAGCAAGAGGCTGCGGTCAGAAGCCTGCCTTCCTACCATCGCTTCTTGAAACATGCCGCGGCGATGAACGGCTTTGTGGTGAACTTGAATAATCTCTCGAGAGAAGCAGCGGTGGCTCGGTCGACCCTTGATGGTTACTTTTCGATTCTTGAGGACACACTCCTGGGTTCTTTTGTCGAGCCGATTCATCTCAAAGCCAAGGTGAAGGAAGTCGCGACACCGAAGTTCTACTTTTTCGATTGCGGCGTGACTCGTGCGCTCCGCAACGACCTCCGGGAGCCGCTGGGGAGTGAAAAGGGGTACCAGCTCGAGACTTTCATCTTGAACGAGATCAGAGCCTATTCGAACTACACTCAAGCAGGCTGGGAATTCTATTACTGGGGTACGCCAAGCGGCAATGAGGTAGATTTCATCATTGTCGATGGCCGCAAAAAGACGGGGCTTGAGGTCAAATCCGCCAAAACATGGAAGAAAGAGTTCGGCAACGGCCTGAGGACGCTGTTCGAAGAGAAGAAAATCCAGCGAGCGATGGCGGTCTATACGGGGGACCGCCGGTTGAAAGACGGCACCATTGAAGTCTTCCCGGTTGCCGAGTTCTGCCGACATCTGTTTGCTGGAAAGATCTAAGAGGCCTGAGCTGGGACTATGCCTAAAGGCGGCGCTCGGCATATTGGAGATAAGGCCACGCGAAGTCATTTCGAAAACGATTCAGTTTTTCCCATCGATAGAAATATAAATTAAAATTATATAGACACTCATCAATGGAGTCGCCGAAAGGTTGATCATCCCTAGATGAGAGATTTCATCTCATCGTCGGCGACTAAAGCCTGCTCCTTCGAATCAACGAAAATCGAAAGGAGCAGCATGATCGAATTCGCTGTTCAGTGCGCTGAACACGTGCGCGCGGCTTCATTGACGGATTGGAAGGTCTTTGACTGCACATACGCCATGCACGTCGCGCTGACGCTACCACGGCAGGTATTCGCGGCTTCCGCGACGGACTGGAATGTCTTCGATTGTACGTACTGCATGCAGTCCAGTTGCACGCCGCCACGACATGTTGCAGCAGCTTCAGGCACGGATTGGAACGTCTTCGACTGTACGTACCGCATGCACTCCACACTCGGGCCAAGCCCGCATTGGAGCGTTTCGACACTGGCGAATGAATTCGCACCAGCCATCAAGGTGAAGCAGAGAGATAAAGCGTGATTCAGTTTCATTTGTGTCTCCAGTTCGGTGTCGGTTTGGCGTTTCAATGATCGTACGGGATGTGAATCAGCAAAGGGAATGCCAAGGATAGGGGGCGGGAGAGGATCTCTGCCCGGGCAGAGATCCTCTGAGCTCGAGGTCGAGGTTCAGTACGATTCTGCGAGAATCGTCATCTTGCCTTGGTCAATGCGGTTCTGAATCTGGTCGCGATCGAGGATCGTTTCTTGGTTTCCGCGCACAAGGATTAGGCGGCCGCCGGGTTGGTCGATCTTCAGGCTCGTGACGCTCTCGTATGGCGCGCCTTTGGAGTTGTTGAGTTCGAGAATGCGGTTGTTGCGGCCGACAAACGCCACGCGATTCGAGCTCAGTGTCAGGAACAAACGTCCTTCCAGGACGCCCAGGTCAGTGATGCGACCGGTTTGGAATGTGTAGCTGCTCGTACCACAATCGTTGAGATCCACCGAGGTGATGCGTTGGGAGTAGTACGACACAAACGCGACGTAGTCGGTTTGCGAACCGTGGCGCACAATCTTACACTGCGAGCCGTACCGCATGGCATCGGCCGCACGTTCCGAGACGCGGTGGCAAGCTTTATCGACTTGATTGATACAGGATTCGATCGATGCGGCCTGAGACACTTGCGTGGCGAACGCGATCGCGCCGAATGCGAAGAGGGCAACGAACTTTTTCATGCGAGGACTCCTTGGTGTACGAGCGGCGGGGTGCGCGCCCCGACACCATCGTCAAGGAGTTCCCGACCGCAAATTAGTTGTGAACACTGACCGAACCTTCGCCGAAGCTCGTGCACGTCTCGTATGAAGTGCCGTTGACTTCGATCCGGATCGGGTTCCCAAACGCATCCAGCGAGATCGTCGCGTGGACTTGTCCGTCGTCGCTTGTGAACTTATTTGCGCCCTTGTCGGTCGTTCCTTCGATCCAATCTCCGTCGACGATCAGGATGCCATCGCGCATGCCCCGGCTCACGGGCCCAAAGCAGAGCTTGGCGGATTCCCTGTTCGGCCTTTCGCAGGCCGGCCGACACTTGTAGTCGGCGGGGAGTTCCGCGGCTTGGGCGATGCCGAACATCAACATCAAAAGACCAACGATCCAATGGCGCATCGGAAAACCTCTGAAGAGTTCTTTCCGGCGACGAATAGGAACATACAAGATGTCCGTTCAAATCGCCTAAATGAAGTTGCAAACGGGTGTACTACTTTGTAACTGAAAGTTACAACACCAAAAATGGGGTTTTGACACATGCGCCGCACTTTCGACTACGATTCGTACCGAGATTTCATCACCGACGTGATTCGAGAGAAGGGGCTCACGGCGACGGCGGTCGCTGAGCGGCTAGGCTTGAAGTCGAAGAGCTATCTAGGGCTGATATTGCGGGGAAAAAAGCGCCTTCAGCCGGGCCAGCTCCACGAGTTACGGGAATTGTTTGGATTGAGCTCGGCGGAGTTTGACTACTTTTTTCACTTGGTGATGGCGGAGGACGCGGACTCCAAAGGGGCGCTTCGGTATCACAAGGCGCAGATGGATGAGATCCGCCGTTTGAGCCGCGCCTCGCAGAAACCCTTACAGCCGACAAAGGACATCTTGTCTCGGTGGTTTTATCCGATCCTTTTGCTTCACTCGACTCTGGAGAAGCGACTCACATCGGCGCAGCTCGCGAAGACATTGGGGATCTCGGTGAGCGACCTCTCTGCGGCCTATGAGGATCTTGAGCGGAATGAATTGGTTCGAAAAGGCGCAGACGGCGAGTGGGTCGCGCAACACGCGAAGTTGAAAATCAACAAGCGCACTTGGAATATGATGCAGCGACGATTCTTGAAGGATCAGATTTCAAACGCATTGAAATCCTTTGATGCGAGTTACGAGAACACCGGGAAGTTTTATTCACAGACGATCACCTTCGCGCACGGAAGCTTCGATGATGTGTGGGAATACATCAAAGAGAAGATGGATCGTCTCGCGGATCGATCGGATGCGGAGCGCCCGGAGGAATTGATTCAATTGAACGTGCAGTTTTATAAAGTGGTGTGACGAAGGCTTCGTGTCGGCTGGCCTATCTCTGGATTCTCCGCAGCACTTCTGCTCGTGCACGGATTCCCTTAAAGATTGATTCTGCAATCTTCACAGGAAAGTCTTTGGGTAGCTTGTTGGACACCGTATCGATTACATTTGGTACGTCTTCCAACACAGAGTTGATGATGTCATCCATCGTGCTGACGGCGTAACGACTCAGTTTCGCGGATTGAATAAAATGGCGTCGACTCAAGTGAGTGAGTTTATAGTGCCGATTTTCGCCATACGCCATCGCCATCTTCAACTTCTGAATTTGAAAGCCGCCCTTATCCACCATGGGTTGGGCAGAGAGAACGTCGTAAAGCGGGGTCATGTCGAATCCAGATGGACTCCAGCGAATGCTGAAGTTTTTGGCGTGTCCATCGATCGCTGCCAGGAGAAAAAAGACGACCTGCGTTTTCATAAACAACAAGCGGTCTTGGTCTCGTCTCTTGGACTCGTTCAGGAGATCCATGATGCGAATGACACTGGGGCCACCAGCACTTTCATACTTCTCGAAATTCGGGACAGCCAAAGCCTGGCATAGGTCCTCCTGGGGGATTCTAATGAGGCGTCCGTCGGAGATCCGCGTCCGATCAAAGCGCTTCACAACGAGGACTTTCACATCGCCATATTGGCGAATCGCGCATTCGGCGGTAGGCAGTCCGAAGGCTGCGGTAATTTGAGCGCATAGCCATTCGTTTTC
Organism: Pseudobdellovibrionaceae bacterium; assembly: GCA_023701225.1. Taxonomy (GTDB): domain Bacteria; phylum Bdellovibrionota; class Bdellovibrionia; order Bdellovibrionales; family JAMPXM01; genus JAMPXM01. The sequence continues at coordinate 8,654 of JAMPXM010000011.1, read as the reverse complement.
GACTGAATCAAAAAATCTGAGGCCCGGTTTGAGTTCGCCGATTTGCGGTTTAAAGATGTGAGTGGTTGGCGTGGCGCCGCGAGGAACATGCCAACGTCCATTTAACTGGAGGAAAGCGGTCTTTTTTTGTACGCCAGCGATCGACAGGCGAAAATCCTCTTCTTGAGAGGCTGCCAGTGGTATTGCTCGCAGATTGACGAGTTTTTCTATCAAGTCGGCTTCGGTGAGTGGCGTTCCGGTGGCGGCGACGAGCTGAGGTGGCTCTTCTTCGGGCCTGGTGAATTGGAGCGCTCCGACGCAGTCTCGGCCCACGACCGCTAAGAGGTCAAAGACCTGATCGCTGATGGCAGACATGCGTGCGGCGATTCGTTGGCGGATCGAGACTCCATCGGGTAGCAAGTTGTCGAAATAAGCAAAGACAACATCGCCCTCAAAAGAGTCCTCTCTGAGGGGAAGACTTCTCGAGATGGGAAAGGTCTGTGCTCTTTCAAGCCAACTCCGTTGGTATGTAAAAACCAAAGACTTTCTGGCTTTGTACTCGAGGGTGCCGAGAGGAAGGCTGTTGAGATAGACGTGCAGTCTCTGGATAGACTTTCTCTTTGTGCGCGTCATTAGAAGAGTCCCTCTAGGACGTCGATTGCATCCATTGCGGGGCGGTCAGCGATTGTGAGGTCTGCGTTTAATGCAGCAAGTACCAGAATTATTGTCTCGATCTCAGCCTTTTGGTTTCCCTTTTCTAAGCGAGAAATAGTGGCCTGTGACACTCCTGCCTTTTGCGCCAGAGAGATTTGGTTTAAACCGTTGAGTTTTCTGAGTCGTAGAATTGCAGTCCCGAGCTGTTCTGCTGAGCGGATTGAAATTGGCAAAATGGACGCCTTGCTCTTCGCCTTCGGTTTGTGAGCCACATTCCCCTCATTCCGTATGAGTAGAAGCATATTTTGCAAATATGCGTATAAGTATAATATTGCATATATTCTTATGTGTATAAATGAGAAATATGCTTAAATGAATAATGTCTCAAGTAACGTATAAGCATCATCTTAAAATCGACCGTTGTATGAGACTTTATTGATTTGAGTCGTGCGCGGGATCAAATCAATGCTCTAGCCCAATGATCCCCAAGGCTTGAACAAAATCAGCCGCCGATGTCTCAAAGCCTGTATATTGAAGAGCGCCGCCGGTCTCGCAAATTGCGACGGTCGCGGCGCAGGTCATGAGGAAAATGGCGTGGACGATCAAACGAAGGGCTCGATATTACTGATCCATGGAAGCGCTCCATTTAATCGCGATGGACGTGTCCCAGACACTAGGGCGGGACGTTACGCGACAACCGCTTTCTTTGAAGATATTCGCAAAGAACTAGAAAGCCGCGGATGGCACGTTGTTACGTATTCTAAGCCCGGAGTATTTGAAGACCGGGTCGATTACAATACCTACAAGACAACCGACCTGAAGGTCCTTGGTGGCCAGATACGGCAGGTGTGGAAGACTCTTCCGGAGAGCTATCCAAAGTTGGTTTTTGCGTGGAGCGAAGGATCTTTGCATGTTTCGCAACTTCCGCTCGGAGAGTTGGGTGGCGTTGTTATCGCAGGCGGAATCGCCACGGGCATTCGTGATGTGGTCCTATGGCAAGGAAGAGATCAGAAGACTAAAGTGGAAGCTGAGTTACGGCAGATTAAAAAACTTCCACGAGATGAAATGCTCGGCCTCGACCGCCCTGCGGGTCGATTGATCGATGAATTAGAAATGGCGGAAAATTGGAAAGCGTTTTCGGAGTTTAAGAATTTGCCCATGCTCATTTTGCATGGAACTGCTGATACAGAAGTTCCAGTGAGCCAGGCGCAGGAATGGTCGAAAAAGCTTTCCCACCATCCAGTGTCCGTCCGAATTGTTCCTGGTAAGAACCATATGCTGGGCGACGGTGATCTCAGCGGAGGTTCGACCGTAGCTCAAGAAATCGATGCATGGTGGACCGGTTCGGCTCGCAAGGGCCCGCGATAGTCACTGCTCTCTGAACTCAAAGACCCACGGAAGGGCTCGCTCCAATTCACTTGTTATTGATTGGAACGACGCTCTGTTTCGCGAGCTCCGTTTGATCCTTCGGGATTTGACATTTTGCGTTGGTCAGAAATGAGAACTCAAGTTTAGCGTCGCGTCCAGATCCGAAGGACTACAGACCGGGGCACAACCCTCGGTTTTCGAAAAATCCGTATTACGTCTGAAATCGTCCCCATCGGAGGAAGGAGACAAGAAGTGTTTGTTTAAAGGCGGCGAAAAGGCTCGTCGAAATTTACGGTTCGCGGACCCAAGGGCGATTGCTTTTAACCCGCTCGAATCGTACCGGGCCGGCAAGAGTTCCGTAGTGGATCTCCCAAAAAATTGGAACGGCACCGTCATCTCGACACGGTTTCAGATAGAAGGGCGGCACATTTCATGCATTCCGCAGGTCAGCTGAAGAGAGGGTTCATTTTATGCGCGGCTGCGTGATCTTTCTGTGCTCTATATTGTCACTGTCAATTTCATCGACGAGTTGTGCGGGAACATGTCGGGCTTTGTGGAGTGAATCCGAACGGACGCAAAACCTTCGCGTCTCAGGCGGCGTACTGAGTAATCATGATTTGCCTTTTGTAGAACACACGGGTCCGATTGATGTCCCCTTTGGGAATGCTCTTGCAATGAATATCAGATACGCACCGGTTCAAGGTCTGAAGAGTCGCATCGAGACGGCACTTGATCTGACGATACCTCTCAAGATTTTCACAGGTTGGAATCCGAATGGCGAAGCCCATGTGACGACGATCACACCGCCAGAATTCGATCTTGTCTTGAAAGGTTTCGTTGCGCCGGAGCGTATGAATGCGATTGCTCGAGAGATGAGAATCCAAGAGTCCGATCTCGAGATATTGGGCGTCGGTCGTGGCGAGGCCACTCTGGACGGCAAGAAAGAAGAAACATATTTTTTGATCGTCCGATCGGCGAATCTTTTGAAAATACGCAGGGCCATCCACGCCGAGTTTGTTCGCAATGGCGGCAAGGCGTCCAGTTGGAATCCCGAACATTTCTTCCCGCATATCACAATCGGTTTCACGAAGCGGGACCTTCATGAAAATGACGGTGTACTAAAAGACGTCGCGAACTCCTTAGATGAGAGATTCCATCTCATCGTCGGCGACTGAGGCTTGCATACAGGGATTCCGCAGTGTGAGCTGAGGGAATTCGAACCGCGACTCTGCCCAGGGCCGAGTCGATCACGATGGTCCCGAGACCCTGCGACGGCAGCCCGGTTCACCGAAGGCGTTTTCTGGATAATTCTGTGGACGGGATCGGGTCTTGAGGTGCGTGCAAAGATCCGGTTGGGATCGGCTCTTCGCGACCTGAACAACGCAGTTGTACCAGTGGCCAAAGTTGTCCGCCCAGGTGTTTGGCGAAAAAGCGATTTTGTCGCAGAGGCGGAGATCTGGCTTTTTCTCCGCAAGGCGCAACCAACAGTCCGCTTCGCTTGCGCCTAGAGCTTTCGGATAAGCGGCGAGCGCGGTGCAGGCGGACTCGTCGTCGACTTCGGGCAAGACACTCGTGAGACAGGAATGTTTGGACTGGTCGTTTCTGAGTTGATGGCAGAGGGCGGGTTGCTTCAAGCGCATGGCAACGCTTTGAAAGCAAACGTCGCGCGCGTCGGGCTTGGGAAGTGGCTCTTTCAAACTCTTGCAAAACGCCTCATCAACCGCTCCGCTCTGAATTCGTTTTGCCAGAACATCGAGCCCGCAACTTTCTCTCGAAGAAGAGAGGCACTGCGGTTGGATGCGGGCGCAGAGGTCGTAGTTGAGCGTGCGGAGCGCGACCTGTGAAAAGCAAATGGCCGCTTCCTCCGGGCGCGTTTGACGTTCGCAGTCCGCCGCTACCGCATTGCCGAAGTCGCGAATTCGTCGCATTCCGCAAGTCCCGGCTTCACAGATAGGTACGTTTTCAAGAAGCGTCTGGTCGATCACGGCGGGACAGGTGCTCCGCCCGCAGCTCCGCGCCACTTTCTTTTGCCACGAGGATTTGTGTCGTGCGTTGATAGAAATCGCAGGACCACAACAGGACGACGGAACGAATTCACAATCCACATCCGCCTTGCAAGTTCGGTGGGAGGCTGGAGGCGAGTCAGGTTCAGCGGCGACCGCGCTGGCGGTCAGCACAGAAACCTGACATCCGACGAAAATCAGAACCCGGCCAACAATCATCTGCTTCACGATTTTCTCTCCTCGTCACTTCGTGGCCGGAGCCGCCGCCGCTTCGGCAGCCAGGACTTTCTCCGGCTCATCGGCATCTTCCAGCGTTTTGCAGAACGCGAGGAAGGATTTCAGGTCACTTCCGAGCTTGCGATACACGGCTTCGAAATCCGAAAGGTCTTCGAAGTAAAGGCGATAATTCAACAAACGGGCATTGTTGAGCTCGCCTTGGGTGAATCCACGATAATCGCCTTCGGATATCTGCGGACGGATACGCTCCTCGTAGCGTGCGCGGATCTCGGCGATACGCGCCTGACGAAGGTCTTCAGGGATACTCTGACCTTTTCGTTCCTCGTACCATTTCGTGAGTTCATCGATTTCATTGGAGATGAATGTCGAAAATGTTTGATCATCCGCGTTCTCGCGACGGATGCGGTCCACTGTCGCGGAGGCTTCGCCTTCGCGGCTTTGGTAGAACATCATCGTGCCGACGTTGCCGATAAACGTTGCCAGTCGCTCGTTGAAGTCGGCTTTGGATTTCACATAAAGTGTCGCGTGCACGGTTTCGTGGATGATGGTGTTGACCAAGTCATGGTCCTGGTAGCGAAGCATGCTGGAGAGGATCGGATCCCGGAACCAGCCGAGCGTGCTGAATGCGGACACGCCGCGAACGTATACGTCGAGGTCCTTCGTTTTCAATTTTTCCGCTTCCTCTTTGGCGCGCGCTTCTTTGAAGTAGCCGCGATAGGGAAGCGCGCCCACGAGTGGGTACTTCCAAAGATAAGGTTTCAACTCAGTTCGCGGGGCCGCGCTGATCACATAGGTGACATACGGGCGGTCGAGATGAACATAAGACGTATAGTTCTTTGTCTTTTTCAGACCCAATGCGGTTTCCGCGAAGAGCCGAGCTTCCTGCGCCAGTTTGAGTTTGCGCTTGTGTTCCTCGCTAAGGCGCTCATCTTGCAATGCCTTTTCGATCGACACGCGCGACAGCAAGAGGTCCGCTTGGCTGACGGCGCTCTCGATCAAGTAAGGTGTTTGACAGGCGGTGAGACCGAAGGCGGCCAGTATCGCGAGCAAGCCCCCGCTCCATAGCCAACGCGAACGCGCGCCCATGATCAGAACATCCAAGACAGGCCGATTCGACCCGCGTAGTCGACCTTCACGTTGTCATCTGAAACCGACTTGCTCGACCACGCGTCAATGCCGGCCTTGAGCGACCAGCCCTTGGCGAGCAGCAAACGGAAGCCGATGCCTCCGCTTGGAACCAATGCGGGCTCTTCTTCGGAAACCGAGCTCGCGGCGGGATTGAATTCGAATACGGTGGTGCGTTTTTTCTCGAGAATGTAGGCCGCTCCCGCTTTGAAATACGGTCGCAAGATAGCGTCGCGCGCGCCGAGAGTCAGGATGAAATCGAGGCCTACCATCGAATAGTTAACCGAGATGGTTTGTCCCAATCCAACCGTGGATTTCACTTCGGACTTTTGTTGCCCATCGGTGTAACTCAGCTCGAGGGCCGTCATTTCCGTGAAGTAGTAGGCGAGTGTACCCGTCAGCGACGTTTGCGTGTCCAAGACATCATCGGCGACATTGACGCGTTTGAAGTTTCCGGAGGCGCCGATCTCGATGAAGCCGGCATGGGCAAGAGGTCCAGAAAGCGTCAGACCCAGAGCGAGTACGAGTGCGATCAGCAGGGATTTCATGTCTCCAATTTATCAGATGAAGACGCGAGGCGCGGGTCTAGAACAGGACCAGGCAGGTCAGAATCGAAAGCGACACGAGGGAGCCGTGGTGTTTTCAGCGAGGTCTGTATCATCGTCCCGAGGCGTAGGTCGGGATCATCTGCACGGCGAATTCCCAGTCCATGCGAATCGTGCCGTCGTCTTTGATCATCTCCGGCGGAGGATGAGGGATTTGTTTGGCTTCGCGGAAAGCATGGACAGGAGCGAGATCCAAGCTTTGCAGGCCTGAGCCTTGGTGCAAGAGGCCTTTTAAAAAATGACCTTCTCTGTCGAGTACGATTTCAACGCGAGTGACCCAGAACTCATCTCCGGTTGCGCGGCCCGAGCGCTGGTAGCTGTACAAAACCGCTCGCACATACTTGGCCCAGTGGTGATAGACCAACTCTTGCGCGCGTTCGTAGAACGAGTAGTACAAAAAACGGTCCGTATTGAGCGCCGTCATTTGGCCGATCTTCAGATCTCGCGGCGCCATTTCGCCGAAAGTGCTTCGACCGGCCTCAAGCCCGAAGCGCGCCATTGACGGGAACGTGAGCGGCTTGGAATTCGGATCGTCGTCGAATGAGTTGTCCGTCGATGCGGAGCCGCGACCTCCTTCGAGACCGTGCTCGAAGGTTTGAATGCTCGAAGCAAGAGGCGGCGGTTTTTGCGCCGTACGCGCGGAACTGCGCGGTGCCAGAGCGCCCAGTCGCGGCTTCGGGCCGGTGGCTTGAGTCGAGCGATTCTTTGTGAGTCCGGATTCCGCGGCTCGTGTTTCTTCCAAGACCGTTTGCTCACGTTCGGAAGCGAAACGACGTTTGGCGCGATCGTTTTTGGTGAGCATTTCTTGTGGCACGTCGGGCTGGCGCGCGAAGGAGCGGCTCTTGTCATCGTAGGGTTTTGGGGTCTCGACAAATTCGATGTAATGGTCGATCGCGTTCTTCGGAATCACCGGTTCGACCTGGATCAAAGTGAGGCACCAGCCCAGGAATAAATGGACCGAAAAACTAGCAAAAATGATAAATAGGCGAAAACGCTCCATTTCTTGTCCGAGCATAGGTCTGCCCCCGGCCTTTGTCCATCAAGCCCGGCTCAAGTTGCGACAATTTCATCCCGATAGATTCTCTGGGGAGCAGGGGGGTTCATGAACAAGTCCAATAATGTCATCGACTTAAAGACGCGTAAACCGATCCATACGAAGGCCGGTCAGGCGTCCAAGTTTGGCAAGGTGGATAACCCGGTGGATCGCACAGTGGATCGCACAAAGGATGGCGCGAAGGAGAATGGGACGGCGCCAGTGGTCGATATGACCGAGCGTCGCAATGAGATGATCGTGCAAGAACGCCGCGAAGTGAAACGCACGATCTTGTCGGAGTTCATCGGCGCCTACCTGATCGTCCCGCTGAAGGGATTGGCGAAGGTCGCGATCTACGACATTTCCGAAAACGGGATCGCGTTCGACATCGATCTCGAAGAAGGGCGCCTCAATGTCGGCGAAGAAGTCGCGATGCGCGTTTACTTGAACCAACACACCTACTTCCCGTTCGTCGTCAAGGTTGCCAACGTTCGCGAAATCTCCGAAGAGGTGTGCTGGCGCCATGGCGCGAACTTCGTCAAAGGCACGGTCAATGATGTCGCGCTTTATCACTTTGTGAAGTTCATTGAGACCGTGAGCGCCTCCTTGGAAACCGATCATGGCGACGTGATGGTCTCCAACTTGAGCCGCTAACCTGCGAGCAAGATCAGATTTCGCAGCGAAACAAATGCGACGACAACTCCGGCGCCGGGTCTCCCTCGAGACTCGGCGCTCAGTTTTTAAGGGCGAGGTGATTTTTCTCCTTGTGCCGGACTCATGTCTGTAATGCAATTGAACCAACGAGGGAGGGTTCTTTGCTCGATCCGTTGCCCGGAATCACCCGTAAAGTCGTAGTTGATACAAACGTCATCCTTTTTGATGCTCTTGCGATCGGCAAGTTCAAGGACGCCGATATCCACATCCCGATCTCCGTGATCGAAGAGGTGGACCGCTTTAAGCGCGATCCAGGCGAAAATGGCAGGAACGCGCGTCATTTCAGTCGTTATATCGACGTTTTGCGTGCCAAGGGTCCACTCGCGGACGGCGTACAATTGGAAAACACCAATGCACGCGTTTTCGTGAACCAGGACTTGCAGGTGGATGGCCTGCCGAAGGAACTGGACAAGGAAAAGGCCGATAATCGTATTTTGATGACCGCCATGGGGTTGCACAAACGCTACCCGAACATGGAAGTCGAGCTGGTGACGAAAGACATCAATCTGCGGATCAAGGCGGATGTCTTCGGCATCAATGCCAAGGACTACGAGCCGGAGCGCGTGTCCTTCGAGGACATGTACGAAGGTTACGAGGAGATCGAAGTCGATCCCGAGGCGATCAATCGCTTCTATGCGGATAAAATCCTGATCGATGAATCGATCAAGTTACGCGCCAACGAATATGTGATTTTGCGCGACTCCAGTAATCCCAACCACAGCGCGATCGGCCGGTTTTCGGCAAAAGAAAATGGCGTCGTTCCGCTTCTGACGCCGCACGATGGGATTTGGGGCATTCATCCGCGCAACGTAGAACAAACCTTCGCGATGGACTGCCTGCTCAATGACGAGATCATGTTCGTGAGTTTGATCGGGAAAGCCGGCACTGGGAAAACGCTCATGGCTTTGGCCGCCGGACTTTATAAAACTTTGGATG
>JAMPXM010000010.1 GCA_023701225.1 Pseudobdellovibrionaceae bacterium | reverse complement strand
GTCGAAAAGCGCGAGGTCGCACCCTTTAATCCCATGGTCATACTGAAAATTGTGCAGGGCCCGCAAACCGGAACCGAATGGGAGCTCGGGTATGGACCGCGCGCGATCGGCGCCAAACCTCTCGATCTCCAGCTGGATGAACCCGGTTGCCCCGACATTTGCTTCGAACTGCTACCGAAACGAACTGGCCACATCTTCCGCACCGCACATCCGGACCAGGTCAAACTCAACGGACGTGAGCTCAGCGAAGAGGAGCTCGCCAGCGGAGACGTGATCGAGATTAACAAAACCCGCATTCAGATTCTCTTTAGCGACGAGTCAAATTGATGAACGATATTATTAAGCAGACCGGAACCTTCCCAAGCTTTGACGGCACGCCCATTTATTACGAGGTGCGCGGAAGCGGACGACCGATTTTTCTCTGTTACGGCCTGGCGTGCCTGATGAACCATTGGACACATCAGGTACGGCATTTTTCCGAACGCTATCAAACCATACTTCTCGACTATCGCGGTCACCATCGCAGTCCTGCCCCCCAAAACCGCTCGGACCTGACGCTGGACGCTTTGTGCCTCGACATCAAAGGATTGGCCGATCACCTAGAAATCCGACATGCCAGTTTTTGGGGTCATAGCCTTGGCGTGCAGATCCTCTTGCGGCTCTATGACATGCATCCGGAACTCGTGAGCAACTTCGTTTTTATCAATGGCTTTGCGTCGAATCCGATCCAGGGCATGTTCGGCACGAATGCCGTATCCACCCTGTTCGAGCTCATGAAGGAAGGCCATAAAATGTGGCCCGAGGTGTTCGCCTTCCTTTGGCGTAAGGGCGTGGAAAATCCTCTTTCGATTCCGCTTTCCGCATTGGCTGGTGGCTTCAATTTAAATTTGACGAGTTTAAAGGATATCGAGGTCTACGCGCGCGGTGTGGCCGCCATGGACCTGAGTATCTTCCTCACGCTCTTCGAAGAAATGATGAATTACGATGCCACTCCGGTCTTGGACCGTATCCAAGTTCCAACATTGATCATCAGCGGAAACAAAGACGGCGTGACACCGACCCATCACCAGGATTTGATGCACGATCTTATCCGTGGCAGCCAGATCCTCAAGGTGCCGTATGGTAGCCACTGCACGCAGCTCGATTTACCGGAGTTCGTGAATCTGCGAATCGATCGCTTCCTCGACGAACTCCATTACAGATAAGACTACAGAGAAGACCGCGTCCAGCGGCCAGCTTGCGCGCTCACAACCCCCAAAAAACAATCACCCGGCCCACTCTCGTGGCGCCGGGTGATATTTCTGATCGTTCAAATCCGATATCACCCACGCGGGCGATCGAATCACTCGAACACGATATAGTCGATCTCAAATCCGTGACCGCTGACAGACGTATCACTGCTAAATTTCAGTTCCAATGTGTCTCCGTCGGCGATCGGAGAAAAGCTTTCTTCACGTTGACCGCTCCACGTGCCCAGCGACTCGCCCAAGGCATTGAAGAACTGGAGCTTGTCGTAGCGTCGCTCGGTATCAAATTTCTTGAAGTGAGCGGACACGCGCTTCGCGCCCGGAACTCGGATTGTCCATGTTTGTTCATGACTGTCCGGATAGGGGTGCGCCGTCTCAACGATCTCTTCGCGTTTCTCGCTCCAGACCGTCGGATCATTCGGATCGGCTGGCGGACGAATGTCGACCATCGCATAAAAGGCATCGACGAGGCCTCCGCTCACGACGCGCCCCTTTAAGGCGGCAATCGGTTTGGAGGTGCGAATCAGTCGCTCCTTGATGTCGCGATAAGACAGGTCCGGATTGTGAGCCAGCATCAATGCCACGACCCCCGTCACGTGTGGCGCAGCCATCGAGGTACCGGAGTAAACATCTTGTCCGGTCGGAATCGAGCTGAGAATGTTGTGGCCAGGTGCCGCGACATGAACGGACGACGCTCCGTAGTTGGAAAAGTACGCAAGGTCTCCGCGGTTATCGACCGCCGCCACCGAGATGATGTTGTCTACCTCGTAACTGGCTGGATATTCCTTCGCGGTATCGTTGTTGACGGCGCTGTTGCCCGCCGCCGCAACAAAGACAATCCCGGCGCGACGAGCACGTTGAATCGTGTCTTTGAGAATATCCGAATATCCGCCGCCACCCCAAGAATTGTTCATCACATCCACGCCCATCATGGTCGCGTAGTTGATGCACTTGATGGCATTGGCGAGAGTCCCGCCGCCTTCGCCGCTGAGGAATTTCACGCCCATGATGCTGACGTCCCAGTTGACGCCCACTAAACCTTTACCGTCATTGCCGGTCGCGCCGATCGTGCCCGCGACATGCGTACCGTGCCCATTGTCGTCCATTGGATCCGCGTCGTCGTTCGCGAAATCGTATCCATGAACATCGTCGACGTAGCCGTTGCCATCGTCGTCGACGCCGGCCTGACCGTTCTTTTCCAGTTGGTTGACCCACATATTCACTGCCAGATCTGGATGCGTGTGTGCGACACCAGTATCGATCACGGCCACCAAGATGTCTTTTGAGCCTGTGGTGATGTCCCAAGCTTTTTCCGCACCGACATCCACATTGGCGAGTCCGCGAGTTCCGTCCTTATCGAGTGCCGCGCGGTTTTTCAGACCCCAAAGATGGAAGAGATCCGGATCATTCGGTACTCGGCTCATGCGATATATATAGTTCGGTTCGACCAATGCGACGGCGGAGTTCTTCGCAAGGGAGCGCATCATGTCTGTCGCATGAAAGTCGCCCTTCTTACGAACCAGGACCATATCTTCGCTAATCCGCTCTACAATCGGAGCACCAATCAAAGCGGAGGCCGATTGTAGGGAAACATCGCCGATAGGCTGACGCAATTTCACGACATATTCGTTCGGAACCACTTCGGGTTTGCGCTGCCCCTTTTCCTCGGCGGCTCGTGCTGCTGCCGAAGTCACAACCATTCCCGTAACTATCAGGATCGCTGTGAGACTTCTGGTGAGCTCGCCTCTTCCCTGAATACCAGCTCGCATCATGGGTTGTACCTCCTGGTGACCCTCAGACGTTAACGACTCACTCCGTAAGCCGCATGTCGCTGCACAGATAAAATTCTGGCGGTTCCAAAATGGTACCGTACTGTTAGGTACTGCCTAAGAATGAATCAGAGCCTCAGAAAAAAACTGGTTCTAGGGAGAGCGGGTCACAAGTCCTAACGCGTGCCAGTTCCAACGCGCCGACGTGGCCTCTGCATGTCTTCGACGGCAATCAGATCTTCGAGCTGAAAGCTAAGTTGGCCGGACTCGCCAACGGATTTTGGGGTTGAGCTGACCGGCTGAAGAGGAAGTGGGCGACGAATGTCGGCGCTATAGGCGTCACGGATAAGATTCTTTAAAAACGCCTCCTGAGCGGACTTGGACGCCTTCGGATTAAATCCCAGTTCCTTCATGATATCGCCCAGCTTTTTCACCACAACCTCGAGAGTGAAGGTGTTATCGGTTCTTGGCTGCGCGATCTTGATGTTGTGGACAACTATGTACGAGCGATGATGAATCCCCTAATGGATGGACCCTCGGTCGAGTTTTTGGGGTTAGAGGACCGCGTAAATTTCAGCTGACGCATGGCAGGACCCTGAATCCTGCCTTTGGTCTGGCTTGTGGATAACTTCGTGGAGATATCAAAAACAAAAGAAGTGGTGCGATGCGAAATCGCACAGATGCAAGCGGGTTTTGTGCTGAATGTCAAAAGGCTCAGCTAACTATAAGCGGCATTCCGAAGAGTGAACCTCAGCTGCGTTTCTTTATGGACGCTTTTGCATATTCTCTATTCATACGGGCGATATTTTCGAAGCTGATGTCTTTGGGACAAGAAACGGCACAGGCGCCTGTGTTGCTACAGTTACCAAAACCAAGTTCCTGCATCTTATCCATCATCGCCAAGACGCGTTCGTTACGCTCCGGCTGACCTTGCGGCAGAAGACCTAAGTGCGCCACTTTCGCGCCCACAAACAGCATCGCTGAACCGTTCACACAAGCGGCGACACAGGCGCCACAACCGATGCATGTGGCCGCGTTGAACGCCTGATCGGCGTCCACTTTCGCCACAGGCAAACCGTTGGCGTCAGGCGCATTGCCCGTGTTGACGCTGATATATCCACCGCTGGCGATGATCTGGTCCAGTGCCGAACGATCCACCGAAAGATCTTTGATAACCGGAAACGCTTTGGCGCGAAACGGTTCGATGACGACCGTTTCTCCATCGTTGAACTTACGCATGTGAAGCTGGCAAGTCGCGGTTGAGCGCTCCGAGCCGTGCGGATTCCCGTTGATCACCATCGAGCATGAGCCGCAAATCCCTTCGCGGCAGTCATGATCAAACGAGATCGGATCACGACCTTCTTTGATCAAGCGCTGATTCACGACATCCAACATTTCTAAGAATGAAGCATCCGTGCTGATGCCTTTGGCGTCGTATTCTTCGAAGTGCCCTTGTTGGTTTGCGCCCTTCTGGCGCCACACTTTGAGCTTGAGATTGATATTGCGTTGGGATGTTCCGCCCATGACATTTCCCCTTACTTATAGCTCCGAGTGGCCAGTTTCACGTTTTCGAAAGTGAGCGGCTCTTTGTGCAGCTCTTGCGGCTTACCTTCGCCTTTCCATTCCCAGCCGGCGACATAGCAGAACTTCTCGTCATCGCGCTGCGCCTCATTGTCGGGCGTCTGATATTCCTCGCGGAAATGACCTCCGCAAGATTCATTGCGATGAAGAGCATCGCGCGCCATGAGCTCACCCAAGTCCAGGAAGTCAGCGACGCGTCCGGCCTTTTCCAGTTCTTCGTTGATTGTGCCCGTGGCATCGCCGGAGACGCGGATGTTTTGCCAGAACTCCTCGCGGAGCTTCGGTATCTTCTCAAGCGCCGTCTTTAATCCCGTTTCTTGGCGGGACATGCCGACGTATTCCCACATGATCTGGCCGAGTTCGCGATGGATATCATCGACCGTGCGCGAACCTTTGATCGCCATGAACCGCTGGGTGCGCGCATCCACGTCCGCGCGCGCCGCTTTGAATGCGTCGTGATCGGTCGTGACTTTCGGCAATGCCGTCGAAGCCAGGTAGTGACCGATCGTGTACGGAATGACGAAATAGCCGTCCGCCAAGCCTTGCATGAGCGCGGAGGCGCCGAGGCGGTTCGCTCCATGGTCGGAGAAATTCGCCTCTCCCAAGACGTGCAATCCGGGAAGATTGCTCATCAAGTTGTAGTCCACCCACAGGCCACCCATCGTGTAGTGCACGGCCGGATAAATACGCATCGGCAATTGATACGGATTTTCGCCGGTGATTTTCTCGTACATCTCGAACAGGTTGCCGTAGCGCTCGGAAACGACGCTTTCTCCCAAGCGCTTGATCGCATCCCGGAAATCCAAATAGACCGCTTGGCCCGAAGGCCCAACACCCCGTCCCTCATCGACGCGGAACTTCGCTTGTCGAGACGAGACGTCGCGAGGAGCCAGGTTGCCGAAGCTCGGATAGACGCGCTCAAGATAATAGTCGCGCTCCGCATCCGGAATTTGCTCCGGTGAACGCTTGTCGTCCTTATTCTTCGGGACCCACACACGACCATCGTTACGCAAAGATTCCGACATCAACGTGAGCTTCGACTGATAGTCTCCGGACACCGGAATGCAAGTCGGATGGATTTGCGTGAAGCACGGATTGCCGAAGTAGGCTCCTTTTTTGTGCGCCCGCCAAACCGCTGTCGCATTGCTCTGCTTGGCGTTGGTCGACAGGTAAAAGACGTTACCGTATCCACCGGTCGCCAGAATCACGGCGTCCGCGGCATGCGATTCGACTTCACCCGTGCTCAAGTTGCGCACGACGATGCCGCGAGCCGCGCCATCGACGACGACCAGCTCCAACATCTCGCGACGCGTGTAGAGTTGCACGGCACCTGCATGCACCTGACGCATCATCGCTTGGTATGCGCCTATCAGCAGCTGTTGCCCCGTTTGACCGCGAGCATAGAAAGTCCTCGACACCTGCGCGCCACCGAAAGAGCGGTTGGTGAGCGTTCCGCCGTATTCACGCGCGAATGGCACGCCTTGTGCCACGCACTGATCGATGATGTTCGGGGAAATTTCCGCCAAACGATGCACGTTGGATTCACGGGCGCGAAAATCGCCGCCCTTGACCGTGTCATAAAAAAGGCGATGAACCGAGTCGCCGTCGTTTTGATAGTTCTTCGCCGCGTTGATACCACCTTGCGCTGCGATCGAGTGCGCGCGGCGGGGAGATTCGTGGATACAGAACGTTTTCACGTTGTAACCCAGTTCCGCGAGCGTTGCCGACGCCGAAGCGCCCGCGAGTCCGGTCCCGACCACGATCAGTGTGAACTTCCGTTTATTGGCCGGGTTCACGAGCTTCATGTTGAATTTATGATTCGTCCACTTTTCCGCGACGGGTCCGGGCGGAACTTTGCCATCAAGGATCGCCATAAACGTGTTCCTCTCTTACTGCGCTCGCGCGAAAAGAAAGACGTACAAAGGTTGCGAAATGAAGCCTGCGGCTACGACAAACGCGTACACATATCCGAGCTGATTCAACCATGCCGAATATTTCGGATGATAAAAGCCGAGTGATGCGAACGCGGAGTAAAAACCATGACTCAAGTGAAAGCCGAGCCCGATCAAGCAGAGCACGTACCATGCGACATAGCCCGGGCTTTGGAAGACCTCGATGATCAATCGATGCAAGTCTCTCATCTCGACGCCGTCGACGTTGGTCACATAGTGAGTTCCGTATTTGAACGTCACCAAGTGATAAACGATGAAAACCAATATCAAAGTGCCGTGGAAGGCCATGAATTTGGAATGGGCGCGCGCGGCCTTCTCTCCATTGGTCGGCATCGCATAGCGCGTGTGCCGGGCGACTTGATTCTCAAACTTGAGCTTCAGGCCATAGA
Organism: Pseudobdellovibrionaceae bacterium; assembly: GCA_023701225.1. Classification (GTDB taxonomy): domain Bacteria; phylum Bdellovibrionota; class Bdellovibrionia; order Bdellovibrionales; family JAMPXM01; genus JAMPXM01. Next base: position 22,729 of record JAMPXM010000010.1, on the reverse strand, counting down.
AAATGTGTACCAAAAGCGTCACGACCAATGCGCCTTCCGCGAGCAGGAGGAGCGGGTTGGTGATAAGCGCATGACTATATTTGTTGTAGGCGTCTGGCCCCATGAAAATCAGCATGTTGCCGACCATGTGCGAAAGCACAAAGCCGCACCAGAGAAGGCCCGTCAGGCCCATCAGCTGCTTTCTTCCGATCGAGGATTTCAGGTAATTCACAAAAAACCTCTGCGCGCAGCAGGACCGCCGGTCCGTCCTCACCGATGCGCACCGATGGATGTTCAACGATTCCGAATAACTGCTCTCTTTACCGGCACTTGTCGAAAGTCGTTCTACTCCCGGGACTCCGTTCTATGCAACGCAAATCGAATACCAATTGAGAAGAGTCGTCTCATCAAAAGGGTCGGAAGCGCTCCTTCAGAAAGCCCGCTCCTCGATGTCGTTATCGAGTTCGGCGGAACAAGGGTGCGAGTTTTCGCGCTGCATTTTCTCCCGCGGAAGCTTTGCCTAGCCGCTTCTTCTTTGCGATAACCGGGAGCCTATAGGGGATCACATGAAAGTCTTTGTTTGCGTTAAGCAAGTGCCTGATACGGAAACGAAAATCAAAATTCGCGCGGATGGAAACGGCATCGACACGATCGGTATCAAATGGGTCATGAACCCGTATGATGAAATCGCCGTCGAGGAAGCCATTAAAATGAGAGAAGGTGGCAAAGCGACTCACGTCACCGCCATCGGCCTCGGTCCGAAAGCGCGTGTGAGCGAAACATTGCGTACGGCCCTGGCCATGGGCGCGGATGATGCCATCGTTATCGACGCTCCGGAAGATGTCGACAGCTTCTCGACGGCCAAAGCGTTGGCTGCCGCGATCCGAGCGGAAGGCGAATACAAATTCGTACTCACCGGAAAACTCGCCATCGATGATAACCAATCATCCGTGAGTCAAATGGTCGCCGAATTCTTAGGCATCCCGCACACCACCGTCGTCTCCAAGCTTGAGTACGCTGACAATCAAGTCACTGCCGAGCGAGAAGTCGAAGGCGGCTCGCGCGAAGTTGTGCAGCTGTCGCTTCCGGCTGTCGTCGCGGCCAATAAGGGACTGAATTCGCCGCGCTACGCGAGCCTGCCCGGCATCATGAAGGCAAAAAAGAAGGTCATTAAAGAACTCGCGCTCGGCTCGCTCGACACCGGCGAGGGCGACATCCGCGTCCGCTTTCAAAACTTCCAGCTTCCGCCCGAAAAACCGGCGGCCCAAATCATTCCAGGCGATGTGGCAACCGCGACCGCAACTCTCGTTCGCTTGTTGCGCGAAGAGGCCAAAGTCATCTAACTGCAAAGGGATCAGGGATCATGGCAACTATCACGGTCTTCACCGAATTCTCCGCGAACGGTCAGCTGAAAAAAAGCGCCATCGAACTTCTTACGGCCGCGCGTGGCTCTGGCAATAAAATTCATGCGATCGCTTTGGGCTCGGGCGCCGGGCAATTGGCCGCGCAGCTCGGGCAGCACGGGGTCGATGAAGCATTTTTAGGCGATCATGCCGCGTTCGATCAGTACAACCCAGAAGTGTTCACGGCCGCCGTGGCGCAAATCCTCGAAGCCAATAAGCCGGCGATCGTTCTCGCCTCGTCCTCCTTGCTCGGGCGCGATTTGTTCCCGCGCGTGGCGGCCCGCTTAAAAACCGGGATCGCAAGCGACTGCACGGAGTTGTCGATCCAAGGCGACACACTGACCGTCCGCCGTCCGATGTACGCTGGAAAGTGCACCGCCGCCGCCGACATGAGCAAAAGCCCGATCAAGATCGCGCTGATGCGGGCAAACCAGCTTCCGACCGGCGCGCCGGCTGGATCCAAGAACGTCCAGGTTCATACCGTCGCAGCTCCATCTCTGGAGCTGAAAACGCTGGTGAAACAAGTCGTCAAAGGCGCTTCTGAAAAGCTCGATCTGACGGAAGCCAACATTATCGTCTCAGGTGGACGCGGTATGCGTGACGCCGACAGCTTCAAGCTCCTACATGACTTGGCGGAAGTGCTTGGGGCTACGGTTGGAGCTTCACGCGCGGTGGTGGATGCCGGATGGGTCCCGCATGGCATGCAAGTGGGGCAAACCGGTAAAACCGTTGCGCCCACTCTGTATATTGCGTGCGGTATTTCCGGAGCGATTCAACACTTGGCCGGTATGAGCGGTAGCAAGGTCATCGTCGCGATCAATAAAGATGCGAATGCGCCGATCTTCCAAAAAGCGACCTATGGTATTGTTGGCGATGTGTTCGAAGTTCTGCCGGTTTTGACTGCCGAATTTAAAAAACTTCTCCACTGAGAAATCCATCCGCATGTTGCACGCCCGAGTTCTGCCGCTGTTGATCTGGCTGGTGTACCGGGCGCTGCAGTTCACCTGGCGCATTCACGTCGTTGAAGCGCCTGAGTTCCGGAACCTCCGCGCATCTTCGACTCCCGTCGTTTTCGCCCATTGGCATGGCGATGAGCTCGCGATCTTACATTTACTCAAGCCTTATCGAGCTTGCGCCATGGTTTCGCACAGCAAAGATGGCGCGATCATGGCCGGCGCCATCGCGCTTCTGGGTGCGAAGACATCGCGGGGATCGAGTACTCGCGGGGGCGTCGGCGCGCTCAAAGGCATTCTACGACTGACCAAAGAAGGTTGGAATCCGAGTGTCGCGATTGATGGCCCGAAAGGTCCTTACCATCGCGCGAAACCCGGAGTTTTCGAGATCTCCAAACTGATCGGCGCGCCGATCGTGCCTTTGTCAGTCGCTGTTTCGCGTGCGTACATCTTTGAAAAAGCCTGGAATAAAACTTTTCTTCCTCTCCCTTTCGCTCGAATTCAGGTGATTTTCGCCAAACCCCTCCCCGCCCTTCGTCGAGAGGCCGACAGCCGCGACGAGACCTGGGCTACGCAACTCGAGTCGGCTCTAGCTAATGCAGAGCAACAGGCCCGCAATCTCATTGCGAGCACCTGACTTGTGCTTTAGCCTTTATTTGGATCTTCCAAGGAAATAAAGGGGTTAAGGTCATGATGCGGAATTTCGTCGCCTTGGCTTTTGTCGTCACGATGGCAGCTCCGGCCTTCGCGCAAGACAAAGGACAAGACCAAATCGTCGCCACGGTGGGCGAAAAGAAAATCTCTCTCAAAGAATTCAACGAGAAATACGAAGAAGTCCTCAAACAGACAATCAATCCACCTCCTCGGGAGCTCTTTCTCGAAGATCTCGTCCGTTACGAAATGGGCGTTCAAGAGGCGAATAAACGCCAGATGGAATCCGATCCCATCGTGAAAGAACGCATCCGCCAAGAAATGTACAAAGGCCTCATCGAACGCGAACTCGGCAAAAAGATTTCCGAGATCAAGGTCAATGAAGACGAAATGAAGGCCTACTACAACAAGAACCCGGAGATCCGCACGAGCCATATTCTCATCGAATTCAAGCCCGATGCGACCCAGGAGCAAAAAGCCGCAGCGAAAAGCCGCGCTTCGGAACTGTACGATGAAGTGAAAAAAAGCAAACGCCCGTTTGAAGAGCTGGTGGGACTGTACTCGGACGATGTGCTCACCAAGAAAAACGGGGGCGATGTCGGCTGGCAGAGTGGCATGACTCTCGTTCCGAACTACTACCAAGCGATCCTGAAGATGAAGGTCGGCGAAGTGAAGGGCCTCATTGAAACGCAGTACGGCTTTCACATCGTCAAGGTCACGGGTCGCCGTGGCTATACGGACGCCAACAAGCGGCAAATTCGCGCGGCAGTCTTCGACGAAAAACGTAAGGATCTCTTCGACTCGTATTTCGCGAAGCTTCGCAAGCAGTACAAAATCGACATGAATAAGACTGCGGTGAGATGAGCCCGCGGACTTGTTCACGGTCGTTTTGCTTTGTTCGTAGAAACGAGGGCCTGAAAGCCCTCGTTTTGTGTTTTTTCCTCGCCTCCTGTTTCAGCCAAAAAGACTTAGTCGGCAGCCAGACCGTTTTGAAGGTCAATCAGACAGAGATCTCAGCTCAGGAGTTCAGCGACAGGCTCGCCAAGCGCCTGCGCGGATTTGATGCGCTCCACGCCAAAGACGACGGCAATCTCAAGCGCGCCAAGGAACAGACCATTGAAGCGTTCGTACTCGAAGTCGTCGTGCGCGATTTTGCGGCGGCCAATGCTCTTCAAATTACGGACCTCGAGCTCGAGGCGGAGATCACGGCGATTCGCAGCAAATATCCGGACGACCACGCGTTCCGGCGCGCATTGGCCGACGAAGGCTTGGCATTTGATCTGTGGAAGCGAGACCTCGCATTCACCCTTATGCAGAAGCGTGTTCTGGCTCACGTCATGAAGGACGTGCGGGGCCCAACCGAGGCTGAGATGAAGGTCTTTTATGATGAGAACCGCAAGCTGTTCGACCGACCAGCCCGCATCCAGTTACGCCAAATCGTGCTCGAAACCGAAGATAACGCAAAGCGCATCTTAGACGAACTCAATGCTGGCAAGAATTTCGGCGAACTCGCTAAGAAGTTCTCAGTCGCGCCCGAGGGCGAAAATGGAGGCGTCACGTCTTGGATCGAAAAAGGAACCCTGGAGGTCTTTGACAACGCCTTCAAGCTGCAGGTCGGAGCACGCAGCAAGATCGTCAAGAGCCCCTATGGATGGCACATATTTGAAGTTATAAAAAAAGAACCCGAAGCCCGTTTGAACTTCGAGCAAGCGAAAGATAGGATACGAGCCCTGGTCATGGAGCGTAAGGAGCAAAGTGCGTTCTCCGATTGGCTCGGACAGCAGATGAAAAAGTCCGCCGTCCTTCGCAACGACGCTCTCATCAAGGCCATACAAGTCACGACTCGGGGGACCTGATGCGTGTTGTTCTATCCGTTTTGTTCGTCTGTCTAATCCCATTCGCCTCCACTGCCGAAGTGCTTGAGCGCATCGTCGCCATCGTCAATAACGAAATCATCACCCAAACGGACATCGACAAATACACGTCACGCTTAAAAAACAACGGGCTCACCGATGACTTGTTGATTCCGGATGATGCGACCAAGCAGTCCGTGCTCACGGATCGTGAAAAACTCCTGCACAAAATGATCGACGAGCGCTTGATCGACTCCGAGATCAAGCGCCAGAATTTGCAAGTTCCCATCGAACGTGTCGAGCAGGAGATCCGCACGATCGCGAAGCGCAACAACGTCTCACGCGAGCAGCTACAGTCGGAAATCACCGCGCGCGGCGTTTCTTTTTCTGAATATCAGGACTTTCTGAAAACTGGTTTGGAACGTCAGGCATTGATCGAAAAAGCCGTGACTTCGAAAATCAAGCTCTCCGAACAAGACGTGCTCAATCACTATGCCCAAACCTCGAAGAACGCGAGCGACCAGACCTACGAATACACTTTGGCGCACGCGCTATTCCTCAAGCAGAAAGGCGGGGCTGAAGCCGCCCGCCAACGCGCTGAGCTTTTTCTGCGTCGCCTGAAAGAGGAAAACAATTTCGAAAAATTGGCTGGAGAAATGAGCGAAGACCCGAATTTCGAGGCCGGCGGTCTTCTTGGGACTTTCAAGACCGGCGAGTTCATCAAAGAACTCGACCTCGCCGCCCGGGGATTGAATACCGGCGAAGTCAGCGGTGTGGTGGAAACGAAAACGGAGTTTCACGTCCTCAAGGTATTGAGCAAAAAGCTCATTCCGGATCCCAAATTCGAGCTCGAAAAGGAAAAGATTCACCAAGCCCTCTATGAGCAGGCCTATAAGCGCCAACTCCAGTCCTGGCTTGAACAACTCCGAGTCGATGCGTTTATTCGGATCAATCAGAAGTGAAACAACCTCTCCGAATTGCGATTACGACCGGCGATGTCGATGGCATCGGCACCGAGATCGCGGCAAATGCGCTCAATCGCATGAAGCCGATTCCCGGCGTGACGTTTTACTTGTGGCGCTCACCTCGCTGCCCGGCTCGGCACTTGAATACCATCGATCGCCACTTTCGCCGTGTCACCGTTTCCTCCTGGCCTGAGGCTTTGAAGTCCCACGTCGAGAACTCGAAAACTTTGATCGACATCAATTCCAATCTTCCGCCGCCGATTTGGGTGGAAATGACGGCTCAGGCGAGCCATTTCGGCCACATCGATGGGATGGCGACGGCACCTTTATCCAAAACCGCAATCGCTTCGGCTGGACTGCGCGATATCGGCCATACCGATATCTTGAAGCGTTTGACGAAGGCGGAAGATCTTTTCATGGGCTTCATCGGAGACAAGTTCAACGTCCTGCTCGCATCTGGACATTTGCCGCTGCAAAACGTCGGTGCTCGGCTATCGACAGCGTCACTTGAAAAAGCGGTTTACGCCGCCGAAGATTTGCGAAAGTTACTGGATAAGAAACGCGGCTCAAAACCGATCGCACTTCTGGGTCTGAATCCACATGCGGGCGAAGAAGGCTTGATCGGCGACGATGAACAGCGCATCCACCTTCCGCTGCTCGCCAAACTACGTAAAAGCGGCGTGAAAGTGGAAGGTCCTTTGGTTCCGGACGCTGCCTTTCTGCCGGCGAATTGGAAGTCTTACTCCGTGTATGTCGCGAATTATCACGATCAAGGCCTAATCCCTTTCAAGATGATCCACGGCCAACAATCCGGCCTGCACATCACGATGGGGCTTCCGTTCGTACGCACCAGCGTTGATCACGGTACAGCCAAGGATATCTTCGGCAAGGACAAGGCCGATTCATCTTCGATGAGACTGGCAATCGAATGGGCCATTCGCTTGGCTAAAGCAAAAAACGCTGAAAAGAACGAGAATTGACGCGGTCACTGGCCCATCAAAAGATGATCAGAGAAGGGGAGTTTATGTTCAATCCAGAAATCTTCCGTGAGTACGATATCCGCGGCGTGGTCGGCAAAGACTACGACGAGAAATTCGCCTTCGCTCTCGGCCAAAGCTTCGTGACCTACCTGCTTGAACACGGCAAAGGAGATGATCCTATCGTCACGGTCGGCCAAGATGCGCGACTTTCCAGCCCTGCAATCGCCCAGGCGCTTTCCGAAGGCCTGATGTCGGCAGGCGCGAATGTTGTTCGTCTGGGTTTGGTCACGACCCCGATCTCTTACTTTTCCATGTTCGAATATCCCGGAGCTCAAGGTGGAATCATGGTCACCGGCAGCCACAATCCTCCGGAGTATAACGGTTTTAAAATCTCTTTCGGCAAGTCGACGATTTTCGGCGAGGAAATCCAAAAGCTGCGCGCGATCATGGACCGTGGGCAATTTCCGAAAAGCCAGGGGTCGATGAGCCATCACGATATTTTCCCCACCTATATCGAGCGCTATAAAAAAGAATTCGCAGCAATGCCGAAGGTTCCGGTCGTACTCGACTGCGGCAACGGCGCGGCTGGCTGCATCGTACGCCGTTTGTACGAAGAGGCCGCTGGCCTCAAGCCGGTCATTCTCTTCGAAGAGCCTGACGGCAAATTCCCGAATCATCATCCGGATCCCACCGTCGAAAAAAACTTAAAAGATCTCGTCAAGGCTGTGAAAGAAAACAAGGCCGTGGCTGGAATTGGTTTTGACGGCGATGCGGACCGCATCGGTGTTGTCGATCATACCGGCCGATTTGTCCTCGGCGATGAACTCATGGTGATCGTCAGCCGCGCGATTTTGGCCGAAAAGCCGGGCTCTATTATCGTCGGCGACGTGAAGTGCTCCGATCGATTGTACGAGGATATTCGCCAGCACGGCGGAAGACCGATCATGTGGAAAACCGGTCACAGTTTGATCAAAACTAAGATCAAAGAAGAAAAGGCCCCTTTCGGTGGTGAGCTGTCTGGCCACGTTTTTTTCTCGGATCGTAACTACGGCTACGACGACGCCCTGTATGCCGGTCTCCGTTTGGTGGAGATTCTTGGAAAGTCCGGTAAAACCATCGATCAATTGCTGGCTGGATTGCCGCACGCCTACAATACGCCCGAGATTCGCATCGACACGACCGAGGAAAAGAAGTGGTCCATTGTGAAGCGATTGAAGGAGATCTACAATCGCGACACGGAGGAGTATCGTGTGAACATGATCGACGGCGTCCGTGTCAGTTTTAAAAACGGCTGGGCTTTGGCGCGTGCATCGAACACACAACCGGTTCTCGTTCTCCGCTTCGAAGCGGATTCCGCGGAAGCGCTCAGTGAAATACGTGGACGCATCGAAAGCGTCGTGAATCCGCTTCTCTGAATTATTTTGATTGTGCTTTTGATCGCGTATTTTCGATTGCGCTTTTTTGATTCCGCTTTTCTGAGCGACTCAGAACGGAGCAGACTATGGACGACCATTTCGAAGGCATACAGGTCCGCGGCGCTCGCGAACACAATTTGAAGAACGTGAGCGTCGACATTCCCCGCAACAAAATCACCGTCATCACGGGCTTGAGCGGGAGCGGAAAGAGTTCGATGGCGTTCGACACGATCTACGCCGAAGGCCAACGCCGCTACGTCGACTCCCTTTCCACCTATGCTCGAAACTTTCTCGACAAATTGAAAAAGCCCGACGTCGATGCGATTTCCGGTCTTTCCCCGGCCATCGCCATCGACCAGAAATCCGTAGGGCTGAATCCACGCTCCACCGTCGGAACAGTGACGGAAGTGTACGACTATTTGCGTTTGTTGTTCGCGAAAGTCGGCGAACCTCACTGCCCAACTCATCACGTGCCGGTCGCGGCGCAAACGCCGGATCAAATCATCGCGGATATCGAGAAGCGTCCGGAGGGCACGCGTCTTTATATTCTTGCGCCACACGCCCAAGGCAAAAAGGGCGAGTTCATGAATGAGTTCCAAAAGTGGCTTCGTCGCGGATTCGTCACCGCGAAGATCGACGGAACGTTCGTGGATCTCGATAAAGCGAAGAAACTCGCGAAAACGAAAACACATGATATCGACATCGTCATCGACAAGCTCGTGATCAAAGACGGGATCCGCGGTCGTCTCGCGGAAAGCGTCCACACGGCGCTGCAGTATGGCCACGACCGCGTGACTGTCGAGACCGGCAAGGGCGAGCGCAAGACATACTCGATCCATTCGGCCTGTCCTATCTGCGGCTTCAGTTTTCCAGAGATCGAGCCCCGCCTTTTCAGTTTCAATAATCCGCGCGGCGCGTGCGAAACGTGCAATGGACTCGGCACGATCGACATTCAGGAGATCCAAGACATCCGTTACGCCGCCGGCGAAGAAGGCGGTGCGCAGAAGCTCAACATCAGCTACCGCGTTTCCGATAAAGTCGCGCATAAAACCGATGAAAACGATGACGGCGAAATTGATCAGCTGGCGATGAGAGTTTGCCCGGATTGCAAAGGCACGCGGCTCCGCACGGAGCCGCGCAACGTATTGATCGCTGGCCGCACGATCACGGAATTGGCGGCGCTTTCAGCCAAGGATCTTCGAAAGACACTCAAATCCGTGCCTTGGCCGGATCGTGAAAAGTTGATCGGCGAAAAAATTTTGAAACAAATTGATTCACGTCTCAACTATCTCGTTCGCGTCGGCGCAGGGTACTTAAGTTTGGATCGACCCACTCGCACTCTTTCCGGGGGCGAAGGCCAGCGCATTCGGTTGGCGACGCAGGTCGGATCGTCGCTCGTCGGTGTTCTTTACGTACTCGACGAGCCGAGTATCGGCTTGCATCCGCGAGATCATCACCGGCTTTTGGACATTCTTCGAGATCTGCGCGAACTCGGAAATACGATTCTCATGGTTGAACACGACGAAGATACGATTCGTTCAGCCGACCATGTCATTGACCTCGGACCACGCGCGGGTGTTTTAGGGGGGAATATCATTGCAACCGGTACCCCCGCCGAGGTCGCGGCCAATCCACAGAGCATCACCGGAAAGTATTTGGCCGGCACCGCCTCGATTCCGATTCCAAAAGCGCGACGCAAAGGAAATGGCCTTTCACTACGACTCCTCGGAGCCACGGGAAACAATTTAAAAAATGTGTCCGTCGAGTTTCCACTGGGCATGTTCATCGCCGTCACCGGCGTATCCGGCAGCGGTAAGAGTACGCTCATCATGGATACGCTTTACCGGATTCTTGCGAATCATTTCTACGATTCGAACTGGGAAGTCGCCCCCTTCAAAGAACTGCAAGGTCTGGAACACCTCGATAAAGTCATCGATATCAATCAGAACCCCATCGGCCGAACACCTCGATCGACCCCCGCGACCTATGTTGGATTGTTTCCTCTGGTCAGGGATCTGTTCGCCTCTTTGCCCGATTCTAAGGTTCGTGGTTACGGTCCCGGGCGCTTTTCTTTTAACGTCAAAGGTGGACGTTGCGAGGCATGCCAGGGCGGCGGCATGATTCGAGTGGAAATGCACTTCATGTCGGATGTCTACGTTCACTGCGACGCCTGTAACGGTCAGCGCTACAATAAAGAAACTCTCGCGATTAAATACAAAGACAAGAACATCGCCGACGTGCTGGCCATGAGTGTTTCGGAGGCGTTGGAATTCTTCCAAAACCACAAATTGATTCACCGCAAACTGGACACTCTACATCGAGTCGGCCTGGACTACATCACTCTGGGCCAGAGTTCGACCACCCTCTCCGGTGGCGAAGCACAGCGTGTGAAGCTCAGTAAGGAACTCTCCAAACGTGGAACGGGCAAAACTCTTTATATTCTTGATGAACCGACCACCGGGCTGCATTTCGAAGATATCGCGAAGTTGGTTGAACTCCTGCAGGAACTTGTCGATCAAGGCAATACGGTCCTTGTGATTGAGCACAATCTTGATGTGGTTAAATCCGTCGACCGTGTGATCGACCTGGGACCCGATGGAGGCAACGCCGGAGGCGAAATTGTCGCAGTCGGCACTCCCGAGAACGTCTTGAAGGTCACGAAAAGCGAAACTGGTAAATATCTGAAATCCGTCATGCGGTAACGCCGCATTTTCGCCAGACGCTGACCGCTTTCTTTGATAGGCACGCAGCTGATGCTCGAAAAAGAAAAGGCGAGCTTCTAACGGCCCGCCTTCCTCAATCATCATCTAAATCGCTGTCCAACAAAGTGGGCAGCGGATCAGATTACTGGATGCCCAGTGCTTTATTGATTGCTGCGCTGATCGAACCTTGCAGGAACAAGCTGATCAGGAACGCGAACAGAACGAGCGATTCCATCAGAGCCAACGAGAGAATCAACGGAACCGTGAATTTGCCGGAAGCACCGGGGTTACGGGCGATGCCGTCCAAAGCCGCAGCAGCGGCTCGACCCTGACCCATAGTGCCACCAAGAACCGCGAGACCGAGCAAGATACCGACCGCGAGACCGATCCAGCCAAGAGCAGAGCCCACTGCGGCTGCGGTCGTATCCGTCGCAGCTGCAACAGCAGCCTCTTGAGCAAACGCAGGCATGGCGGCGAAAACCGTACCAGCAGCAAGCAACATTTTCGTGTGCATCTTCATTGTTTCTTCCTTTGTTGAGTTCTTAGTGGTCATCGGCCGTGGCCATAATGACATAAACCATTGATAACAACGTAAATACGAAAGCCTGAACGAATGAAACGAAAGTCCCCATTCCATAGAAAATCACCGGGATCACGGCTTTCGTCAGATCGATGAAGGTACCGAGAATCGTGTGATCCGCTGTCATGTTGACGCTCAAACGGATGCCGAGACTGAAGGGACGAATGAAGTTTGAGATCAATTCGATTGGCACCATCACGCACGCCAAGAGAGCCGTCGCCAACCAATGGCCCATGCTGGGGCCAGCGAAATGCTGCAGGTAGTGCAGACCTGCATGCTTAAAACCTTCGATATTGTAGTAGATGAAGGAGCAGACTCCGATTGCAATCGCGGCATTGATATTGGCAGTCGCCGCAGTCATGCCCGGGATCAGACCAAACAAGTTATTGAAGATAATGTAGGTAAAAATGGGGCCAAAGACAGCAACGTAGTGCATTCCGCCGTGTCCGCTGAACACCATTTTGACAATGCCGACGATGAACTCCGTCAGAGCCTCAAAGAGACCCTTCAGCGAAAAATGAGACGCCGGCCGAATCGCTGCCTCCCCTTTTCCAAGAGCAAGGTTACCGGCCAGACTCAGCATCACGAGAAGCACGGTCACGCAAATATTGACCGCAACATACGTGTAGTGGTGGTCAACGTGCGCAAGATCAAACCATGTAAAGTGGCTACCCATTACCGCTCTGCCTTTTCTGGGGATTCTTGGGGCAAAAGCCCCGTCGCAACCGTGCTTAACACAACAGTTGCGATACCGGCGGAGAACCACCCGATCTGGAAGGCTTTCCACGCCACGACGGCGTATATGATTGAACCAAGAATCGCGAATTTAAGTACAATGACACCAATCGACAAAGCAACCAGTTTTTTTGCCAAAATCCGAGGCCATGTTACGACCAACGAAAGTAAATTCAGCCAAGAGAGTGCGGCCCCCGCGGCAAAGTCCGATGCATTCACCCAGCCGCTCCAGAAGCCGATTATAACCGAGCCAATCAGACCAATGGCAAAGTGGCTCCAAATCAAAAACTTCATTCTTCGCGCTTTTCCTGCTCTTGAGAAGCCTCGGTCGTGGTTTCGACGTCCGCTTTTTCAATCTGCTTGGCGAGTACCAACAGGTGCGTCAACCAGCCGACAAGGGCGATACCGACGCCGGCCGCTGTTCCCAACCCGTTCCACCCGAATTTCTCGTCCACCCAACGGCCTATGAATACAAAAGCAACCACCAGTCCGACAATCTCGAAACCCATGGCGGTGAAAACAGCGAACTTACGATCCATCACTTCCTCCACCCGCGCGCTCCCGGCAAATGACCTTGGCGCTCTTTTAGATTTTTGATCCGGGCTTCGATAAATTCCTTATTCGGATAGCTGTCTTTGATCGATTCAAGGCTTTCGATCGCTTTGGCAAAATCCTTTTTTTCTTCGTAGCAGACGGTCAAAAGCAGACCTAATTGACGTTCCTTGCTTTGCTCTGGGTACTTTTGGAGAAGTTCCGTAATGAAAGCGATAGACTCATCGTATTTTTTCGTCTGGAGAAGGACGTTCGCTTTAAGTTCCGCGGCGTCGAAATGATCTTTCGGCTCATAGTCTCGAGCCAAAATACCCTCTGCTTCCACCAGGGCCTGAAAGAAATTGTTCATATAGAAATAGCTGCGAGCCACGGCCATCCGATACCTCAAGCCCTCCGCCTTCTGGTGAGGTAGCTCGAGGAGTCGATTGAATTCGGTCACGGCTTGCGGATAGTTTTGAAGGTTTTCGAAATTGATCTCTGCGATCAATTTCTGCGCCTCTAAGCGGGCATTTGGGTCGGTGGAATAAATCACGACATGCTTGTAGTAGCCGACGGCCTTTTCGTAGTCCTTGAGTTCATAGTACGCGATCCGTCCCGCCTCTTGCGCGGCCTGGAGTGCCAGGTCGGTTTTGACATGTCTTTGGACGACGTTTCCGTAGTGCTCAAGCGCCTGACGATGTTCATTGGACGCCGCCGCCTTTTGAGCTTTCTCGAACTCGATTTTTTGGGAAGACAGATTGCATCCGCCGAGCCCGATCAGCCCGGCGGCGCTGAAGATCAAAACAAATAAGCGACGATCAGTTCTTCGCAAGGGACTCTTCGCCGGCCTCTTCCGTAATCAACGCAAGACCTGTCACTTTTTCGTCGGGATTCAAGTTGATGAGTTTCACGCCTTGTGTGTTTCGGCCGACAACGGAAATATCCGAGCAATTCATGCGAATGATCTGCCCTTTATCCGTCGTGATCATCACTTCGTCCGTATCCAGAACCGAGCGGGTTCCGACCACGAGCCCGACCTTATCCGTCGTTTTCTGAGTGATGATACCGACGCCACCACGGCTCTGTGTACGATACTCCTCAAGAAGAGTTCTCTTGCCGAAACCGTTATCCGTGACCATCAAGATCGTCGCTTTAGACGACTTATCGAGAATCTCGAGGCCTACCACGGCGTCTTTTTCAGCCAACGTCACGCCGCGAACCCCACGGGCCGATCGGCCCATGGCACGCACGTCACCTTCGTCGAAACGGATCGACATGCCCTCGCGTGTTGCGATAAAAATATCGCATTTTCCATTGGAGATCTTTGCACCGATGACGCGGTCGTCGAGATCGGTTGTCAAAGCTAAGAGGCCTGACGGACGAGGATTGGAAAACGCGTCCAAGCTCGTTTTTTTGATCACGCCTTTTTCCGTCAACATGACGACGTACGAGTTTTCGTCGAATTCCTCGACGGGCAGAATCGCCTGCACCTTCTCCTTCGGACCCAATTGAACGACGTTGTTGATCGCCTTCCCTTTCCCTGTCCGCGTACCAAGCGGCAAGCGATGGACCTTGACCCAATACAACTTACCGGTGTCCGAAAATACGAGAAGAGTTGTGAGCGTATTCGCGACAAAGATGTGGGCGACGAAGTCTTCTTCGCGTGTTTCAGCCCCTTTCAAGCCCTTGCCGCCGCGCTTTTGCAAACGATACTGATCGAGCGGAATACGCTTGATGTAACCGGTCTCGGTCATCATTACGACCATCGCTTCTTGCGCGATGAGATCCTCGTCCTCGATATCCGTAGTCTCTCCAGTGATTTGCGTCCGGCGAGGATTGTTGAACTTGGTTTTAATTTCCGTCAGTTCATTCACGATGATGTCGTAAATCTTCGCCACGTCCGACAAGACGTCTTTGAGCCATGCGATGTACTTGCTGATCTCCCCGAGTTCATCGACGATTTTCTGGCGCTCGAGGCCCGTCAAGCGCTGCAGTCTCATGTCGAGGATCGCCTGAGCTTGCTTTTCAGAGAAATCGAATTTCTCCATCAGGGCGATTCTCGCTGAATTGCCTTCTTTCGAGGCCCGGATCGTCGCGACGATTTCGTCGAGGACATCAAGGGCGCGCCGCAATCCTTCCAGGATGTGCGCGCGCGCTTCGGCTTTTTTCAGTTCGAAAATACAACGTTTGGTGACGACATCTTTGCGGTGCTCGATGAAAGCCTCGAGCATGGATTTCAGATCGAACGTCTTCGGCTGAGTGCGGGCATCAAGTGCGAGCATTCGAATACCAAAACTGACCTGCATCTGCGTGAATTTGTAAAGGCGGTTCAGAACCACGCTCGCATTTTCGTTCCGCTTGAGCGTGATCACGATCCGCATGCCTTCGCGCGAACTCTCGTCTCGGATATCGGAAATACCTTCGATTTTCTTTTCGTGAACAAGGTCTGCGATCGATTCGATCAGCTTGGCCTTATTCACCTGGTAAGGAATCTCAGTGACAATGATGTCTTCGCGATCCTTATTGGGAACGATCTCGGCGACCGCTTGGAGAGTGATGATTCCAGCGCCCTTTTTGTAAGCCGCGGCGATACCTTCACGACCGGCGATCACGCCAGCAGTCGGAAAATCAGGGCCAGGAATGATCTTCATCAAGTCATCGATCGTCAGGTCCGAATTGCGGATCAAGCCGATACAGCCGTCGATGACCTCACCCAAGTTGTGCGGAGGAATATTCGTTGCCATGCCGACGGCGATACCCGCGCTTCCATTGACGAGAAGGTTCGGGAATTTAGCCGGCAAAATCAGCGGAATTTGCAAAGAGTCATCGTAGTTCGGTCCGAATGGAACGGTTTCCTTGTCGATGTCTTCAAGCAACATTTCCGCAAGTTCCGTCATGCGGATTTCTGTATAACGTTGTGCTGCGGCCGTATCTCCATCCACGGAGCCAAAGTTGCCCTGACCGTCCACCAGCGGGTATCGAAGCGAAAAATCCTGCGCCATGCGCACGATGGTTTCGTAGACAGCAGTATCGCCATGCGGATGGTACTTACCGATCACGTCGCCGACAACACGCGCGGATTTTTTGTACGGCTTGTCGTGCGTATTGTTGAGATCGTACATCGCATACAGAATTCGACGATGCACCGGCTTCAATCCATCGCGAACATCCGGCAAAGCACGGCCGACGATGACGCTCATGGAATACTGGAGGTAGGCCTCCTGCATTTCCTTGTTGATATCGACGATCGATACGCCCTTCGGCGGAGGAGTCGAACCATTACCATTGGCGATAGAAGGTGTTTCGTTTGACATTTAGACGTCCAACTCGCGTGCAAGCAATGCGTTGTCGTGAATAAACTTCCGGCGCGGCTCGACTTCTTCTCCCATGAGAACACTGAAGGTTTCATCAGCGGCGATCGCGTCTTCGATATTCACCTGCAGAAGCATTCGATTGTCCGGATTCAAGGTCGTTTCCCAGAGTTGTTCCGGATTCATCTCACCCAATCCCTTATAGCGTTGGATATAGATGCCTTTTTTGCTCGATTCCAGAACGTGAGCGAGGAAGTCCTGGTACGTCACAAAGAATACCGGGTCTTTTTCACCGGGAATTTGAATCGGAAGCTTCACTCGGTCCTCGAACTTCTTCCAAAGCAAACTCAATTCCTGCCATTCGGAGCTGGATGCGGTTGAGTATCCGAAACGACTCTGAGATTCATGTCCATAGCGGGATGTCTTGACGCTCAAAGTGAAGCAATTGTGCTCAGCGTCCTTATCGAGAGTATGAGTAACGCCCAAGATGCCCTTGGTCGGATTTTTTTCCGACCATGTCCTGAATTCGGAAACCAATTGGTCGAGGTGATCTTGTTTCTCGAGAACCTTTTTTAAATCCAAGCTCTTGCTGATCAGGAAGTACAAAAGATCGGGATCGTACTTCAAGGCCATCGCGCGCAGCAGGTGATCGAATTTCTGGATATTCAAAACGAACTCTTTCAGTTCGCTTTCGGTCGTTCCTGTTTTCAGATTCGTCACCTCAATTGAGTTGAGGCTCGACTGGAGAAGGTAATCCAACAACTGACGTTCGTCTTTGAGGTACTTTTCAAAATTCCCTTTTTTCGCACGATAAAGAGGCGGCTGGGCGATGTAAACATAGCCCTTTTCGACGATTTCCGGCATTTGGCGGTAAAAGAACGTCAGTAGCAGTGTCCGGATATGGGAGCCGTCGACATCGGCGTCGGTCATGATGACGATTTTGTGATAGCGGATTTTATCCGCGTTCATGTTGTCACGACCGATGCCGGCGCCCAACGCCGAAATCAGGGTTTTGATTTCTTCGTTGGAGAGCATTTTGTCGAAACGTGCTTTTTCCACATTCAAGATTTTACCGCGCAACGGAAGCACAGCTTGTGTGCGTCGATCACGGGCCTGCTTCGCGGAGCCACCTGCGGAGTCACCTTCGACCAGGTAAAGTTCGCAAAGCGCGGGATCACGCTCTTGGCAGTCCGCCATTTTCCCAGGTAAGGAATTACCGTCCAAAGCGGTTTTACGACGTGTCAGCTCGCGAGCTTTACGGGCCGCCAAACGCGCACGCGCGGCTTCCACACACTTACCCACAATCGTCTTCGCCGGTCCTGGATTGCGGTCGAACCAATCCGCCAATTTGTCGTTCACGAGCGACTCGACGATACCTTTAACTTCCGTATTTCCCAGTTTGGTCTTGGTTTGTCCTTCGAACTGCGGTTCGCGGACCTTGACACTGACGACGCCAGCGAGACCTTCGCGGATATCCTCACCTTCGAGATTTTCTTTGAGATCTTTTAAAAGATTTTTATCCGTTGCGTAGGCATTGACCGTTCTCGTCAGTGCGCCACGGAATCCTATCAGGTGGGTTCCGCCTTCAATGGTGTTGATGTTGTTGCAATAGGAATAAACAGATTCAGTGTATGAATCATTCCATTGCAACGCGATCTCCACTTCAACGGTTTCTTTTTCGCCTTTAAAATGAATTACCTGCGGATGGAGAGCTTTTTTGGATTCATTCAAGTACGAAATGAATTCCTGTAGGCCGGTCGTGAACTGGAAGTCTTGTGCCTTACCGGATCTCTCGTCCGTCAAATGGATATGCAACCCGGCGTTCAAAAATGCGAGTTCTCGAAAGCGGTTGGCCAGCGTGGTGAAGCTGTAGGTGATATCTTCGCCTTTAAAAATCAGACGGTCCGGTTTGAATGTGGTTTTTGTTCCCGTTTTATCCGTCGTGCCCAGGCGCTCGACTTCGCCCATGGGCTTGCCGCGCTCAAAACTTTGCTTCCACACATATCCATCGCGACGAACTTCGACCAGGCAGCGCTCGGACAGAGCATTGACGACGGACGCACCAACACCATGAAGACCGCCGGAGACCTTGTAAGACCCGCCGTCGAATTTTCCGCCGGCATGCAAGACTGTCATAACGACTTCGAGCGCGGACTTGCCGTTTTTATGTTGGGCGACGGGAATACCGCGACCGTCGTCCTCGTTGGTAATGGACTCATCGGGGTGGATGGTGATGTTGATGCGTTTACAGAAACCCGCAAGCGCTTCGTCCACAGAGTTATCCAGAATTTCATAAACGAGATGATGATAGCCTCGGACGCCTGTGTCGCCGATGTACATTCCAGGACGCTTACGAACGGCCTCCAAGCCCTCAAGGACTTGAATCGAATCCGCGCTATATATCGGTGCGACGTTATTTTCGACTGTGTTGTCTGCCACGTGTTCCCTCAAGTGGTCGCGAGCCGTTCGATATGTCCATCACGAACGGAGTATACGGAGTTGCTGTCAGCGGCGAATTGATCCGACCAAGTCAGGTCTGTGGCCGTGATCAACACTTGCGCCGAGATTCCCTCCAGAAACTTCATCAAGTTGACCCGTTTTTTCACATCCAACTCAGACAAAACATCATCCAAGAGGAGGACGGGATAGGTTTGGTGAACCCGCCTATGATACACGATCTGAGCGATTTTAAAAGCTAATATGAGAGCTCTCTGCTGGCCTTGCGAACAGTAAAATCGCGAGTCATTACCACCAAGTAAGAACTTGATATCATGCTTGTGCGGCCCCACTAAAGATGTTCCCGCATGGACTTCTTGTGATGCGAGTTGTTGATGACGTTTTTGTATTGCGTCAAAGATCAACCGCTCGTCCCACGCCAAGGCGGAGACATCCGAAATCAGATAGTCCACCGAGATATCCCCAATAGTCGCATCCGTGATCATACAAAACGCATCGGCGAAATCATTTTGAATACGCAAAAGTGCTTGGATACGCGCGAATGTCAGATGCGTCGCAAGTACGAAGTAAATCCGATTTAAACTTTCTAAAGTCGCGTCACTGGTCCGGCGATCGCCCTGATGTTCTGATATCTGACGAAGCAGCCGGTTGCGTTGCCGCAGGCATCTTGTGAACTCGGCAATAACGTCGGCTTGCGCCGGATTTTCAATCAGGATCAGTTCATCCGTCAAGAGACGGCGCTGTTCAGGTCCTTCCTTGATCGCGGAAAGCGACTCGGGGCTAAAAAGAACGCATGGGAACGTTTTTGCAAGGTCTGCGGAGCTGGCGCGCTTATTATTCACGGTCGCGTGTTTGCGGCCGCTTTCGAACGACATGGCGACGTCGTACGTCATCCCTTGATTTTCAAATCGCCCAATGAGACGCGCACGGCCCGAATCCATTCCTGAATGAAAAAATCCGTCCGGTGAGACAAGCGTGGTTTGGTGAGAGGAAGCGCCTTGTCGGATAAAGCTCGTCGATTCACTCGGACGAAAAGATGACCCACGACTGAGAATGTAGACTGCTTCGATGAGATTGGTCTTACCTTGACCGTTATCTCCCACGAAAAAGTTCACCCGCGGGCGCAGATGAACTTTTTGAGAGAGAAAGTTTCGAAAGTCGGTCAATGAGAGCGTCTCAAGAATCATTAAATCCGCATCGGCATCACCACACACGTATATGAAGCATCGTTGTGCGGGCGAATGAGTCCTGGCGAGAGTTGATCGTTGAGTTCAATGTCGACTTCGTCATCATCGAAGCTATTGAGAATATCGAGGATATAACGGGCGTTGAAACCGATCTTCAACTCAGCGCCTTTGTATCGGCACTCAATCTCTTCTTTGGCATCGCCTAATTCGGGATTGTTGGAAGTGATTTCCAACCGGCCCGGGGAAAGCGCCAAAGTCACACCTTTGTATTTTTGATTGGAAAGCAGTGAAACGCGCTTGAGTGAAGACAGCAAAGTTTCTCGGCTCACGTGTGCATGACGGCTCAGATTTTGTGGAATGAGTTGTTGATAATTCGGATATTTACCTTCGATCAAGCGAACCATCAGGACCGTGGAGCTGGTGCGTACGATCAGTTGCGAACCTTCAATAGCCATTTCGAAATTGCCACTGATACTGTCGAGCAGTTTGCGAATTTCGGTTAACCCTTTACGTGGGATAATCACACCTTGCGCGTTTCCGCTCGCGCCTTTCGCTTTAGCTTCCGCCTTGCGATCAACCAAGCTCAAGCGGTGGCCATCTGTGGCGACCATCCGGTAGACGTCTTTCCCGTCTTCCAAGCCGCGTTCGAAATAAACGCCGTTCAAGTGATAGCGGGTTTCATCGTTTGAAACACTGTAGATGGTTTTTTCAATCATGTCGGCCAGAACACTGGCGTCGATTTTCATGAAATCGTCCGTGGAATACGTCGGAAAAACCGGATACTCCTCGGCGCCAATACCCACGATATTAAAAACCGAACGGTTTTGTTTGATCTCAAGCCAGTTATTTTCCTTTTTCGCCAACTGAATCGGCCCTTCAGCCAATTCCTTGATGATTTCAAAAAGATTTTTTGCATTCACGGCCACCCGACCTGGAACGCCTTTGATCAGGGAAACTTCATCGGTGAGGCTGACTTCGAGATCAGTGGCGAAGACCTTGAGTTTCCGGTCATCTGCTTCGAGGAGAACATTGACGAGAATAGGCATCGTATTGCGTTTCTCGACAATGTTTTGTGTCTTGCTCAAGAGCGAGATCAGATCCTTTTTTTCGACTTCCATCATCATTCTCGTATCCTCGCCTTTTTTTGCTCTCGATCCGTTCTCTCTAAGGTCTATTTTATAGAAATAAGAACTAGTGGTAGCAGTAGGGGTGTTGGAAACTTATTTAGGTACTTAAGTCTCCGTAAAAACTAAAAAATTCCTGTGGAAAATCCCTGCCCAAATGAACCTGTTTTAAGCATCGAAAATGTTGAAAGGCAAGATCCCCATTTTTCCACACAGGATTTTCCACAGGCTTTTTCACATTCACAATTCACACCCCTGTGATATTGTGGATTCGTCCCTGTAACTCATCGAGATCTTTCTTTAAATCCGAATCTTTGAGCAGTTGACTCTCGATTCGCTTGATCGCGTTGATGACGGTTGTATGGTCTTTGCCTCCGAAGGCTCGACCGATTTCAACCAGCGATTTATCGAGATACTTCTTTATTAGGAACATCGCGATTTGGCGTGCGATGACCAATGGCTGAGAACGGTTTTTCGACTTTAGATCGACGACACGGACGCGATAGTGGTCAGCGACCAGACGTTGAATATCTTCAACTGTGATCGTTGCGGTATCGTCGTGGGTCGCTAGCACTCGCTTGGCGAGTTCGCTATTGATCTCAAAACCCTGGAGTTCCGAGAACATTTTTACTTTCGTGAGGTTACCCTCAAGTTCACGGATCGATCGTTTGGATATCCGCGCGATATAAGCGACGACGTCTTCAGGAATGCGCAAGTCCCGCTGTTCGGCCTTATATCGAAGGATAGCCACGCGAGTTTCGATATCAGGCATTTGGATATCCGTGATTAGGCCCCATTCCAGACGAGTGCGTATACGATCTTCCAACCCTTTAATGTCTTTCGGCATACGGTCGCTAGCCACGACGACTTGGCGACCTTTTTCGAAAAAGTCGTTCAACGTGTGGAAGAATTCTTCTTGAACGGCTTCCCCACGGCCGAGGATCTGAATGTCGTCCATCAGCAAAACATCGCAGCGTTCGCGGTAACGCAAACGGAACTTGTCCATTTCGTTGCGGCGAATGCTGGATATGCACTCATTTAAAAAGCGCTCTGCGGACAAATAGCATATCCGCGAATGAGGGGAGGTTTGGCGAATGTGATTACCCACGGCATTCAGCAAGTGGGTTTTACCCATACCGGTCGGTCCGTGAATAAACAGCGGATTGTAGTTGTCCGTGCCCGGATGTTCAGCGACCCGGAAACACGCCGCGTGAGCGAATTCATTGTTTCGTCCGACGACAAAGGTGCTGAATGTGTACTCGGGATCTAGGAAGTCACGACGTGTACCACGTTCCTCGGGCACGGCCTGAGGAGAACGATAGCCGTCTGGCGGCTTTTGGTTGAGATTCAATGCCTGTTGGAGTGCTGCCGGATTTTCTGGCTCAACATGTAGGTTTTGCCCGGTGACGACGAGATCGATTTCGAAAGGACCTTGGTAAACGGTCTCGATTTCAGAACAAATGCGATCCAGAAGGTTTTCTGAAATCCAGTATTTATGGAGTTCCGTGGGTACACCAAGATGAAAACGCCGACCCGTCAAAGCGTCATCGCAACCGACCAATTCTGTAGGTTCAAACCAAGTCTGAAGAAGCTTGTTCTCAGAGTTTTTGGACTTCAAGTTTGTCTTAACGACACTCCAAAACTCATTGATCGAAGCATCCATGGGCCATCCCGCGAAGTAGCGTAAATTGGTATTGTCTTGCAAAAAAGGCCTAGTTGCCGAGTCTCAGTTGAGGAAAAGGTCATAGCAGGGGCATGGGAGGTTTTCAACAACTTGACGGCAAGCCTGCGCTGTGGTTTGTTCGGGCGCTCGTACTTTTTCTCAGTAGACGTAATTTCGTTGTCGTATCGCAGGGGTATTCGATGAAACGTACATATCAACCTAGCCGCCGCCGCCGCAAGT
>JAMPXM010000202.1 GCA_023701225.1 Pseudobdellovibrionaceae bacterium | reverse complement strand
GAGATGACGAAAGAAATCTTGCAAGCCAAACGTAATGAAGACCACCGGACTGCGACTACGACCACTGAGGCGATCGAACTGATCAATGAAGCGGGTCGCTAAGTCAGCGGCTCACTTCGATGGCAGGTCCACATAAGACTGCGTACTATCTTCGCGCAACACCTGCGCCAGTTGAACCGTTCCTTGAGCCGATACGCTGACGAACATTTTGTCGTCGCTGCGCACCTTATACTGCTCTCGAAGCATCAACTCGTCATGGCGCTTGAAGCGTTCAATCTGCTCTGTCGCCTTGTCCCTGTCGCGTCCCATCTCGACCAACAAATCACGCACGAACTCCACGCTGGAATCGAAAGTCTCCCGTTTGATCGCACGAATCTCCAGCTCCATCAGCTCAAAGGCATGGCCGCGGTTCCGCGCCCTGGCAAAGACTTGAAGATGCGGAAAGTTTTTCTTCACCACTTTGGCCGTCGATAATGACGCTTCGACATCGTCGATCGCCAGCACGAAATATTTGGCCTGGCCGGCACCCGCTTTTTCCAGCAAATCGTGCCGAGAGGCATCACCGTAATAAACTTCATGTCCTAGATGGCGCATAAGATCGATCTGATCCGGACTGTGGTCGATCGCGACGAACGGAATACCTTGGGCCCGTAAAATGCGGCCAAACATTTGTCCGAAACGTCCGAAGCCCGCGATGATCACTTCCGGCGCCGTACCTTGAATTTCGTCGTATGGTCGATCCGTCGCTCCTTTGCGCCGCAAGCTTCGCGCAAGATGATCATTCATAACCAGAACCAGGGAATTGATGATCATGGAGATGGCGATGACGACGTTTAAGAGCGAGAGCGTTTCCTCCGACGCCAGGCGCCCTTGCGCGGAGATATAGAAGATCACAAACGCGAACTCCCCACCTTGAGCGATGGTCAAAGCCATGCGTCGCGAACTTTCGTGCGACATACGAAACACCCGGCCCGCGCCATAAATCATCATCGCCTTGATCGCGAAATAGACGAGCGCGATGCCCAAGACCAGGCTGGGGCGGCTCACGATCAAGTCGACTCGGATACCCATGCCGACCGCGATGAAAAACAGCCCCATCAATAATCCTTCAAACGGCTCCAAGTCGGCTTCGATTTCGTGCCGATATTCGGACTCCGCCAAAAGCATTCCGGCGATAAAAGTTCCCAAGGCTGCAGAGAGGCCGGCTTTCTGCATCAATGCGGCGACACCGAGAACGACGAACAAAGTCACGGCCGTAAACAATTCTCGTGTGCGTGTCTCGGCGATGATTCGAAAGACAGGGCGAATCAGAAACCGACTCGCGAGGACAAGAAAGACGACAATTGCCAAACCATAGACCAAGCTCATCGCATTCGGACCTCTCTCGACCGCCACGACACCGAGAGCGGGGATCAAGGCAAGGGCCGGAATGGCCGCCAAATCCTGCATCAGCAAAATCGCGAAGCTAGAGCGGCCGAATTCAGTATTGAATTCATTGCGCTCTGTGAGGGCCTGCAGGGAAAATGCCGTCGACGAAAGCGAAAGTCCGAAGCCAAGCACGAGCGAAGTCAGAGACGAAAAGCCGGCCGCAATTCCCAACCAAGCAAAGACGGCTGAAGTCGCCACCACTTGCAATCCACCCAGCCCGAACATATGACGTCGCATGGACCAAAGTTTGTGAGGTTGAATTTCAAGACCGATCACGAAGAGAAGAAGGATGATACCCAGTTCAGCAAAATGCAGCGTGCTCTGGGAGTCCTGGAACAACTTGAGACCATGGGGTCCGACGATCACACCTGCGACCAGGTAGCCCAGAATCGAGCCCAAACCCAAACGTCGAAAAATCGGCACCAACACAATGGAGGCGCCGATAAACACCAAAGCTTGCTCTACGTAGGACAACATGAGTCGATCCTAGCTAGACCTCGCAGCGCGTACAACCCACGATGCGCGACGCATATGGGACCAGATCTAACGACAACCTCCAAACAGACGCCTCCACTCAATTGACTTTTCGGGACCTAAAGCTACGCTTTTTATTCCAAACCAGAGTATGGAGGTTGAGTATGCGGCGGATCGCCCTTGTTTTTGTCTGTGCAAGTTTCCTCATCAACGGTTCCTGCGCGTCTGATCAGAAACGCACGGCCATGGGCGCCGGAATCGGTGCCGCAGCAGGCGGCGCACTCGGTGCGGTCATCGGTCACCAGTCCGGCAATCGCGGTAAAGGTGCACTCATCGGCGCAGCGCTCGGCGCGGGCCTGGGCGGAGTCGTCGGTAACCGTCTCGACAAGCAAGCCAAAGAGCTCGAAAAAATCGCAGAGACCAAGCGTACCGACCAAGGTCTTGTCACTAAACTCAAGAGCGACATCTTGTTTGACACTGGCAAATCGGAACTCAAGCCGCAAGCCAAAGAAAACCTCAATCAAATGGCCACGATCATGAAAAAGTATCCAGAGAACGTGCTGACGATTAAGGGCTACACCGACAGCACCGGCTCTGCTGCGACGAACGAGGCGCTTTCGCGCATGCGCGCCGACGCCGTTCGCGCACAACTCATCAGCGGCGGGCTTCCGGCGAATACGATCACGACCATCGGCATGGGCCCGAATGAACCGATCGCGGACAACAAAACTGCATCCGGCCGCAGCCAAAACCGTCGCGTCGAAGTGGAAATCACCGTCGACGAAAGCAAAGTTCCGAAAGAAGGCTAAGCGAGAGGTCTTCAGACCTTTCATCGACCCGTCGCCCAGGTTTGCTGGGCGACGCCGTCTACGACGGTAAAAATCCCATCATTGCAGCTGAAATAAAAACGGCACGACCAGCGTCAAGTCACCTCGGCTGATCTCATCAGGTATGGCAGGCACACGTCCCAAACGAGAAACCGCGACGAGAGCGGCTTGATTGAGCTGTTCTTCGTCGGTCGGCTTGCGAATCCGCGCTTGAACGACTCGTCCATCTTTGAGGAGTTCGAAAACCACTTCGACCGTTCCTTGTTTCCGGCGGCGACGCGCCTCGCTGGGATACGATTTCAAACGATGAAGACGCGCCAAAATCGATGAAAAATATCGCGCCCGCGGATTCTCTTCACCACCTTGCGCCATCGTGCCCGCCAAGGCAGTCAGGTCCAACGTTCGTTCACTCGGGAGCGCCGCCTCAAACGCAGTCTCCGGTAATGTCTCTGGCAAAACCTCACGCGGATTTTTGTCCTCCCGAGCGGAAGCGACTTCAGAGGTCGTTACATCTTTTAGCGCCGCAGTAGCCACGTGCCGACGTACCGTCGTCCTCTCCAACGTCACCAGCGCCACCTCCACCGGCGTTTGTCTTTCACGCGCGGCCACGGAGAAGTCGGCCGGATCGAGAATCAAAAATGCGAGAACGGCCATGTGAAGCGCGAGCGAAATCGCGCCAGACACCGAGAGTCGGTGCGATTCACACTCCATGAGAGCATTAGAAAGCAAGACTCACTCCCGCATGAAACGTGCGCGGCTGCGCCGGCTCGATTCCATTGCTACGCACACGAGACCAGTACTGGCGGTCCATCAAATTCGCGATCCCAAAAACAATTCGCGCATCATGCGGAGCACCCTCGGCGAACACCGGCAAATCCAATTCACCATTAAGATCCCAAACGGAGTAGGCTGGAATCTCACGGTTCGCCGTATTGCTGTCGTCCGCCGAGTGGCGAGCGACGAAGGTGGAAAGAACGCCGAGACGCCCCCAGCGCGGATGTTCGTACACGACGCCCGAACGTGCCAAATAGCGCGGAGAATACTGGGGCGTCCGTCCCGCAACCGGTCCTTCTTTGAATTTCGCGCTGAGCAAAGAGACGTTGCCATGCAGCCGCACGCGGCCAATCGCGACATCCTGCTCCAGTTCCATGGCCAGATCCGCACCCTGATGGCGTGAGCGACCGACGTTTTGCAGGTTCGTTCCCACGCGCCCGAACTGATCTACGAAGTCATACTGGAAAACGCTGACGTCCATGTAAAGTGGGGCCCAAGGATTTCCACGGGTTCCGAGCTCATAGCCAATCGACTTGGCCGGCTTCAAATCCGTGCTGATGGTATCGCCTGTCGACAAAGGCACGGCATCGGAGAAAGTGACGGGCTTATATCCTTGCGACACATTCGCATACGCCGTCAGGTGCGCGGGCAGCTCACGCTCCACTCCAAGACCGAAGAGAGGAACCGTATCGTCATCCTGACGTGATCGCAGCGGAACCGTCGCGCCGGAATTGAGTTTTTCTTCAATTTCTTGGTGAATCGACTCCAGGCGAATACCTGGCGTAATAGACCACGCACCCAACGAAATCCGATTCTCCGCCGTCAGCGAGAGGACACTGGTTTGACGACCGTATTCTTTGCGAAGCTCACCGCTCGCTGCCGTCGCGGATGCGCCACGCTCTTCACGCAGAGGAGAGTCGATCATGAGGTAGCGAACGCCGAGCGACGCCGTCTGCTGACCGGCCCAGTCCGTCAGATAACGCGTTTCCGCTCCAAGAGTGGAGAACTCCTGAGTGGAAATCGTATTTGTCGTGCCATTGGCGATGCCACCGAAGGTCGGAGCCGTTCCCACGCTTTGCCGACGGCTTTGACGCTCCATCCCCGCGCCCCAGATTTGCGCGAAGAGTTCCTGACCCTGGTCTCCGCGATGAGCGTAACTCACGGCCAGTTG
Source organism: Pseudobdellovibrionaceae bacterium (assembly GCA_023701225.1). GTDB lineage: Bacteria > Bdellovibrionota > Bdellovibrionia > Bdellovibrionales > JAMPXM01 > JAMPXM01. The sequence goes on along the minus strand of JAMPXM010000202.1, from coordinate 1,671 downwards.
CTGACGCTCAATCCGAAGCCGGTCGCTTCGAAGAGTGGCAAGACTCCAGTCGCCATCGATGCCCGCGGAATTCGCCGCTGTGGTCAGCGCCAATCCACCTGGTTCACCATGATCAGCATCATACAGATCCAGCGCGACTCCCACTTCCGAGTTCGCATCGATAGTCCAAAGGTACTTCGCCGCGCCGCCATTGACCTTAAAATCCGAATTCGCTGAACGATAACCCTTGGCCTCGCGATGATTGTACTGCGCCAGATAGGCATGATGTCCCCGCGTTCCGGAGATTTCGTTATATCCCTCATAGAGTCCATCTTCCCCACCGAGATGCTTGAGCCGAATGGCCACTGGGCGCTCTCGATTCGGCCGGCGTGTGACGAAGTTCAGCGCCCCGCCGACTTGAGGCCCGTACTGCAGAGCCGCACCGCCACGGACAAACTCCAAGCGATCGACATAGTCAAAAGAGGGTTGGTAGTAATTGGCCGGATATCCGTAGGGATCCGCCGCGATCGGAATCCCGTCTTGAAGCAAGAGCAGATTGAAAGTCTCATGGGGATCTCCGAGCCCACGGAAACTGAGGCTGGAGAAGCTTTGGTTGGAGACCTCGCTGGTCAGCAAGCCTGGCGTGTGCTGCAAGATCTGGCGAAAGTTATTGGTCGCGATCTCCGGCATCTGCTCAACCGGTGTGACCGTCGTTTTTTTGCCTGAATGAATTTGCGCCCGCTCCACCGTCGGAAGCCAACGACCGAGCTGAGGTTCGTTTTCGCCCTGAACGGTGACGGCTTGCAACTGCACCTCTTCCGCGGAAACGATCACGGCCGATAGCACCGCGAGCACGCCGACGGATGACGACGAAAGGAGCAAACACAGCTTCGAGAAACAAACATCGAACGAGGCAGGGAATCTCATCTCGGTCTCCTTGAACTGAGACCGGTTCTAAGAGCATTACGCTCAAGAAACAATGACGAGACCGTTAATGAAAATAGAAACGCGTGTTTGAAAAGGCGATGAAAACGAAACGACAACGGCCCCGCAATCAGGGCCGTTTAAGAAATGAGACCAACTCACTTGTCGGCGTTGCGTACAGACAGGAAGTTCGAAGTGCATCCGCCGTACAATGGCGCCCCGGCTTTGCCATTCTCAAGAACTTGAATCGACTGATCGATCGCATCATAGGGATAACGCGCATCGCTCATCCCGTCGGAACCAGAGAAGTTCAACATCAACTTCTGCAATACTGTTCCTTCGACCGAGCGCAATTCAAATTGATTGGAGCCCACGATCTGGAACGACACGTTTTTAATGACGCGAAGTGGAGCGTCCTCGTCAAAAGACGAAATCTCCAGCGTTTGGCGAGCCATGCTGTAGGTCGTATTCACGAAAGGTTCCGTGAAAACACATTTAATGATATCTGCCGAGGCGACTTGTCCTACCATCATCACAGCCGAGAACGAAAGGATCAGGTTTTTCATATTTCTTCTCCACCCAGTTCGGGATTTTTGTTTTCGAACGGCTGGTACATCATCAAAGTCCATGCCTCAACCAAAACGCCAATGCGCCCTGATGAGTGGTCTTTTTAAGAAAGGACTTCATACCGAAGCTCAATGGCGGCACTGCGACCTGGCCGCCTAGAGAAGAAGCTCCTCTGCTCCCGGCAAGACATCAATTTTCACG
>JAMPXM010000201.1 GCA_023701225.1 Pseudobdellovibrionaceae bacterium | reverse complement strand
GATGTGCAGCCGGGCACCCAATCGATTGTCATTCGATACATGCACGAGCCATTCGGAAAACTGTCGCACCTCGTGCCTTTCGCTGTATACGCGAGAGTTCCGCTGAGGCCATCGAAAGCCCGTTCTCCATTGCGATGGAATATCGAAAAACTCCCTCCGGTCGTGCATCCCGAGGGGCCAGTGAGGCAAGCGAAGGTCGTGGCATTGTCGGCATGGGTGAGCGTGGTCTGCCAAGACCCGTCATTTTCTAGCAAGATGCGAATTTCCTGCGATACGGACTGCAAGGCCGCCTTGGTTTCTAAGCGGAGTCGCCATTTCGAACTCGCGATGAGGAGGTCGCCCACGGCCATCGCTATGAGCGTTCCGATGGCACCCACGATGACGACTTCCAGGAGAGTGATTCCGCGGTCGTTTCGCAAACTGAAAATGGCTGAAGGTATGCGGATTTTCACATCCGACTGATCGGAGTGAATTAAGGTATCCATAAGGCTTGGATCGAAATGAGACGAGGCTTTTGATTTTCTACAATTCAAATTTGCAGGGTCACGCCGGAAAAGGATGGAGAATGGCGATCAACTGGACGGACACGTCGGATCCTTTCCTGGATGGGCGGCACGCAGGTAGGTGTGTTGCCGCTTACCGCGTGCGCAACTCATCGCTCTCGTCGAGCGCGGGGTTGGTCGTGACGCCGCTCTTGATCGCTTTCAGGAGATCCTTGCCGAAGCCGGCGAAGGCCTCGGCCGTGTCTTGAGCGTCGGCCGTGCTCGCACGCAGGGCGCTCGGGGCCATGCGCGGGTCTTTTAAATTGCTATTGGACTGAAACGCTTCCTTCGGGATCGTGGCCGTGTTGGTCGCGATCACGCCCGTCGCGGCGACGTTGATGTCCATCGAAGTCAGAGCCTTGTACGAATTCAGAACCTTCGATGTGCCCGTCTTCGCCGCGAGGCTGGGGTGCTCGTCGCCGTTGCGCAGAATATACTTCTTCACGTCGGTGGCTGAGAACTCGCGGTTATTGGCCATCACCAGAGCCGCGACTCCGGTGACGAACGCCGTGGCCTGCGAGGTGCCGGTCATCATGCCAAACGAATTGCCCGGCAGTGTGGAGTAAATGTTTTCGCCGGGAGCGGCGAGGTCGACCGTGCGGACGCCGTAGTTACTTGAAGCGAGCACTTGCGTGGCTTCTTTCGGCGCGTCGTTGATCGCGGTCACCGAGATGATGTTGCTCAGCTCGTAATCGGCCGGGAAGTAATGCTTGCCCTTTTCGTCGGAGTTCGACTTTTCGTTGCCCGCCGCGGAAACAAAGAGAATGCCTTTTTTCTCGGCCTCTTTGACGGAGGCGAATTCCTTTTGCGAATACTCCACGCCGCCACCTGAGTAGTTGATGATGTGCGCGTTGTTCTGCACGCAGTACTTGATGGCCTTGATCGTGTTTTCGAGGTTGTTCGTGTTCGGGTCGTAGTACTTCAGAATCATCAGGCTCACGCGCGGGCTGACGCCACTGATCCCGAAATTATTGCCGCCGCGGGCGCCGATGATGCCAGCGATGTGCGTGCCGTGGCCGTGGGTATCGGTCAGAACATTGTTGTTGTGAACGAAGTTCCAGCCATGGATGTCGTCAATGTATCCATTGCCGTCGTCGTCGATGCCGTTCTTGGATTTGTCGCGGCCTTTTGCGTCCGGTCCCGTTTCTCCGGCGTTGACCCAGAGATTGTCTTTCAGATCTTTATGCTCGACGTCGGCGCCGGTATCGATGATGCAGACGTTGATGTCTTTAGATCCTTGCGAGACTTCCCAGGCACGAGTGGCTTCTGTTTTTTTCAAGCCCCACTTCTCGGCGATGTTCGGGTCGTTGAGGAGAACCTTCGACTCCTTGGCGCCAGCTTTCTGACTGACTTTCTGAGCGGCATTGAGAATCAGTTCGCGGTCCGAATCGCTTTGGCCGGAGACGGAAACACTGGCCGGTCGCTTGGAGATCAGCGTTTGCAGCATTCCCCACACTGTGAAGGAAACGGCGATAAAGCCGAAACAGGCGAGGGCACGCAAAACTCTTTTCATGGCCAAACTCCCTCCCGGCACGCCGGGCGGTTGCGATCTCAGCCATATGGAAGAGCAAACAAGGTGCCGTAAAAAAAAGCGTTAAGTGCTTGGAATCAGGCGTCGCTTTTGAATCGTTACGAGACCCGGCCGCTCACGAATTGAAGTCATGTAAAGAGTCTAGACACCAATCGGGAAAGGGCACGGAACGGCCTCCCGAATTGAGACGCAGGTAAAAGATGTAGTTTCGCAGGACGAGCTTCACATATCCGCGAGTTTCTTCGTACGGAATGTCCTCGATGAACTGGAGCGCGTCGCCGCGGAAGCGCGTTTTCATCCAGCCGCGGATGGCCTTCTCGGAAGCGTTGTAGCTTGCGACGGTCAACACGAACTGCTCGTCGTATTGATTGAGGAGGTCACGTAAAAACGCCGCGCCCAAGGTCACGTTCACTTCAGGACGGTAGAGGTCTTCAGGCGTGTTCAGGCGAATGCCCGAGGTGTTTTCCACGCGACGGGCCGCTTCGGGAATGAGCTGCATGAGACCGAAGGCGTCGGCATGCGAGCGGGCTTGGGGGTCGAACGACGACTCCTGGCGCATGATCGCGTACATGAGTTCGGTGGCGACGCCGAATTTTCGGCCCGCTTCCGAAACGAAGTGCGTGTAAGGCTGAGGGAAAAGAAGAGTGGGGTCGTCGGCAAGCGTGCGGCTCCGGAGCTCCGGGGAAAAACTGCCGAGTTTGGCGAAGAGCGCATGAAAGTTGCCGGCGCGCGCGAGGTATTTGAGCATTTCGCGCCCCTCGGGCGAGTCATGCGCTGGCATTCCGCGAGCGGCTGTGTAGTGGTCTAGAAAGCGTCGCGCGATCGGCAACTCGCCCAAAGAGAGGAGCCATTCGACGTAGGCGTGATCGTGAGAGTTCGCAAACGGCGAAGGGGCACCGGAAGGAAGCGCGGGCGCAGCCGCCGGTTCCCGCATGGCGTCCGCCGTCGGGTTGGGCGTTGCCTCGGATAACGATGAGGGGGGTGTGGACGATGCCGGCGGCGTCGCTGCGGTGGTGTCTCGGACCTGCGCGGGTGGAAGATCCCGGCGGAGTTCCCGGTAGGAGAGTAAGCCATAATAACCGAGAGGATCGGTTTCGATCAGGGACTCGAATTCTTGTTTCGCGTCATCGTCTCGTCCGAGCTTGAGAAGCGCTTTCGCGATCCAGAATCGATTGCGCGGCTGATTGGTGAGCGTGGTGAACCGTTGATTGAGCTCCTGAAGCGCATCGATCGCTTCTTGATGGCGTCCGAGTTTGTTCAAGTTCCACGCTTTGTACCATCGGATTTTTTCAATCATGGTCCGATTCGGGTTTTTGCTGCCGTCGGTGCGATTGAGGATATCGACGGCGACCTCGAAGCGGCCGGCCTCTTCTTCGATCCGCGCGCGCAGCCAGTTGATTTCATCGAGGGGGTGGCGGCCGGACAGATCCTTCTCGAGTCGGTCGAGAATGTGCAAGGCTTCTGGGACAGTCTTTTCCGTCCAGAGCGTGCGTGCCAGGAGCAGTTGTGTATCGTGGAGTTTCTCGGTCCAAACGGCTCTCCAGGAGGGGGAGCGGCGCTTGCGGAACTTGGCGCGGGCGAAGTCCGCAAGTTCATGTGTTGCTGCGACATATTCGTCGACGCGTTTTTCAAGTTTGTACGCCAGGCGGATACCGTCGATGGCTTTCAAGCGGTCCGCATCCGAGATCTGGCGATGGGCGATCGCCTTGCGATAGAAAGCGCGCGCTTTCTCGAATTCGCGAGCTTTGCGGAAGTCCAACGCGACATCGAGCCACTCTTGCGGCTTCGGGTCTTTGCGAAAGCGAGGTGCGACCTTTTCCAGGCGGGCCTGGTAGGCGGACTTGGCTTCCGGCTGTTGCAGAGTTTCCGCAAGTTCGATGGCGCGATTGAGGAGTTGGATTTTTTCCGACTGCAGCGTCGAATGCAGGGCGACGTCACCGGCGAGCTTCATTTCCAGTCCGAGTTCACCCGTGCGTGTGGCGCGGGCGTGCACGGTGCGGACAAGCACCTCCTGCAGCCATGGATCGGTGATCGTGGAAAGCAGTTGCTCCAGCGGAGGCAGCGAGAGATCTTCAGACGAGCAAGCTTCCAGTGCGCGTAACATCGCGATATGCCGCAATGGGAACTCCGTGTCCGAGCCGAGCGTCTTGTAATGTCCACACGATTTCGCGGAATCATCTTGCGCCCAAAGCTTGGCTTGCTGATAGCGAGTCCACCACTCCAGCGCGGGGCTGGGATTTTCGGCTAGACGTTTACGCAAATAAATATCGACGCTTTCCAGATCCTTGCCGGGCGCGACCTCGTCCATGTTCGGAAGCTGGGTCAAGAGATTGGGCGATTGATTGATCGAGACCGTGGAGCAACCCGCGAAAAGGGTCGTGATCCCCGCGGTGATCGAGAGAACGACAGAGGTCAATTTGCGCATATTTTATGATATGAAGGCCTGGGCCCGCGCGACAAGTCGAGGTGACGAGATGGATCAGCACACTCGGAAAATCATTCATGTCGACATGGACTGTTTCTATGCCGCGGTCGAGGTCCGCGATCGGCCGGAGCTGGCCGGTCGACCAGTCGCGGTGGGCGGCACCCCCGAAGGTCGAGGCGTGATTGCGACGGCCAATTACGAAGCGCGCAAGTTCGGAGTGCGTTCCGCCATGGCGTCGGCGCGAGCTCTGCGCCTTTGTCCCTCATTGGTCTTGGTGTCCCCTCATTTTACCAAGTACAAAGCCGAGAGTCGCAAGGTGAGAGAGATTTTCGAGCGTTTTACACCGGTGATTGAGCCGCTGTCGCTCGATGAAGCTTATCTGGATGTGTCCGACTCGACATGGTTCGGAGGAAGCGCGACGCGAGTCGCTCAGGAGATCCGTCGACTCATTCGCGAGGAAACCGGATTGACCGCTTCCGCTGGCGTCGCGCCCAATAAGTTTCTCGCCAAAGTCGCCAGTGAATGGAATAAGCCTGACGGTCTGAAGGTGATTCGTCCGCGGGACGTCGCGGACATCGTCCCCGGTTTGAAAATCGAAAAAATATTCGGAGTCGGCCGGGTCACCGCAGAGCGCATGCACAAAATGGGGATTCGAACCTGCGCGGATCTGCAGAAGTTGTCGGTGCCGGAACTGGTCGTTCGCTTTGGCAAGTGGGGGCCGCGTCTCCACGAGCTTGCATTTGGGCGTGATGATCGTCCGGTCGAAACGAGTTGGGAACGGAAGTCACTGAGTGTGGAAGAAACCTTTCGCGCCGATTTGCCGACGCTGGCGCTCTGTCGGCGCGAGCTACCGGCGATTTATGAAGAATGGCTGCGAAGGATGGAGCGCTCGGGGCTGCGTCACAAAATCCGTGGGGCGTTCGTGAAGCTCAAGTTTTTTGACTTTAAGCAAACCACACATGAAACGACGATCACGAAATTTCCTGAAGTCGCGGACTTCGACCGACTCTTGGAAGAGGCGTTTCGTCGGCGTGAAGTTCCCGTGCGGCTCATCGGTCTCGGTGTGCGTCTTGAGACGACCGACGATCGAGTCGCTTCCGATCAGCTTGAGTTCTGGACAGCGCAGGAAAAATCCTAATGTGTTCTGAGTTTGGCGCTGTGCCAAATTCAAAAAACGCCCTGCTTCTCGCGCAGCAGGATCCTCTTTTTTTACTAGGCCGGATTCAATAGCCCAAAGGTCCTGATATTTCCTGGTGTCTTGCCAAGGCCGATCACGTCACCTCACGATCGAAGAGGGGGGATGTATGAGGCCAAGGAACTCTTTCTTGTTGATGATGGTCCTTGCCATCTGCGCTCTCGTCTTGCCTGCCTGCAATGAGATTGATGTGATCAAGGGTGAAATTCCCGCGGAGCATATCGAGGCGGCTGAGCCGTACATGGGTGAGTATCAAGGACGTTTCGATGATCGACTCGGCGTTTTGAAATTGGAGCTGCGAGATCGCTACGTCGTGCTTTCGTTTGTCGACGCCCAAGGCGGCGATTTGTTACCAGGTTGCGGAGCGCGCATCGGCGATCTTAAAACCGTCGGCGTCAAAGAAAAGAGCAAAAAATATTCGCTCCGGCGCGCAAAATTCGATTTCGATCCTGGCTCCTGTGCCAACCGAATTGAGGGCCGCATCCTGCAGTTGGAATTTTTCTCTCGCTATGGGCGGGACATGATCGACATCTCGATCCTCCAAGAAACCCGCGAAGAGACGTCCTGCACGATCGAACCCGGCGATCCCAACCGCGGCATTCCACCCCGCGAAACCTGCCGCTCCGATAGCCGCCCCATCTACATCAACGGCCTC
>JAMPXM010000200.1 GCA_023701225.1 Pseudobdellovibrionaceae bacterium | reverse complement strand
GCCAGTGAATAAAGCGGGCGATACGATGACGGGTTTGCTCGTGCTCTCCGCTGATCCGGCCGCGAACCTGGGTGCTGCGACCAAGCAGTATGTGGATTCGGCGGTGTCGACGGCCGGTGGCGCGTACATCAAAAAAGATGGAACGGTGGTGTACACGGCTGACCAATCGATGGGTGGTTTTAAGATTACCAACGTCGCTGATCCGGCCTTGGCACAAGATGCGGCGACGAAGAACTACGTCGACACGGGCCTTGCCGGAAAACAGGCATCGCTTGGCTTCACTCCGGTGAACAAAGCCGGCGATACGATGACGGGTACCTTGAGCTTGCCGTCGAACGGTTTGGCGGTTGGTACCAATCAACTTGTCGTTTCGGCTGGAAAAGTCGGCGTCGGGACGGCATCGCCGGCGGCGAGTTTGAATGTTGTGAGCCCGAACGGAACCGTTGGACTTAAGGTGACGACGGACATTTCGACGGCCGCCGTTCCCATGGTGCAGCTTACGGATCCAACTCGATCGGTCGCGGCCGTCATCAATAGCGTCAATCATGACCAGTCCTACAATGGCATGTACCTTGCGACGACCTCCGCGCATCCGTTGATTTTGGGTGCTAACAACGCGGAGAGAGTTCGGATCACGACGACTGGCTTCGTTGGCATCGGCACGATGACACCTCAGGCGCAGCTGGATATTGCGGGTACCGATTCTTTATTGATTCCGAGAGGTACCACAGCCCAGCAGCCAGGCACTCCGGTCAACGGAATGATGCGCTACAATTCGACGACGAATAAGTTCGAAGCTCGCGAAAATGGCGTTTGGGTGAACATGATCGGCGGCGGTGCTGGCGGCATCACGTCTTTCAACGGGTTGAGCGATGCCACACAGACCTTCGCTGTCCCTGGCACGAGTGGCACGGCTCCGGCGTGGACGTCGGCGACAGGTGTGCACACGCTCAATATTCCGCTGGCGTCGGCTGCTGGCGTGACCGCAGGTCTTCTCTCGAAAGCTGATTACGACGCGTTCAATGGTAAGCAAGCAGCACTTGGATTTACACCGGTCAATATAGCTGGCGACACGATGACAGGGCTTCTTGTGCTCTCGGCAGACCCGGCTGCGGCATTAGGTGCCGCTACCAAGCAATATGTGGACTCGGCTGCTTCCACGGCCGCCTCATCCAAAGTCAGTAAGGCCGGCGACACGATGACAGGGACACTCAACCTGCCGGCGAATGGATTGGTTGTTGGAACGGATCAACTGATCGTGTCCGGTGGTAACGTGGGTGTGGGCACGACCACTCCCGGTGCGAAGTTGGATGTGAAAGGGGCTCTGCGGTTGTCGGGTGCGACGTCCGGCTTTACTGGATTTCAACCTGCGGCGAATGCCGGAAGCACAGTCTGGACTTTGCCTGCGGCCGATGGTTCGACGGGCCAAATCCTTTCGACCAACGGTACAGGAATTCTTTCCTGGTCGAATGCGGGCACGGGTGATTTCCGCGCCAACGGTACGGTGACAATGACGGGCTCGCTCAAGATGGGCGGGAACACGATCTTCGGCGATAGCGTTGGCAGTGGAAATCTGACGTTGGATTCAACTTCGAACGCCACGAAGGGGTTTGTGAATATCAATCCGTCGGGCGGTTCGGTGGGTATCGGTACTGCGAGCCCCGCATCACTCGTGCATATCACGTCCAATCGGACCAATGGCTCAACCCTGCGCCTAGAGAACACGGACAATAACGGTCGCGCCTTCATTCTGTATTCGACCGGCAGCTCTAACACTACGGGCGCCGGCTACTTCCGGATTTATGATGCAACCGATAGTTTGGATCGCATGATTATCACTCCGACCGGCACGATCGGGATGGGCACCTCTTCGCCACAAGCGGATTTGGATGTCGCGGGTACGGGCTCGTTATTGGTTCCCCGTGGGACCACGGCGCAGCGGCCCGGAACTCCGATCAATGGTATGCTTCGCTATAATGCGAGCACAAATAAATTCGAAGCCTACGAAAACGGTGCGTGGGTGAACATGATCGGCGGCGGCGGTGGAGGTATCACGTCGTTGAACGGCCTCACCGATGCGACACAAACGTTCGCGGTTCCCGGGACAAGCGGCACAGCTCCGGCGTGGACGTCGGCGACCGGCGTACACACGCTCAATATTCCGATGGCGTCGGCTGCTGGCGTGACCGCAGGTCTTCTCTCGAAAGCCGATTACGATACGTTCAATGGTAAGCAGGCGGCACTTGGATTTACGCCGGTCAATAAAGCTGGCGATACGATGACGGGTCTCCTCGTCCTCTCAGCGGATCCCTCGGCGAACCTTGGGGCGGCGACGAAGCAATATGTGGACTCCGTGACGGCAACCGCGGTTGCGGCGAAAGTGAGTAAGGCCGGCGATACGATGACCGGCACGCTCAACTTGCCGGCCAACGGGCTTGTGGTCGGAACGAGCCAGCTGGTCGTGTCTGGAGGCAATGTCGGTGTCGGCATGACGGGCCCTGTCGAAAAGTTAGATGTGACTGGTAATATCAAAGCGACATCCGGTCAGGTGTATTCGGCACAGAATGTCGTCGCCACCGGCGCGACTGTCGACTTTAACGCAGGCAACGTGCAGATTCTCGAAGCGCCTGGAGCAGCGGCTTTGACGTTGAATAATATGAAAGACGGTGCGTCCTACACCTTGATCGTCACGGATACCACCTCGCGCACGTACACTTTCGGAAATTGTACGAATCCGCATTTCGTTCCCGATAACGGTCCCACCACGGTAGGATCGCAGACGATCTACACGGTCGTTAAAGTTTCGATCGCGTCGGCGACCCACTGCTACATTTCATGGATCACGGGATTCTGAGTTCATTGCGATGATCACATGGTCTCCGACGCAGCAGAACTTTGGTCGAGCTAAGTGTGTCCTCTCGCTCGTTCCCGCACGGCACTGAGCTTGTGAATCTTCGCCAATTCACGAAGAATAGAGCAATGAGCAACGTACGACTGCGGCATCGCTACGCTTGGATCCACGCGCTCACCATTGTCGCGACGTTTGCGGTTTCCATTTGGCTTTGCGAATTCGTGAGTTTTTGGTTTTATCCTTTTGCGATTTTCTTGATCGGCAGTCGCATCTTCGCTCTGAGCTTGATCGGTCATGAATGCGTTCATGGCCTCCTCTTTCGCTCTCCGAAATGGAATTCCTTTGTAGGCCGGTGGTTGTGCCATTTTCCGTGCTTGATTTCGCATTCTCACTTTGGGCGGATCCACCTGTTGCATCACCGATATTTAGGAGAAACCGTCGATCCCGATCTCTACATTTATCAAAAGTCCTGGAGCTCGCCATCCGCCTGGGTGTGGAACCAACTCACGGACATTCTGACTCTCAGGAGTTTTTTTGCGTTCCAATCTTATTCCAACGGACTTCCGCAGAGACTTTTGGGTAAGTATCCCTTTCGTGGACAGTCCGATCACGGACTGTTCGTTCTGTTTTGGATCGTGATCGTCGGCGCGTTCGCGTCGACTGATGGGCTGGAGTACTTGATTCTGTATTGGCTGGTTCCATATATTACCTGGGGCCCGTGGGTGCTTCTGGTCAATCACTTTCATCACTACCATGATGGAGGAGTGCGCGCCGGGTTCTCCCGAGATCTCATTTTTCAAAACCGTGTTTGGGAGGAATTGCTTTTTCCTTTGAGCATCAACTTCCACCACGCACATCATATGCAACCGCACCTACCGCATTACGAATTGAGATCCGCGTCGCAGGCCGATCCTGGCGCGCAGGTTCCGATTCGTCAGGCGTGGAAGCTCTTGTTTTTCGCGAAAGGCGATCATGACTCCGGACTCCGTCGAGAAAAAGTGGGATGAGTGGGAAGCGCGTTGCATCGGTCGCCTGAGTGGGACGGGTGATTGGGGACGTCTGCTGGGTTTGGCCGTTTTGATGCTGACCGGTGTTTTTTTGATTTTGGCGAACTGGTCGCACACCTTCCCTTCGTGGGCACGGATGAACCTCGCGCAGGACAGAACCTGGATTTTGGTGTCACTCGTGACGCTCGGATTTTTCACGCCCTGGGTTCCAAGGCGATTCTTGGGGCCTTATTTTATTTTTTCATTCATCACAAGTTGGATCGTCTCCGCGAGCTTGCTTCAGGCCGCGTCGCCCGCGGTCCTCGTATTTCCGGCCTATTTGCTCGTCAATGGTGGCATGCTCTCGTGGCTTGCGTGTCGCCCGACCTCCGGTCGAACGGCAATGACTTTATTTGTCGTAACGCTGGGCTTCGGCGCGTGCATGTGGAGTGCAGGATGGGTCGCGATGCAAGGGCACACTTCGTATCTTCAATTTTTTTGGTTGATGCACCCGCAGGGAGTTCTCTGGTTGGCGTTCGCACTTATCGCGGGAGTGAAAAGCCCAGGCGCGCGGGACCTGACACTCAAGGCATGGTCCCCTTCGCAAGTGGGGTATTCCGTGCCGCTCGCGCCGGAGACCGAAGTTCGGTCGGGCGATCGCCGCCTGTGGTGGATGGGTTGGTGGAACATTTTGTTCGCGATGCTCCTTTTGCGCATCGTGATCGCGATGGCCTTGTCTCCGCTTCCAGCTCATAGAGCAGCTCAGGCATTGTTTTTATACGGCTATTTTTGTGTTTATGTGGTCGCGTCGATGAACGTCATCGCCGGAACGTTGCGGCTCTTTGGCGTGGCAGTTCCAGATGCGACACGATTTTTATTTCTATCTGCCACGCCCCTGGAGATCTGGCGCCGCAGCTTCACCTATATGTATCAGTTCATGTTTCAAGTGGTGTTCTTGCCAGTCTATCGCGTCTCTCGCTCTCTCATCGTAACCGGTGTATTGACGGCCATGGTGATCGGCGTACAGATGTTCCTCTTCCACGAAGTCGGCGTCCGCGCGTTTTACAGTCTCTTCTTTTCGCAACTGGCCTCGGTTCAGGTGGAATGGATGCACGTTCTCGTCGACGTCGGAGCGTACATCGTTGGCTGGTTGATTTTAATTTTACTTTATCGGGCAACACTGCAGAAATTCTTTGTGCGACGAGGATGGATCGGCGCTAGCTGGTGTCCGGTTCTCTCGACACACGTTTTGATCGTGATTTTAGTCGCCCTGCTTGAGATTTCGTTTTTCAAGAGCGGACTCTGATCACAGCGGGATACTGTATCGACTCTGCAGCAGATGCGCCAGTTTTTGAAAGCTCGCGAAATTTTCATATGCGATGTCTGCGTTCTCAAGACGAATGCTGAATTCATCTTCAATCGCCAGAACGAATTGGATCATCACCAGCGAATCGAGTGCGCCTTTCGCGAAAAGATCCTCATCGTTCGCCAAGCTCTGGGCGTGGGGATAGACATTCATTTTCTCGAATGCATGACGGAGTCGCAGCAAGGATGATGATGTGTGGCTCGCCTTCGTGGTTTTTGTCATAAGGGAATTGTACTTGAATTTGGCCGCGCGGCCCAGAACGAGTCGTGATACAGGCGAAAGTCGTGAGCGGTGACATCGCGGAGGCGTCCATTTTCGTAAATCCATTCCGTCGGCAAATCTTGGCCGATGAAATGGGGGACCCCGCCCGTGAGTCCGTAGGCTCCGGCAAGCGGGAATACAATCCAATCGCCTCGGCGCAAGGATCGCGGTAGCGGCAAACGTGGATGTAAAACATCATGGCCGAGACAGAGTGAGCCATAGATAGCGAAAGTCTTCGTTTCCTCCTGGACGGGTTGGCCGGCGCGGACACAGATCGCTTGGATGTCCGTGAGTTTTTGTGTGGCCGTGACAAACGGACTTCCCAAATGTTGCAGGCCGCCGTTCACGATCACCGTTTCGTCGCCGAAGTTCGTGGCTTTCCGGGCAAGCACGGGAGTCGCATAATAACCGGCCGCCGCGAGCAGCCCTCGCCCGACTTCAAAATCGCAGGGCATGGATGAACCCAAGGACGCGTGCGAGGCCCCTTCGGCGTCGGACTGCCAGCGCGCGGGCAGTCCGGGTCCGAGCGCCAACCGAGGCTGCGTCTGAAAGCGAGTGGGGAAGCGGGAGATGAGCTGTGCCATCGACTCCCACGACTGAGAGAGTTGGGCCTTTGAAAACCGCTCTCGTCCCAGGTAGGAGTGCAAGCCCCAGAGTGGGACAGGCGAGGTCTGGATCGCTTGCTCCATTTCCATCGCGGTCAAGCCGAGTTTGCCGGACTGACCATCCGCAGATGGAAGCCGTAGGCCGATCCCACAGGTGCCGGGGTGGCCGAGTGCGTGAAGCTCATCCAAAGAATCCACGTGAATGACCTGAACACGTAACTCTTTGGCTTTGGACAGGCAAGAATCGGTCTTGCCCGGGCCTGAAACGGAAATGCGATGG
>JAMPXM010000009.1 GCA_023701225.1 Pseudobdellovibrionaceae bacterium | reverse complement strand
TGGATGGCGCGGCGGCGGAATTCTTCGGGGGAGCGGGGGGCGAGGGGACGCTTTTGGGTTTGGACGCCTTGGGCTGTGAGTGCGGTGTCGTCTCCGATTATGAAATGGGCGGAATTGCCGATGGCGTCTTGGCCCTTTGTGACCCATGAGCGGAAAATCACGCGGTGGGGACCAGGGGTTAGAGCTTCCAGTTCGAGTAGAAAGACTTTCTCTTCGCCTGCTGCGAGCTGCGATACCAAGCCTTGTGTTTCGCCGGAGCGCACGCGGAGCGAGGGCGGCAGGATCCAGTTGTAATGCATGTCGCGGACGTTGGCACGCACGTGGGAAATTCCCTTCAGCTGGAACACGCCGCCTTGTGGGCCGGGTAGCGGGCCTTCGGGGGTTATGGAGTTTTGAATGATTCCCTCGGTCTTGCGGAACTCCGTGTCTCCCTTGGGGAGTGACTTCGAGTCGGCCGAAGCCGGAAGGCGCTGAGGAGATGTCGCAGCCGACAGGAGCTGAAGTGGCACAACCGTATCGCGGTGACCGGCGATCAACGCTGAGAGATCATGCAAGGATTGAATCGAGGTCATCGCCGCCGCGGCTAAAAGCACCAGCGTACCCATCGCGAGGAGGGCCGCGCGTTTGCGATTCCGGATCTGAGTAGGTTGTGAATCCGACATCTCGTTCCTCACGGGTTCAAGCTCGCACAGTATTGGCTGCCGTTGATATAAAGCGTATACGTCGCGCTGCCCGGAGTAGCTACAGAGTTTGGAAACGCCATCACATTGATCATATACCAACCAGCCGTGGCGGAAATGGAAATTTCCTCATCACCGCCATCAGTGGTGCGGGACTGTTGGCTCGAGGCCAATGCATCGGTCAGAGTGCCATATCTGTAGCCATTCTTCCAGACAATCAAATCGACATTGATGGGCGTGGCGTCCGAAGCGTAGGCGACGCGCACGTTCAGTGTTCCGCTGGCGTGATAGTGCGCATAGAAGTCGTTGTCATAAAAAAGATGCGATTCGGCGAACGTGGTATTGGTGCTATTGAAGGGGGAGATGGTAGTTGCGCCGCAGGTGTTTTGCACTAGGGGTGTTGCGAAATCCTGTTGGGTGCCGCGCTGCATTTCGAGCGTACGGATTGACGACCAGTCCTGACTGCCGCCGAGAGCCGACTGAGTTTTAAAGAACAGGCCGATGTTGCGGAAGCGCGCACCAGAGGAAGCAAAACCGTACGACGTGCCAGTGAAGACGGTCCAGATTTCGGCAAACGGCGATGTGACCGCTTCGTCAGGGCTTGCCCCACCACCTGCGCCTGAAACCGGATGCGGATCCAACGCGTCCCACAGAGCACGCGTCACCGAAAATTCGTGGAAGTTCCCTTGCCCGAGCGCGATCAGCGCCGGGTTGTCGTAGTTCTCGTAAGCTTCCAGGTTTTCGTCATGGAACGGCTGCGTGCAGCCGGACCCACAGCTCACGTTGCCTTCTGTGTCCCGGTACAAAGGAACACCTGTGACTGCTGCCTGAAAAAAATTCGCGAAGCCTTCGCTCCAACTCAAGCGCGGATCGAGTGTCTCGTTCGGAGCGTGCCGCCCGCCGGGAGAGTCGGTACCGGAGTAGTTGCCTTCGATGAAGTGACCGTACTCGTGCAAGATGATCGAGTTGTCGAAATGGTCACAGTCGGAGGAATCTACATCTCCTTCGATGCCGCCCAAGATGTAAAGCTCGTTAGTCCCTTTCAAAAAGAAACTCACGCCACTGGTCGCGCTCCCGCCCAGATACACATTCGGATTGAAGCCCTTCGTCCAATACACATAAACGATCGGAGCGACGGTGAACGCATTGCAGTCCGTAAAGGTCGTACAGGCGCCGGCGGACGCTTGAGTTCTCAAGAAGACATTCGCATCGGCGAGCTTGTCTAATATATTGAACGCGCCCGCAATCACTGCGCCCGTCGCCGAGGCCGTGAGCGAGATCGAACCACTGGACGCCGACGACACCGTAGTCGCGACTGAGTAGTAGGTGTTATCGGTCGGATTGTTCATCACATAGGCTTTGAGGTTCGAGTTGTTCGCGCGTGAATTCACTTTGACCGTGTAGGTCCCAGAATTGGCAGACAGATCGAATGAGAAATTGCCCGAGCTGTCCGTCTCCGTGCATTGTACTATCGTACCGGCGGAATCGGTGACCACGACTTCCGCGAAGCGGATGTTGCCCGGTGTCCCGCTCACGGCGCCATTTCCGTTCTCCCGGAACTCGTACTTCGCCGAGCCGGTGATGGTCACGGGTGATGTGAATGTTTGCGGAGTCGTGCAATAGCTAGCGATCGGTGCCGCGCTCGTGACAGGCACCACGACTTTTTTGGTGCACGCACCTACCAACAGCGCGGACGTGACCGCGAGTCCAATGATGACGGATCGAGAGTTGAGCACGCGCACGGCCTACCTTTCGAGATACTCAACTTATCGGCTGTGACCGGGACTGCTTTGAGGCTTGAATTCTGTATGTTGCGGTCTCTTCGTGAAGCTTGAGAACCTGACTAATTCTTCGACAGATCGTGGTGCGGCATGCGTTTTGCCGTCGCGAGAGCCTTGTCAAATTGAGACAGCTCGTACAAACTGTCGTCCGCAGCCCATGCGGCAAGTTGGACTCTTGGGGGATACGTGCAAAAAGGCTTCAACTCCGATGTCATGTACAGAGGGATGAGCTTCCACGTTCAAACGGAAGACTGGGGTCGGGAGAAGCCGTATCTGGTCAGCCGGGTCTACCAATCCGGGGCTGTGATCAAAAGCGTGAAGACTCCCTATTCGGAAGTCTTAAGCCGGTTACAAATTCAGGACCCGAACGCCATACGTTTGGCCATGCGTGAACAGCATCAGCAAATTCTAGACCTGCTCGTTTCTGGTCAACTCTTCTAGCGCTCCGTAGACTATAGACATGATTCAGTTCAATCATGTCTACAAGACCTATCCTGGCCCCACGCACGCGCTCCGCGATGTGTCTTTGGAAATCAATAAGGGTGAGTTCATTTTCCTGACCGGCCCGAGCGGTGCGGGCAAAACCACCTTGTTCCGCATGATTTCGGGATTCGACAAGCCGAGTTCGGGCGACGTGCGTATCGCGGGCTATGATCTGACACGCATCAAGTCGAGCGAGATTCCCTATCTTCGTCGAAAAATCGGCGTTGTCTTTCAGGACTTCCGATTATTGAAAGGTCGCACGGTGTTTGAGAACGTCGCTCTCCCGTTGGAGATTCGCGGCGAGCGGCCGACACAAATGCGTCGACGCGTGGAAGAAGTGTTGGAGCAGGTTGGTCTGACCTACAAAAGCTCGCAATTTCCGGAACAGATTTCAGGTGGAGAGCAACAAAGAGTCGCCATCGCAAGAGCGCTTGTGCACCAGCCCGGCGTTCTGATCGCGGACGAACCGACAGGAAACCTCGATTCGGCTCTGAGCGAAGAAATCATGGACCTCCTTGAAAAGGTCAACGCACAGGGGACCACGGTCTTTGTAGCGACCCACGATATGGGCCTTGTGAAACGTCGATCAAAACGGATGATCGAAATTCGCGCCGGCCAAGTGACGATCGATCAATAGTAGGTTCACGTCAGTCGGTTCAGTTTGTCAGGTTCAGATCATCAGGTTCAGACCGTCGCGGATCGGCCAACGAATACAGGTCAGTTGAGAGGAACGAATGTCTTGGAACGAATATCTCCGCAGCTTCCGGCGCAGTTGGGTGCATCACACCGGCATGCAACTCGCGACTTTAAGCGTATTGGCAGCAACCTTCACCGTGGTCGCGTTCGTGCTTTCGCTCTCTTTGAATTTAAAGCGTGTCCTCTCGCATTGGGGAGAGTCGGCGCAGATGTCCGTCTACCTCGAAGACACAATCCAGGCCGCGGATCGCGAAGCGCTGAAGGCCGCCTTGGAAAAGGATCAGCGCATCCGCTCGGTCGAGTTCGTTGGCAAAGAACAGGCGACATCCGCATTTCGGCAAAAAATGTCGAGCTATGCTCCGGATCTTCTTGAAGACACCGAATTCTCCAATCCGTTTCCGGCGAGCTTTCAGGTCAGTCTGGTTCCCGGCGTATCGGGCGATGTCTTGGCCGCGACCTTCGAGGCGATCGCGCAGCAGCTGTCGGCCTTCAAGGGAGTTGAGGACGTTTCTTACGGGCAGAGTTGGGTCCGGAACTACTCGGCCTTTGTCGGGGCGTTGTCGACAGGCGGCTGGGTGATCGTCGCGATCTTGATCGCCGGCAGTTTTTTTGTCATCGGCAATTCCGTGCGCGCATCGATCGCCGCGCGACGCGACGAGATTGAGATTCTAGAATTGGTCGGCGCGACAAGCCGGATGATCCGAGCTCCGTTCGTCTTTGAAGGCGCGGCTTTGGGATGGCTCGCGGCCGCAATTTCATTGGCCATCAATTTCGGTCTGTATCTCTGGGAAGCCAAGCTCTTGCAAAGCTCGATGGCCTTCGCGCGTCTGGGATCGAATCTCGCTTATTTCGGCGTGCTGGCGTGTCTTGGGCTCTTGTTTGCCGGCGCCATGGTCGGCGCGCTCGGCGCCTATTTCACGATTCGCAAAATTAACGACGGTTGGGCGGCCAGCCAGAAGGACGCATGAGCAATCGGGCGATCGCCACCTGGGCTCTCATTGCATCGCTTTTCGTGGCGAGCGAAATCTGCGCGGCGGAAGATGTGCGCGCTTTGGCGGAAACGTTGGTCGAGACCAAGAAAAACCTCGTCGATAACGAGGCCGAAAAGCGCAAAATCCTTGGGTCGCTCTACACGATCACCAAGCGCATGAAAAAGATCTCGCAAGACAAAGGTCATTTGACCGACGAGCTTTTTCACGTTCAGGACAACGTTCAAAGTATCGCCAAAGTCATCGCCGGCTTGGAGACGCAAATCCGCGAACAGCGCGTCTTGCTGCGCGCCCGTCTCCGCACGCTTTATAAGTTGAGCGGCGAGGGTTATGTCGGCGTTCTATTCTCGAGCGCGAATTCGCTCGAGTTCGATCAAACTTTGAAATTCCTGAAGATCGTGACAGATGTCGACTACCGTTTGATTCGCAGTTACCAACGGAATATCGCGGCTTATCAACAGCAGCGGCGTAAGTTGAAAACTCAGGTCGAAAAACTCGTAGGTCTGGAGAGAAAGATTCGCGCTCAGGAAATGTTGCTCACTTCTGAGCACAAAGCCAAAAGCGAAATCGTTTCAGGCCTTGAACGAAGCCACTCCCATGCGCTCAAACAGCTACGGCGCTTGCGACGCAAGACTGAAAACCTGGACTCGAAAGAAGCGGATCAAACTCTGCTTGGCCTCTTGAAGGCGTCGTTTTTTGAAAAAAAGGGTCAGATTCCGCCGCCGGTCCTTGGGCCGGTCGTTCAGGATTTCGGTCTGATTCATGATGACAGATACATGATTCAGCTCAGCCATAAGGGCTGGCAGTATGGAGTTCCGTCCGGGACGCCCGTCACGTCCGTTTTTGAAGGGACCGTGGCTCACGTGGGTTGGATTCCAGGCTACGGGACGACTCTCATCGTTGATCACGGCGATCACTACTACACGGTCTATTCTCATCTCGCCAACCCGCAGGTGAAGGACGGCGACACCGTCGCAAAAGGCCAGACCATCGCCGAGGCGGGTTCGACATCAGGCCAGCATGGCGACGGAATTTATTTCGAGATTCGGCACTTTTCGGAGCCGGAGAATCCGAAGCATTGGATCGCGGCCAAGGACGTGCCGGTTTCCGTCAAGCCCAGGACGGAGCCCATCGAAGTTGCGACGGCGCGGGATTTGGGCGCACAATAATGGAATGCGCATCGGATGCGCGCTTCGAGAGGGGACGGGATGAAGAGAGTTTTCCGGCCGACGTTCGCGCTGACAGTCGTGGCGTTGCTGAGTGCGGGCGTTTTGCTCATGGGTGCGGGTGGCGCGGACGGCCTGGCGAAAGTCGCCAAAGAGCGCTATCAAGATCTTCAGATCTTCGCCAAGGTTCTCAATCTCGTGCAGCAGTATTATGTCGAGGATGTCGACACGAAAAAGCTGATCTATGGCGGTATCAAGGGAATGTTGCAGGAGTTGGATCCGCACACCAACTTCTTGCCTCCGGAAGTGTATAAAGAATTCGAATCAGAAACGAGTGGCGAGTTCGGCGGTCTCGGCATTGAGATCACGGTTCAAAACGATGTTCTCACGGTGATCTCACCGATTGAGGACACGCCCGCGTGGGAGGCCGGAATTCAGGCCGGCGACCGTATCGTTGAAATCAATGGCGAGAGCACCAAAGGTTTGAGTTTGGCCGAAGCCGCGCAACGCATGCGCGGCAAGCGTGGCTCCAAAGTGCGCATGATGATTTTCCGTGAAGGCTTTGAGAAGCCCAAGGAGTTCGCGATTTCGCGCGGCGTGGTCAAAGTGAAGTCGGTGAAATACACGAACCTCGATGACGGCTATGCTTATATCCGTCTGACGAGTTTCATCGAAAATTCGGCGAGCGAGCTTGAAAAGGCGATCAAGCTGCACGAGCGGAACAGCAAAGAGATCCGCGGTGTCATTCTGGATCTGCGCCGCAATCCGGGCGGCCTCCTCGATCAAGCGATTCGGATCAGTGATTTGTTCTTGGACAAAGGCGTGATCGTCAGCACGATCGGACGCAGCAGCGCCAAAGACAAGGAAGTCGCGTCCGCGCAGAAGGAAAACAGCTATACGAACTTCCCGATCATCGTTTTGATCAATGAATACTCCGCGAGCGCGAGCGAGATCGTCGCTGGCGCCCTGCAAGACAACAAACGAGCGCTCGTCATGGGCACGCGCAGCTTTGGAAAAGGCTCCGTACAGTCGGTCGTTCGTCTCGGCGATGGCTCAGCGCTCAAACTCACCGTTGCGCGATACTATACGCCCAGCGGAGTCTCGATTCAGGCCGAAGGCATCAAACCTGACATCATTCTTGAAGACGTGGATCCGGAAGCCTTCCAAAAAGCGGTGATCAAACGCGAGGTGCGACGAGAGCAAGACATCGCTCGCCATTTGCCGGGCGATCGCGAAGTGAAGGATAAAGAAGGCTCCGCCTCGAAGCTGCCGGAAGACCCCTCGATCGCATATTGGTGGATGAAAGACGCGGCGAAAAAGCGTGAACTCACGCCGCGCGAAAAACTATTGAGCGAGGATTTTCAAATTTTGCAGGCGTTCAATTACTTGCGCGCCTGGAAAGTCATGGCCAGCTATCGTGGAATGGACGCGGTCGTGACGCCCGTTGCGGAAAGCGTGGTGTCTGATTCACTGCCTGCCAGCACGGGCGCCCCTCAAAAACGAGCGGAGTGAGCTCGTCTTTCTGAGAGCATACGGATTAAGCGTCTTTGTTGCCTTCTTCTTTTTCGATTTCGGCGCGTGAGACTTCTTTGAGATCCGCCTTGGAGATCAAGAAGTCGATCACCTTTTCTTCGGTGACCTGATATGCAAGGCGCGAACGGCGGTCTTGTTCGCCGTAGAATTCTTTCACCCGGGCGACGTCGATGCCGGTCTGCGTGGCGTACTCATTCAACTTCGCCTCGATGTCCTTGGCTTCCGCGTAGAGATTGTACTCTTTTGCGATCGTATCGGTCAGGAAGCTCGATTGGATCATGAAACGAGCGGTGTCGTTGAAATCATGTTCCCACTTGTCGCGGTACTCTTCGAACTTGTCTTCCGGCATCCCTTGCTGAGTCATGCGGTTTTTGAAGTCTTCAACGAGAGCTTTCTTTTGCTCCGTGAGCAATGACTTCGGCACTTCAACGGGATTGCGCTCGACGAGCACCTTCATCAGGCGATTCTTGAGATCTTCCTGAATCCGGCGAGTTTCGCGTTTTTCATGATCGTCGTGGATCGCCTTCTTGAGGGCTTCCAGCGAGTCGTATTGGCCGCCCAAAGACTTAGCGAATTCGTCGTTGAGTTCGGGCAGGTTCTTCTTTTTGAGTTCTTTGAGCGTGACTTGAAACGCCACCGGCTTACCGGCGAGTTCCTGAACGTGATACGTTTCGGGGAACGAGACGTTCACCGTTTTCGACTGACCGACGCGCATGCCGACGATACCTTCTTCGAAGCCGGGGATAAAGCTATTGCTGCCCAGTTCGAGCGGATGGCCTTCGGCGCTGCCGTTTTCCAATGGACCCGTCAAGAGTTCGCCCTTGAAGTCGATGACAGCGACATCGCCCATCTGCGCCGCGCGATCTTCGAAAACGGGACCGAGTTCGGCACGCGATTTACGAATGTCTTCGAGAGTCTGTTCCACGAATTCAGGCTTGGACTCGAACTTTTCTTTTTTCACCGGAAGCTTTTCGAAATGCGCGACTTTGACGTCCGGGCGAACTTCGAACTCAGCCGAGAATGAGAATTCCGTTCCCTCTTTGATCTCATCGAACTCGATGGCCGGGAAGCTCACGGGGTTCAGGCTGTGTTCATCCAGCGCTGTGGCATAATGTTTCTGCACGATGTCTTGGACGACGTCTTGTTTGACGCGGTCGCCGAACATTTGGCGAATGGCTGTGAGAGGCGCTTTGCCCTTGCGGAAACCTTTGATCGTCGCATGCTGTTGAATGCCCTTGAATGCGCGCTCAAATGCGGCTTGTACATCTTGGGCCGGAACGACAATATTGAGCTTTCGTTCCAGAGTGGACAACGTCTCGAGAGTCGACTTCATGGGATCTCCTTAAAAGGGCGGAAAGAAGCCCGGTTTTATAGGAGAATCCTCTAATAAAGGCAAGTTTTTGCCGCGCGCCAGCAAGATCGCCATTCTCTGGTCCGCTCAGGCGTCGGCAAACGGGAATCGGGAGCGCAAAACATGGCTTGGCGGAACCAAAAAATCCTCTTTGTTTCCGGAAAGGGCGGGGTCGGTAAAAGCCTCGTGGCGGCCGCGATCGCTCGTTCCGAAGCAAAACGAGGCCGCCGGGTGCTCCTGGCGGAGCTGGGAGATTCCAGCTACTACAAAGATTTCTGGCACTTGGCGGAGGCGTCCCACGAGCCGATCCCGGCACCAGGCGAGTCATTTGACGTCGTACTATGGAGCGGCGAGAGTTGCCTGCGCGAGTACGTCCTTCACTACCTGAAGGTCGATCGGCTCTACCGCTTGTTTTTTGAAAATAAGGTCATGCGCTCGTTGATCAACGTGGCGCCCGGCCTGTCGGAAATCGCACTCCTTGGAAAAATCACAAGCGGGATTCGCAAAACGGGCCCTCCTTTGGACTACGACTTGATCGTGGTCGACACATTCGCCACGGGTCATGCCATGGCTTTGTTCCGTGCCCCGAAGGGTATGATGGAAGCCATTCGCTTCGGCCCGATGGGGCATCAGAGCCGTGAAATGCAGGCGGTTCTGACCGACGCCGAGCAAACCGGCTTCGTTCTTGTCGCTTTGTTGGAAGAACTTCCCGTCGTTGAAACTTTGGAATTCGAAGCCATGCTCAAAAGCGAATTCGGCATCGTGCCGGACATCGTCGCCAACAAGGTGATGCCGATTCCCGCCACGCACGCCGAGCTGACCCGGCTTCATAACACGGCTCAGGGTGGCGTGCGCGAGTTGAGCGGCTATCTGCTCGGAGTGGAGGCGCGACAAGATCGCCTTCTTGGCGAGCTGAAGAAGTCCGGCCGTAAGCCAATCGAGGTCCCGCTGATTTTTTCTGAAAAGCCCGAGGTCCTTGTGCGCGAAGCCGCGGCCGCATTGGCCGATGGAGGGGCGGATGAAAAATAAACTTCGTCCTTCACCGGCAATCGACGCGATTTTGACTTCGCAAAAGGTCGTCGTGTGCGCCGGAAGCGGAGGCGTGGGGAAGACAACCATCGCCGCGGCCCTCGGAGTACGTGCCGCGCAGTTGGGATTGCGTACCTTGGTCTTGACGGTCGATCCCGCCAAGCGGTTGGCGACCGCATTGGGGTTGGACCTGTCGGACGACACCGAAAAACGCGTGCCCTCCCAGTCTTACCCTGGCGAGCTGTCCGCGGCCGTGATCGATTCACGTAAAACTTTCGATCACTTCATCGTGCGGCACGCGAAAGATCGTGCCGCGGGCGAACGCATTTTGCGCAACCGTCTCTATCAGCAACTCTCGACAACACTGAGCGGATCACAGGAGTTCACTTCGCTGGAGCGATTGCTGGAAGCGGTCGAGTCGCAGCGTTACGACTTGGTGATTTTGGACACTCCGCCGACGAAACATGCGATGGATTTTTTGATGGCGCCGCAGCGGATTCACTCGCTCTTTCAGGATTCCGTAACGAAGTGGTTCATCGAGGCGACACAGCCGGGCGGCGGTTTGATTTCTAACCTGGTCAGTCGTGGCACGCGCACGGTCTTGAAATCGCTCGAAGTATTGACCGGCGGACAATTTATCGAGGAACTCGTCGACTTCTTCGCCGCGATTCGTTCGGTGCAAACCAGTTTACGTGATCGCAGTATCGCCGTGCAGAAGTTACTGAGCGGCGCGCGGACGAAGTTCATCGTCGTGACGAGCTTTGACGCCGCAAAACTCGACGAAGCGAAGTATTTGCAGACTGCGCTGCGCAAAATGGGCTTTGCCTTGGAAGCGATCGTGATCAATCGCGCCTATCCGATGTGGCTCCCCGAAGACATCGAGCGCGAACGGATTGCGCAGAGCCAGGGGCCTGAGCAAGAAAAGGTCCTGTTATTCTATGAGCGGTTTAAACAATTCCATGCGCTCAGATACAATCTCTATGAAGAGTTCGCGAAGCAAATGCGCAATAGCGCTCGCATCTTTCGAGTCCCTGAGTACGCGCAGGACGTGTACGGTCTTGAAGACTTGGAGAGTCTGGCCGCGTGTATAGCTGAAGGAGCTGAGACGAAGTGACCGCGCCATCATCACAATGCGGAACCAACTTCAAAGTTCGAGCGATGATGATCCTTGGGATGATCATTTGGGTGATCCTTTTTCTTACGCTACACTCGTCGTGCGCGCTCTGGCGTTCCGGGCTAGGGAGCGTGAGCGCGATTTTTGAAGATCCGCGGCCGCAAGCGGCTTTGGGTGGGCCGGTGGCCTACCAAACAGGCGTTCGCCAGTTGGAGCAAGAAGATTGGAAAGGCGCACTGGCGTCTTTCCAGACCTCACTTACGGAGCAGCCGACTTCCGCCTATACCCAAGTCACGGTGTTCAATTCCGGCCGTGCCTACGAAGGCCTGGGTTATTGGTCCGAAGCGGAAGACGCCTATCGGAGCGTGGTTCGCGCGACGGGACGCGCGCCAAAGCTCCAAGCTCTGGCTCTGTATCGCCTTTCGTTCTGCTATGAAGTGCGCGGCGACGATCCGCGCACGATCGCGGCGTTGACCGACGTGTCTGCGCGCGCCCAATTTTTGCCCGATGAAATCGCGTCGGCCGAACTTCCGGCGCGGCTGGCGGCCGCCTACGCGCGAGTCGGGAATGTCGATGAAGCTCTGAAGTTTTATTCGCGCGCCGAAGCGGGGGTGTCGCGACTGCGCAATCAAGCCGGAGCGCAGTCCGTGCCGGAGTGGCTGCCGAGGACGCTCTACTTCATGGGACGCATGTCGCTTCGGGCGGTTTCGTGGACGGAATTCGAAAACGCGCTTCGTCCGATCGCGCGCGCGCAGCTGTATCTGTTGCAGGCCGTGGAGTTGGATGCCGGCAAATGGTCGCAAGAGGCGACGCGTGAACTGATTCGCATTTATACCGAAGTCTACGACGTGATTCACGCGCCTCCTGTGGAAGACGACGCGGACGCGATCGTGGAGCGACGTGCGGCTCAAGAGCGTCAATGGCAGCTCGTCGAGCTGACGCTCGCGAATTTGGGCGAACTGCGAGCCGCGCGCCCGCCTTCCGAAACGACGCGCTCGGTGCACATCGAAGAAGTTTTTGTTTTCGTCGATGGCATGGAGAAAAAGCTTCTCAGTATTCTCGATCAACCGTTGGAAGGCGTGGGCCTGACCCGAGAAGCCAAGCAGAGACGCGAAGCCATCCGCGGGCGAACGGTGCGGCCCGACGACTCCTTGGAAAAAGCCTACGAGAAGAAGTCTCGCAAGAAGTCAGGCCAGTCCGTGGCCGAGCCGCCGCCGTCCGCTCCCGCGCCTGTCACTCCAGCCGCCGGGGACCCGAATTTGTGAAAGACGCGTCCGTCCACTTCATCGATGGTTTCTCCAGTTCCTTTCGCGGCTTGAAGGCGTTGGCGCGCACGCGTCGTTTGTGGCCCTATGCGCTCGCGCCTTTTGTGATCGGTGCCGCTCTCTTGGGAGTCGGTCTGTCATGGGCCTTCACGAACCTCGGGCCTTGGATCAACGGTTGGGCGACGGGTGCCGCAGTTGTTCCGGAGGCGTTACGGTCGACCGTTTATTGGCTCGTGGTGATCTTGCTGTGGCCGGTGTGTCTGGTCGCGATTTTTTACGGGGTTTTCATCGCCACAAAAATCCTCGCGGCGCCCTTTCATGCGTTGTTGGCTGAACGTGCGTTGATGGAGTTCGATGCTCTCCAGGATCGACCGTTTCAGTTTGGTCCCTGGGTGCGAGTGTCGGTTCGCATGTTGCGTGTCTCCATCGTGAAAGCCTTGCTTTTTGCCGTGCTCGGTTTATTTCTTTTCGCGGTCTCATTTGTGCCGGTGTTGAACGTGTTCGCGGCGTTCGGATTTTTGCTGATCGTGGCGTTCGATAGCACGGATTATTCGTTTGAGGCCCTACAGATGGGGTTTCGTGACCGGCTCGGTTTTTTTCGGCGACATTTTTTTTATTTTTGTGGCCTTGCGGCCTCGCTCGGCCTTGTCTTTTTCATTCCAGGTTTCAACTTCTTCTTGTTCCCGGCTGCCGTTGTCGGCGGCAGCGATTTGGTGAGCCGGCGACTGAAGACGAAATCTGAACGTGAGACAGAATAAAGGGGACGTATGGTCCAGGATGTGATCCATAAGCAGATTGTGCGCAATTGCGAAAAAGTGGGCGCTTGGTTTCGCGAGCGCCGCACGGCTGTCGATATTCCGGTGTATTCCAGCTACGACATTCGCGACTCAGGTTTTAAGGTCGTCAACGTCGACGCGAATATTTATCCGGCTGGGTTCAATAATATTTGCCGAACCGACTACGATAACACCGGCACCATCATGCGCGCGTACTTGGAGCGCCACTATGGCGGAGCCGCCCGCAAAGTCTTGGTGCTCACGGAAGAACACACCAACAACCCTTATTACTGGGATAACGTCCGCGCCCTTCGTTCCATTTTAAAAGATGCGGGGGTCGACGTGCGTGTCGCGATCCCGCGCGGTCAAGCGGGCGGCTCGATGACTATGAAGAGCGCTTCGGGCGAGGACGTCCGGGCGGAAGTGGCGAGCATCCATGAGGGCCGTATTTCCGTGGATGGCTTTGTCCCGGATTTGGTGATTAGCAATAATGACTTCTCGGATTTCTACAATGAATGGGGCCCGACGATCGTGAGTCCCATGAATCCGCCACGCGAGCTGGGTTGGTATCGGAGAAAGAAAAGTACGTATTTCCGGCATTACAACGAACTGTCTTCACAGTTCGCTCGCCTTTTGGACGTGGATCCGTTTCTGCTGACGGTGGAGACCGAACTGTTCCAGGGCTTCGACATCGGTGAAGACGGAAGCCGTGATCGTCTCGCTCAACGGATTCAATTGATGATCGATCGTCTCAAGGGCGAATATGCTCAGCGCGGGATCCAGGAAGAACCGGTGATCTTCGTGAAGAACAATTCCGGCACGTACGGACTTGCCGTGATTCGCGTGGAGTCCGCCGAGGAGTTTTTGGCGCTGAACGCGAAGACACGCAAAAAAATGAAGGCCGCCAAAGGTGGTCGTGACGTCGAAGAAGTGATTTTGCAAGAAGGCGTGCCCTCGGTGACAAAAGCCGATGGCGGAGTGACGGCGGAACCGGCGATTTACATGATCGGCTGTCACCTCGCGGGCGGTTTTTTGCGCACGCACGCCGAAAAGGGTCCGACGGAAAGCCTCAATAGCCCCGGAGCCGTTTACAAACGCTTGTGCGTTTCGGATTTGAAAATCAGCGTCGAAGGCCATCCGCTTGAAAACGTCTATGGCTGGGTCGCAAAGCTCGGTGTGCTGGCGATTGGCTTTGAAGCGCAAGAAATGAACGTCGAATTCAAAGGCTATACCCGCTGGCCTGAAGGGATGGACCCTAAGTTCGCTTGCGGCTGAAGTCGTCTATCTCTTCGTCTAGGTCCATCCAGCGCGCGGCGTGCGAAACATATCCGACTGAGGTCTAGGTCCGGCGTGCGTGCGATCATCGGAGACTGAAAAGGCCAGTTCGCCGGCGTTTATTTTGGCACGGGCACTTCAACGAATCCACGGTCTAGCCGATACTGAAGACGTGGAGGCATGAGCGTGAAACTCAAAATCGGACTCGCAAGTTTGGTGTTTCTCGCGTTCGCCGCGGTCGGTGTGGCGAAGGCTGTGCTCTCCTCGGATGGTCTCCGGTTTTTTTCGGCCGCGAAGTTCTTCTCGAAAGAACGGAATCCGGCGGCGCTGAAGCGAGTCTTTGATTACTCTTCATTCGAAGGCGAGCCACTCAAGATCCGTTCCCTGAAACGCTTGGTTGAAGGCGCGCAGGTCGTTGCCAAAGAAGGCGCGGTTGGAATCGGCCTGGGTCACTTCGTGACTAAGGGCACGGATGGTCGCGGAGAACTGGCATGTGAGTTTTACGGGCGGATGACCTTGAAGTTCGAAGGCGAAGGGATCATGGAGTTCGGCGAAAAGCCGATGATGATCATCGAGGCTCCGTGCCAGGTGTCCGCCGACATCAACCGTATCGATACCGTGTGGATCCCATTCGCGCGCTTGTTGGCGGACAACAAGTCGCCGGCGCGATTCTTGGAAACAAGCTTTCCGGATCAGGCTGGCGTGCACTTTAAGTTTGAAAACATGACCAGCGAATGGCCGCGCCAGTGGCGCCTCGTCTCGATTCGCCTCTTTGACGAAGCCAATCCAGGCCGGGAAGTCGCGATCGACAAAACCAGCCTTGCCGAATTCGCTGATAAAGCTGTGGTCGTCACGTTCTGATTTCAGTTCCAAGCGCCGATCTGAGCCGTGAGCTTATCTCGGCGCTCGGCGTACAACTCTACTCTGTGTCCATCGCCAATTGCACGAACGTACGGACGATCGCACCGCTCGCACCCTTGCGGGGGCAGTAGGGAAGGCGATCGCCGGCGTGCCATGCCGTTCCGGCGATATCAAAATGCGCCCACGGGATATCCTGATCCACGAATTGCTCCAAGAACGCGGCCGCCGTGGCGGAGCCCGCGTCGCGTCCTTTCGCGGCCGTATTCGACAGATCGGCGTAGGTGCCTTTCATGTCACGCACGTGGAAATCCGTGAGCGGCATCGGCCATACCCATTCGCCGGCGGCGTCCGCCGCGCGCTGAATGCGCTCACGCAGTTTCTGATTCCGGGTGAACACACCGGTGTGTAGGTTACCCAACGCGACAACGATTGCGCCCGTTAAAGTCGCGGCGTCGACGATCATCG
Source organism: Pseudobdellovibrionaceae bacterium (assembly GCA_023701225.1). Classification (GTDB taxonomy): domain Bacteria; phylum Bdellovibrionota; class Bdellovibrionia; order Bdellovibrionales; family JAMPXM01; genus JAMPXM01. The sequence continues at coordinate 14,637 of JAMPXM010000009.1, read as the reverse complement.
CGGGTTTTTGTTCGCAAGCATACACGAGCGCATCCGCCAGAATCAGGCGTCCCTCGGCGTCGGTGTTATTCACTTCAATCGATTTCCCGTTGCGGGCGATCACGATATCGCCAGGCTTGTTGGCGTTCGGCCCCGGCATGTTTTCCGTCGCCGGGATAAACGCGATAGCGTTTACTTTGAGCTTGAGGCGCGCGATCGCGACCATGGCGGCGATCACCGCGGCGCCACCGCACATGTCGTACTTCATGTCTTCCATGCCGCCCGAGGGCTTGATGCTGATGCCGCCGCTATCGAACGTGAGGCCTTTACCGACGAAGCAAATCGGTTTCTTGGAGCCACTGGCGCCGTTGTATTCCATTGTGATGAACCGCGGCTCTTGCGTGCTGCCCAGGGAGACGCTCAAGAATGAACCCATCTTCTCGGCCTTGATGCGCGATTTGTCCCAGGAGTTGACCTTGAGCTTCGTGCCTTTGGCGGCCTTGACGGCTTCTTCGGCGAGCATCGTGGGCGTCATCCGGTTGCCGGGGCGGTCGCCAAGCCAACGACAAAAATTCACGCTTTCCGCGATAATGCGGCCGTTCTCCTGGCCGGTCTCGTGGGATTTGGATTTTTTCGCCGAGACGAGGATGACTTTTTCCACTCCTTCGTCTTTTTTCTGTTTGAAGTCCGTGAACGAATAATTCGCCATCACAATGCCTTCCGTGACGGCTTGCGTGGCGAGTTCCGCGGAGAGATCGCTGTCCGCGATCGAATCCAGCGCAATCGCCGCCGACCGCGACTTTTGGCCCTTCAATGCCGAGAAAGCCGATGCTGCTGCTTGGCGCAAAGTTTCGTGATCGAAGGTTTTTGGGTCGCCGAGACCAACGGCGAGAAGATGGCGTGCGCCAGATATATTCGCGTCACGAAAGAAGACAGTTTCGTTGTTGGCGCCGCTGAGCGCGCCTTGTTCCGATGCGGAGTCCAGTTTGGACGAAATACCACGCGTCACGCCCTCGACAACCATAGTCCGTGCAGGCGTTGCGTCTTCTTTTTTACTCTTGGCCTTCTCGTGAGCTCGTTTTGACACGAACACGACCAGGGTATCGACGCCCAAGCTCTCAAGTGCGGACTTCTTTACTTCGATTTTCATTTGGGACTCCGTTGTCTCTCTGATCCCATAGACCGGAGGGTTGCGCGAGGCATTAAGCTCGCGTTTTGTAGAGAACTAAAAGACCTCGACGTATCATGACTGAGAACGCATTGTGAAGCCGATTCCGGTCTTCAAGTCTGCTTTCAATTTACCGACAAGACCTTGTCAACCCTGAATGAGTTGGCACATTATGGGGGCGTCTTCGTCCGGCCTCGGACGCAGGCACCGAGAGGAGAGTTGTGGCGTTGATCCCGATCGTTGTTGAGCAGACCTCCAGAGGCGAACGTAGTTATGACATCTATTCTCGGCTGCTAAAAGACCGCATTATCATGCTGGGTACGCCGATCACGGATGATGTGGCGAATATCGTGATCGCCCAGCTCTTGTTCTTGGAAGCGGATAACCCGGACAAGGACATTCAGTTATACATAAACTCACCGGGCGGCAGCGTGACAGCCGGCCTTGGAATTTATGATATGATGCAATTCGTTAAGTGTGATGTGGCCACGATTTGCATCGGTCTTGCAGCGAGCATGGGATCTTTGCTTCTCGCGGCGGGCACCAAGGGCAAGCGTTACATCCTTCCGCACTCGCGAGTGATGATGCATCAACCGCACATCATGGGCGGAGGGCTTTCGGGCCAAGCGAGCGATATCGAGATCCACGCGCGTGAGATGATCAACACCAAGAAGAAGCTCACAGAGATCTACTCACGCCACACCGGAAAAGGTTACGACGAGCTCATCGGGATGCTCGAACGCGACTATTTCATGGGCGCGCAAGAAGCCACTGAATTCGGTCTCGTGGATCAAGTCGTGAAGTTTCGCAAAGGCTCGCCTGAAGGGAATTCGAAATGAACAGAAAAGACAGCGCCTCCGGGCTTCTTCGCTGCTCCTTCTGCGGAAAGAGCCAAAACGAAGTCAAAAAACTGATCGCTGGTCCCGGTGTGTATATTTGCGACGAATGCATCGAGCTCTGCAATGACATCATCGCCGAAGAGCGCGAACGGGAAGAGAGCACCAAAGCGCAATTGAAGGTGCCGAAGCCGGTCGATATCAAAACTTTCCTCGATGACTATGTGATCGGGCAGGAGAAGGCAAAGAAGTCACTCGCCGTCGCCGTTCACAACCATTACAAGCGCATCAATTCGCTGGGTGGAAAAAAAGACGACATTGAGCTTCAGAAGTCCAACATCCTCCTGATCGGTCCGACCGGTTCGGGCAAAACGTTGCTGGCGCAGACGATCGCACGTATTTTGAACGTGCCGTTCGCGATGGCGGATGCGACCACTTTGACCGAAGCCGGCTATGTCGGTGAGGACGTCGAGAACGTGGTTTTGAATTTGTTGCAGGCAGCGGATTACGATGTCGAGAAAGCGCAAAAGGGCGTGATCTACATCGACGAGATCGACAAGATCTCGCGCAAGTCCGAAAACCCGTCGATCACGCGTGACGTGTCGGGCGAAGGCGTGCAGCAGGCTTTGCTGAAGATCCTGGAAGGCACGGTTGCCAATCTGCCTCCCAAGGGCGGACGCAAACATCCTCAACAAGAATTCATTCAGGTGGATACGTCGAACATCTTGTTCATCGTGGGCGGCGCATTCGTTGGTCTGGATAAAGTTGTGGAAAGCCGCCTCAGCAACAAATCGCTCGGCATCACCGCGGATATCAAGACACAGGCGGAAAAAGACAGTGGCACGAACGTGCTGCAGCTGACGGAGCCGGATGATCTTGTGAAGTTCGGATTGATTCCGGAATTCATTGGCCGTCTGCCGACGGTCGCGGTTCTGGACCCGCTCGAAGAGACGGCATTGATCGACATTCTCATCAAGCCCAAAAATGCTTTGACGAAGCAGTATCAAAAACTTTTTGGGTTCGAGAAAGTAGAACTTAAGTTCACGGATGCGGCACTACGTGCAGTCGCGGGCTTAGCTCTGAAACGCAAGACAGGCGCACGCGGATTGAGGGGAGTACTGGAGAGCAGCATGCTCGACATCATGTATGAAATCCCTAGTAAACCTAACGTCAAAGAATGTATCATTGACGAAGAGGTCATAACCCTCAATGCTAAGCCTAAGCTTGTCTACAGGACGGACAAGGAGCTGGAAGAGATCCAGTCTTCTAAAGCCAAGGATGACTCAGCGGAGAGCGCATAAGTAAGAGGCCGACCCAAGGACCGATTCAACCGAAGATCTGAGGTCAGGGGACTGAAGGTCGAGGGAATGCAAAGGGATCTGGAGAAACCTCGCGGCTCAGCCGAGAACGTTCCGAAGCGAAAAACCTGTGATGAGCTCCAATCGGGTTCCGATGGCCTTTGGCGAGGCCTCGGAGGGGAAAGGAGACGCCATGGGAGATGGATCGAGCCGGGGCGAGTCGTACAAATTACCGCTTTTACCTCTACGCGATTTAATCATTTTTCCGCACATGATGATGCCTCTGTTCGTTGGTCGAGAGAAGTCGATCAACGCTCTTGAAGAGGCAATGAGCAAACAATCCGACATCGTGCTCGCCGCGCAACGAGACGCGAAAACGAACAATCCCGAGCAGAGCGACATCTACGAAGTCGGCACGGTTGGGACGATCATCCAGTTACTTCGCTTGCCGGACGGCACGGTGAAGGTCCTGGTCGAAGGCAAGCGCCGCGTTCGCATCGAAAAGTACGTTCCCAACGACAACTTCTTCGTAGTGGAGGTCAAGGATCTCAACGAAAAAGTCGAGAGCCCCGTGGAAACACAGGCGCTCATGCGTTCGGTGAAAACGACGTTCGAGCAATATGTGAAACTCAATAAGCGCATCCCGCCGGAGATTCTCATGCGGGTCTCGACGATCGAGGCGGCCGGAGAGCTTGCCGACATCATCGTGGCGCAATTGAATTTGAAGCTCGAAGACAAACAGAAAATCCTGGAGATCCCGGATCCGGGTAAGCGCTTGGAGCAGCTGCTCAATCTGATGACGGGCGAAATCGAGATCCTCGAGGTCGAAAAGAAAATCCGCACCCGCGTCAAAAAGCAGATGGAGCGCTCGCAAAAGGAGTACTACCTCAACGAGCAAATGCAGGCGATTCAGAAAGAACTCGGCGAAAAGGACGACTACCAGGCCGAGCTGCAAGAACTCGAAGAGCAGACGCGCAAAAAGAAATTCAGCGACGAGGCTCGCGAGAAGACTCTGAAAGAGATCAAGAAACTCAAGATGATGTCGCCGATGTCGGCCGAGGCGACTGTCGTGCGCAACTACATCGATTGGATGTTGAGTCTACCTTGGTACAACTTTTCCGAGGACAAACACGATCTGGCGGAAGCCGAACGGATTTTGGACGAAGACCACTGGGGCTTGGAGCGCGTGAAGGAACGCATTCTGGAGCACTTGGCCGTTCAGTCGATCACCGATGAGCTGCGCGGGCCGATCTTGTGCTTGGTTGGACCTCCCGGCGTCGGTAAAACCTCGCTGGCGCGTTCGATCGCGAAGTCTTTGAACAAGAACTTTGCCCGCATCTCACTCGGCGGCGTGCGTGACGAAGCTGAAATCCGCGGTCACCGCAAAACCTACGTGGGCGCGATGCCAGGCAAAATCCTGCAAGCACTCCGCAAGGTCGACACCGGAAATCCGATTCTGCTTCTCGACGAGATCGACAAAATGAGCAATGACTTCCGCGGCGACCCGAGTTCGGCGTTGCTCGAAGTCCTCGATCCTGAACAGAACTCGACTTTTTCGGATCACTATCTCGAAGTCGAGTACGACCTCTCCAAGGTCATGTTTGTGACGACGGCCAACTCGTTGCACTCAATCCCGCGCCCTCTCCTGGATCGCATGGAAGTCATCTCGATCGATGGTTATATCGAGAGCGAGAAGTTCCACATCGCTAAGAAGTACTTGGTGCCTAAACAGATCAAGATGCATGGACTGGCGGGACGCAAAGTGGCGTTCGCCGACCTCACCATCCGGCATCTGATCCGGTACTACACGCGTGAAGCCGGCGTGCGGAACCTCGAGCGTCAGGTCGCCAATTGCTGTCGTAAGATCGCCAAGCTGCTTATCAAGGAGCAAGCGATCGCGGACGCGAAAACGAAGGGCACCAAAGATCGGGAGCCGGTGCGCGCGCTTCGCGCGGGCGGCAAGGGCTTTACAGTCACGCCGAAGAAGCTTGTCGAGCTTCTGGGGCCGCACAAGTTCAAGTTCGGCAAGGTCGAAGAAGAAAACGAAGTCGGCCTCGTCAACGGCTTGGCATACACCGAAGTCGGCGGAGACTTGCTCGCGATCGAAGCGACGGTGGTTCCCGGACGTGGCAAGTTCACGGTCACCGGGCAACTCGGCGATGTGATGAAAGAGTCTTGCTCGGCGGCGATGAGTTACGTGCGTTCACGCGGACCGCTGTTCGGCCTCGATAAAGACTTCTTCGCCAACATCGACGTGCACGTGCACGTACCGGAAGGCGCGATTCCGAAGGACGGACCGTCGGCGGGTTGCGCGATGACGACGTCGATCGCTTCGGCGATCATGAAGTTGCCGGTGAAACGCACGGTGGCGATGACGGGTGAGATCACGCTGCGCGGTCGCGTGTTGCCGATTGGCGGCTTGAAGGAGAAAACTCTCGCCGCTCATCGCGCGGGCATTAAGACCGTGATCATCCCGAAAGAAAATGAAAAGGATCTCAAAGATGTTCCGAAGGAAGTCTTGAAGGATCTCAAAATCATTTTGGTTGATCACGTCGATCAAGTGCTCGTCAACGCGCTCGACATCAAGCACGCCAAGGAGCTGTTTAAGGCACGGAGCGAGCGAACGCTCGGATTGCGGGCCCAGTTCACCGGGCACGAGACCCAACATCACTGAGCGTCGCGAGTCTGAGGCGCATCAGAAGTTCTGAAAGTTCAAGCGACCCCGGGAGAAATTCCGGGGTTTTTTCATTTCAAACGGGCTCCGCCTGCCGCGCTCCAACCGGCGTGTTTTGACTAAATTTCGGTAAGTTGCGTTGAGAACGAGTGTGTCGGCATCCGCGTCGGATGTCTGGTCTGACCTGAAAGCCACGTAAATTCGATGATTTGCTAGAGTTTTGGCTCTGGCCAAGAGACTCAATTGTGACACGCTAAAAAATAAGCAATCCAGGTCAAGAGTATTGACGAAGCGAAGTCGGTTTGTAAGAACCATTGGGCAGATTAACAGGTTATTTAAGAATTGCCCGCGGAGAGTCCCTTGGCTCAGTCCCACCAAATTCAGGCCAATGACGCACTGATGGAGCTTGGCAAGCTTTACTACGAGAGATGCGATTTCGGTGTCGCTATCGAGAAGTTCAAGCAAGCAGCTGCCGGTTTCTACGAAGTCCGTGACTTTGAGAAGTACCTCAAGTGCCAAAACTACCTTTTGAAGATGTACGCCGAGCGGGAAGAAGCGGAAAACATCCGCTCCACCAAGGAAAAGCTTCAAGATCTGGTTCTTAAAGAAGGCTTCGAACTCAACTCCAAGACCTATTACACCCTGGGTATCTGCGCGTCTCACAAGGGTCAGTATGATCTTGCGCTGGACTACTTCCAAAAGGCTCTCGCCATCGCTCTTGCGATGGATAACAAGCAAGACATCTGCTACGCGATTTCTGGATTGGCGATCACCTACTATCATCTCGAACGTCTGCAAGAAGCGCTCAAGGAGATCTACAATCTACAAGTCTTCTTCCAGGTGTTGCCGCTGCCGGAAGTGAAGCTCTCTTGCATGATGCTCAACGCGCACATCTTGCGCAAATTGAAGAAGTACGACCAGGCGATCGAAATTCTCTGGGAGTGCTACGATCTGCTGAGCGAAGAAAAGAACATGTACCAGTACTTCTGCTTGTTGTTCGGCATGGCGATCACGTATCGCGACGCCGGCGAAGCGGACATGGCGCGCATGTATCTGCAATTGGCCAAGCGTTCCATCGACGCAAAAAACCTGGCTTGGACGTACAAGCAGATTTGCCGCGAACTGGAAGAGCTCGGCGTGACGAATAAAGACGAATATGACCTGGTCCTCGAGGCGGGCTCTAATGCCGTGACCGAGAAGAAGAAGGGTCAGATCGATTTTAAAAATCAGTTCATCTTGCTGGATATGCTGCGATTGTTCATGCGCAACCCGGGTCAGATTCACACGAAAGAGTCGTTAGTGAAAATGGTCTGGAAGCAAGATTACGATCCTTCTGTCCATGACAACAAGATCTATGTGACCATCAAACGCCTGCGGAAGTTGATCGAGCCGGATTACGACAAGCCTCGTTACATCTTCCGTGCAAAGAACGGTTATTATCTGAACAAGAATACGAAAGTTCTGGTCGAGCAGTGAAAACATCCATCATGTTTCGCAGCGAATTGGTTTTTCTGGGGGGGATTATGAAACGAGTTTTACTGCTTCTTCTAGTTGTCGCGACTGTTGTAGCGTCCACCTTGAAGACGGCGACGGCTCAGGAGATGGCGCCTCAACAGCGTGATTTAAAGATTCTCAACAGCGGCGTGGTCACTCAAGGCACTGAGGTTCCGTTTCCGTTCGGTACGGAAATTCCGTTCCCATGGTCGTCGATCGAGGGAACTTGGGAAGTCCGCGACCGCGAGGTCGACGCGTACTTCAGCTTCCAAGTCCAACGTAACGAGTCCGGCAAAAAAGTTTTGAAGGTGACCCATATCGACAAGATGACTCGCAAGGTGTTTGGCGAGGGCGCCGGCTTTGCGAATGAAGATCAAAAGATCGTCCGCGCGGTCATGCGCGCTCATGACTTCAATTACTTGATTTTCGTGCGCGTGTTCCGCGACACCAAGGCTCAGACGCGGACGGCGACCGTGCTCACGATCCGCTACCTGACCAACGTGGGAAGCTCTGAAATCCGCGAGCAACACTACATCTTGCGTAAGGTCTCCAAGCAGCCGTTGAAGGCTCGCTGATTGACAGCAGTGACGGACGCGCGCCCGAGAGGGGGAGCTCTGTTGCTTTGGTGGATTCCAGCTCGACAGCGGCGCGTCCTTTGCCTATAACTGTCGAGCACAAGCTCCCGCGATTCGTGCGGTGGTGGCAAGCGTTCGAGGGTTTGGTACAGGCTTAGCTCAGTTGGTAGAGCAATACCCTTACAAGGTATGGGTCGGGGGTTCGAGTCCCTCAGCCTGTACCAAGCCCTTGAATCCGCTCAGCCCAGGCCAACTTAAATAAGTATTCGGATAAATCTTCAAATGAGATCAATTTCAGATTATTTCATCGCAGCATTCGAGAGCAGCTGCTTGAAACACACGCGTTAGTTGACCGCTTTAGTTCGCTCGAAGGTTTCAGTGAGACCTACATGGAGGACTTGGCTTCCTACCTAAGAGGTCAGGGCGTGCAAAGCGAAATTGTATTTCAAGAAACCGTGCCTCGCGGTGTAGCCGCGTCTTTCATAGAAAGACAAGGCATCCATGAGCTCTATGTCCGCCGCGATCAAGCAGAGACAGCCGTAGAAGCCATCGCTCGCTTTCAGCGCTGATCTATGAAAAAGAGTTTTCCGGGTAGAACAAATTGGGCCGCACTTACGAGCGACGCGCGACACTATTCCAGGCCTCAAATGAAAAATGGCTTTCATTGATTCAGAGTGAAGACTCCAGCGACTTTTGCAATTTGAGACGTCGAGCTTTTGCGTTTCAGCCCACAGGTAAGACCTTCTATATCAAATTAAGACAACACCTTCTAAAGTGAAATTTTAACTTCCAATAAATTGTCTCACGGTAAATATTCTTTCCATTCCCAGTTTGACTTTGATTGGGAATTTTACCGATAATGGTAAATATAATTTCCATTTCATGGCTTCACGGAAATTAAAATATCCAAATTGAGAGGTATTGGAACTATGTCTCTTACACCTCGTTCCTATTCTCGATATGCCCAAGAGGCTTTAAGACTTCTCGGCAAGGAAATCGAGCTGGCTCGGAAGTCGAAAAGGATAACCGCGGAGGTATTGGCTGAGCGATGCGGAATTTCACGACCAACTCTTAGAAAAGTCGAACGAGGTGAGCCGACGGTTGAAATCGGGGTTGCTTTTGAGGCAGCTGCGATCGTCGGCATCAAACTCTTTGAGTCAGAAAGCTCCAAAGGGCTTCACACTCAATTTCTTCACGCCAGCGAGAAAGTAGCACTGCTGCCTCAAAGTGTCCGATTGAAGGGCCGACGGGAGCCGAGTGATGCCTTCTAAAGGTCTTCAAAAGGAAGCCTACGTCTGGGTTTGGCTGCCAGGTGAAACTGAACCTGTGGTTGCGGGACGTCTGATCCAGGAACGAGGAGTTGCCACTTTTCTTTATGGTCAGAGCTATCTGGCTCGAGAAAATGCGATTTCAATCTATGATAAGGAGCTCCCGCTAAAGGCCGGACTCATTGATCCATTCCCGGGCCTGCACATTGCGGGTGCCATTCGAGATGCGGCCCCGGACGCTTGGGGCAGAAGAGTCATTCTCAACCGAAAATTTGGAAAAAGCGTATTCTCACAAACCGAAGATACGTTGAACGAAATGACCTATCTTTTGGAAAGTGGATCTGACCGCATCGGTGCGCTTGATTTTCAAATTTCGCCAGATAAGTACGTTCCGCGTGCACACAATAACGCAAGCCTGGAAGAGCTCCTCACTGCGGCCGAAAAAGTTGATCAAGGGATACCACTGACACCTGAGCTTGATTCAGCTCTTTATCACGGAAGTTCGATTGGCGGTGCTCGCCCGAAGGCTCTCATTGATGATGGCGATAAAAAATATATCGCCAAGTTCTCATCGACATCGGACACCTACAATGTCGTCAAGACGGAATTTGTGGCGATGCGCCTAGCAAAGCTGGCTGGCGTAAATGCGGCGCACGTTGATTTAAAGAAGGCTTCCGGCAAAGACGTTCTTGTGATTGAGCGGTTTGACCGAGTCAAAATCCAGAGAGGCTTTGCTCGAAAGTTTCTCATTTCTGCTCTGACTCTCTTGGAGCTTGATGAGATGATGGCCCGATATGCAAGTTACAAGGATCTAGCCGATATCATCCGCGCACGTTTTGAGAGTCCGAAAGAAGCTTTAGAGGAAATCTTTAGACGCCTCGTTTTCAACATCTTGGTGAGCAATAACGATGATCATGCCAGAAATTACGCAGCCCTTTGGGACGGCTCTCGCTTAACTCTTTCGCCCGCTTATGACCTGTGCCCCCAAAAGCGCGGTGGGCGCGAAAGCAATCAGGCAATGTTCATTTTTGAAAGCGATAAAGCAAGTCGTCTTGAAATATGTCTTCAAGCTTCAAATCACTTTCTTTTAAAACGCAAGGAAGCGCTTTCCATTGCAGAATACTTGATGGTCACGATTGCGGAGAACTTCTCAAAAGTGTGCGATGAGGGCGAGATGACAGAGGTTGATCGCTCTTTTTTGCGCCAGACTCAAATTTTTGCCGATTACGCGTTTGATGGCTTAAGTGATGAGGCCAGAAACATACTTCGTATTAAAAAGGATTTTTGAAATAAAAGTGGAGACGTTTTGCCCTGGTAGATCGGGGCTCACGAACCTTCGAAATTGTCCTCAATGTCTCGATCTGAGACGAAGTGCGTTTTGCCTTGTGCGGAATATGAAGTGTTGGTCGCATCCATTGATGCATTCACCTCAGGCGCCGATAAGTGAGAGGATGGGAAACGCGAATTTCCGACGCGAGAAAAGTGCAAAGATTCAAGACTTTTCCGGCGTGCGTACATATGTGATCTTCTCGGTGGGTGGCTTCAGCTTCGTTGAAGTCGTCGTGACCACCGCTTTGCTCCTGACATTCATCACAGCTTCGCTCACGTTTTCTGGCTGGGCTTTGGACTCAGTGAAGGCGGAGAGCAGTCGTGCGGATCGCAATGTCGAAAATATTGAGATGCTGAAGTTGCTCACGCAGCCGGTGTATTTTGGCGCTTTGAGCAAGTTCGATGTCAACGCGCAGTTGGCGAGATGCATGAATACGGATGGTGTCGAGTGTGATTCCAAAAAGGAGTACCCGGTCACGGCCTTTGATTTGAAAACCAATCAGGTGCTCTCGAAGGTGAGCTCCTCCGTTGCGGGCGGCGTGAAGAGCAAGATCGCCTTCAAGGTGCATTGTCCGAATCGAGCGACCACCTGTGACAAGGCCGATTTTTACACCGTGATCGTGACGACCTCTGTTGTTTCTGCCTCGGGGGCGTCGGGGAGTCCGGCGGTCAAGATGGGGATGGTCGCGCCGGAATTCAGCAATGTCGCGACGTTCGTTCCGGATGCGAGCGTGGCTCCAGGGCGTCCGATCAATATTTTGCTTTACTTGGATACGTCCCACAGCATGGTTTCGGCCCAGGGTCAGATTAAGGCCGCGCTCGAAAACCTTGTTAAGAAACTGGGCACGATGAATGCCAAAATTGGTTTATATAATATGTCTGGGTATAGTCAGCTTCCGGTCTATTATTATTACGACAGTAACGGAACCAAGATCTCGCCAACACCCAGTCCTATGCCCGGCAGTTTTACATACTATGTGACGGAATACTTTCGACCCCAGTTTGGGGTTATCTATAATGGTCAAGACCCCGCCTGGATATTGAGTACCAATCCGGCATTTACGATGTACAATTTTCGCCCTACGGATACTCAGGCGGTTCGAGATAAAACTTTGGCGGCGATGAAGGCCAAGATCGACGCATCTTTCTTGGCTGGAACTGAAGAGCCGTTTGATACACCCTTCTGCGGCGTTCTTCGAATGATGGATTCACAATTTTCGCAAACCTATTTTTCTTTAGATTCAGTCACCCCCACCGTGGTTTTAGTCCTGGCGAATGAGGATGAGGAATCTTCGGATGTGACCTGTCAGCGTTCGCGGACTCTCACGATGACGACCAATCCCGATTCTTATTCCTACACCGGAAAGAGGCAGACACTCACACTGAATGTGAGAATGAACGTCATAAAGGACGGTGTGCCGGCTATCGTTGAAAAGACATTTGTCTACGACCAGCTACCTTATGATCCCTCGTTGGTTGCCGACGGGGATTGCATGGCGAAGGTAGCCACAATCCCATCGAATACGCTTGAAACTTGGCTTGTTTCACAGATGCAATCGGGAGCGTCAAAATATTATGCAGGGGCCGGGTATACGGTTCTGAGTTGTAAGACATCGACGATTATTCCGGTTTGGTTCAAGCAGACGTCGACCGAGCGGTTGAATATTTGTTCGGAACTCGACGGCACACGAAACTACACAGTGAACGGTTACACGTTTAAAGCGCCAGCCAACTATATCGATGGTTCCTGTAATGAAACTTTCGTAAAAGGTGGCGCACTGGGGTCCGGCTATGAATCCGGAAAAGAAACTTATATCCCTACAGGGTCGAGTTCAGTAAGCCTTGCCCTGCAAGCTTTAAAATCTCGAGTGAGCCCCGAGAACCTTTACTTCATTCCCATCATTCACCCGAACGCTACCGCATGCCCGATGACAACAGGATCTGCGGTTGGAACCAAGTATCTGCAGCTAGCGGACGGCCTCGGAGATGGCCATTCCACGGTCATTCCGGTTTGTAGCCCGGATTACACTCAACCTTTGGCGCAGTTCGAGCAATGGACGGCCTCGCTCGGAATCAACGATATGGTTCTTCCGTCGACTGTCGCCTCACATTTTAGCGGGATCGCGCTCGTGCGTAGTGGCGTTGAAATTCCGCTGACCAAGAACGTCGAGTACTCCCTTTCGGGCAACGTCGTCATATTCAAAACCGGTACGGTTCAGCCCAATGATGTGATCAAGATTTATCTGAACTGAGAACAGGCGTTATTTCAGCATGTTATGAATAATCACGGCCCGTTTGCGTGTTGAATTTGGGTCCGCAATTCAAATTGGTTTTGAATCCCTGTGGGAGTGAGTGATTCATCGAGTTTGTTGACGGTGAACGAAATCATTTACTCTTCGCCTTAGTTAAATTATGCCGTATCCCTTCTCATGAATACACCCAATGGCGACTCCGTTCTTCTGCTTGCTCACGCCACTGAATTGATGGCGACGGCGACCGACTATGAAGCCACGCTTGAGTGCATCGCACGGCTTTTAGTCTCCCGGCTTGCGAGTTGGTGCACGATCGATTTGATTACCGATGAGGGCAAAATCGAGCGTGTGGCGGTCGCGCATCGAGACCCTGCCAAAATCGAACTCGCCAATCAAATCATGAAGCGTTATCCCGCTGACCCCAAAGCCAAGCGAGGTGTGTACGCAGTCATTGAGTCGGGAGAGTCGATCTTTATTCCGGAAGTGCCAGAATCCGTTTGGATTGCGCGGGCCGATGATGCTGAGCACTTGCGATTGATCATGGCTTTGGGTTCCAGTTCCTACATGTGCGTTCCTTTGAAGGCACGGGGACGAGCGGTGGGAGCCATTATGCTCCTCTCTGGCGAGCGGACATTCACTGAAGATGATCTTCGAACGGCGGAGGAGTTAGCTCGTTGTATCGCGATGGCAGTCGATAACGTGCATATGTTCCGTAAAATGAAAGCCACGGTCGAAGAGCTGAAAGCTACGCAAGATCAGCTCATTCACTCCGAGAAGCTGGCCGGCCTAGGGGTTCTCGCGGCTGGCATTGCCCACGAGGTCAACAACCCTTTGGCGATCATTGCGGGGCACTTCGAAATCATTAAGGGGCTTCTGGCGAAGCAAGAAGGCTCTCTCCAGGGCCAGCTGAATCAGAGTTTGACGAAGGTGGACAAAAGCATCGACCGCATCGCGAAGATCGTCCGCAACGTGAATGACTTTTCACGACAGGCCAAGCGGGAATTTGCGAAACTTGAATTGAAGAGCGTGGTGCATTCATCTTTGAATCTGGTCGATCGGCCATTGAGTCTGAGCCAAATCGAAGTTCAAACTTCGCTCCCTAAACAACCGGTGTATGTTCTAGGCGAATTGCCGTGCTTGGAGCAGGTCTTGATCAACGTGTTTATGAACGCCATTGATGCCATCAAAGAAAAACCGGGAGTCAAAGGAGGTCGACTTCGCGTTCACTTGAGAAGATTGCGGGGGCATGCCAGGTTGACGATCGCTGACAATGGCGCGGGCATCGATCCTGTCGTGAAGAGTCGCGTGTTTGAGCCTTTTTTTACCACGAAGGATGTGGGCGTCGGAACTGGGCTAGGTCTTTCTATTTCTCATGGCATTATCAAAGATCATGGTGGGACCATTGACCTTGTTCCTCGCGAAGGGAACGGAGCCAAGATCATTATCCATCTCCCGCTCATGCAGAAACCGAGGGCCTATTCCGTGAACAGAAATGGCCCCTTGCGGTGAGTGAGGAGCCATTTCCGTTCACAAGAGCCAAAGCGGATCAGCGGTTTTGGTTGCGTGACTGGTTTTGCTGCTCCTGTCCGCGTGATTCGCTTCCTTTGCGGCTGGAGTCGGAAGAAATTTCCGAGTCTTTCGAGAGAGAACGGTCTTCTGTGGATACACCTTCTCCGCCCTTACGAGATTTTTCTCGTTGCTGATCTTGGTCCATCGACGAAAAGCCGCGATCGCTTTTTCCTTGTTGATTTTGCTGTTGGTTCT
>JAMPXM010000199.1 GCA_023701225.1 Pseudobdellovibrionaceae bacterium | reverse complement strand
GCGGTAAAGACCTCTTTATCCTGTCGCCGGACTCCGGCGCGCAAGCCGGGCAAAAAGTGAAGTGAGAAACCGAGCCGATATGGTTCTGACGGACGATGAACGCAATTCCCTGCGCGTGATTCTTCGCCTGGCGCACGCGATCGAGCGTGATTGGCCGCGCGAGGGCGCCGGTCTTGATTCCAAGGCCGAGCCCCGGCTCGAGGAGCTGCGCGCACGTATTGCGCGATTGAACTCATCAGAGAGCGCGGCGCTCGCGCGCCTAGCGAAGTGGACCGATCACTTGCATGAAGGCCTGAGCCTGCGCCATTTTTACGCGCTCTTGGTCCCGTTTGAACGTCTCGCACAGCACTCGCTCCGAGACGACGAATTCTGCTCCCGTCCCCACATCCTGGAAAACGATCTCCCGGCGAGAGAAAACGAGCTCCCACCCCTGCCCTTTGCCGTGATTCTCGACAATATCCGATCGGCATTCAATGTCGGCTCTGTCTTTCGAACCGCCGAGTGTTTCGGCCTGGCCGAGATCGCGGTCTGCGGCTATACGCCGGACCCAAGCGACGAAAAGACCGCAAAGACCGCGATGGGAACCGGAGCAGATGTGCCCTGGAGACGCTTTGAGCGCGTGGAAGACGCATGCCTGCAGCTCAAGCAAGAAGGCTATGCGATCGTCGCGTTGGAGACCGTGAAGAGCGCGACACCACTCAACGAATTCCGCTTTCCTCCGCGCGCGGCCCTGCTTGTCGGCAACGAACGTTTCGGCATTTCGCCCGACGCTCTTCGCTTCGCGGATCACATCTGTCGGATTCCGATGCGAGGACGTAAAAACTCTTTGAACGTCGGCATTGCGTTTGGAATCGCCGCCGCCGAATTCGATCGTCAACAGGGATAGAGCATGAACCAAGTTGTGATGACACCGATCGGGACGTATCATTCCAATGCCAAACGCCCTTACGAAGCGCGCCGCCAAGGTTCACTCGACGACTCTGAAGAGGTCGGCGTCATCGAACTCGCGCCAGGACAGGGTTTCGAACAGGCGCTTGAGGACCTCGTCGGCTTTGATCGGATTTGGCTTCTCTACACGTTTCACGAAAATCACCATTGGAAGCCAAAAACACTTCCTCCTCGCGGTTCACGCCACAAGCGCGGCGTGTTCGCCACTCGCTCGCCGTATCGGCCGAATCCACTGGGCATGAGCAGTGTGAAGCTCGTCGGCGTCGATGGCCTGCGCGTCTTCGTACAAGAGTCGGACTTGCTCGATGGAACTCCCGTGCTCGACATCAAACCCTATCTCCCCTACGCCGATGCGTTCCCGACCGCCCGCATAGGATGGCTTGAAGGAGTGGAGCAGACCGCGTTTACCGTGACTTTCAGCGAACGCGGAGCCAAGCAGATCGACTGGCTCTCCAATCAAGGCTCTGTTCCCTTGCGCGCGTTTCTGCAATCCCAGTTGGAATTCGAACCCACCGATGAGGAGCGCAAACGCGTCTCCACCGTCAGCGATGGGCTTTATGAAATCGCCTACCGCACATGGCGCGCCCGTTTTCAAATCAACGAAGCCACACGCCAGATCCTGGTCACGGACATCGACAGCGCATATGCCCTCATCGAACTGGCCAGCGTCGAAGACCCCTATGGCGACAAAGCTCTTCACCGCTCCTTCTTTGCCGCCTTCGGCCGGGTTTAGTGCCAAATCGATGGGCGATGAAGCCCGTCAGTTGCAATGAAGAATGAACTTTGAGACGGATCACTCTGAGACGGCCGCACTTCAAACGCATGTGTCAGCCATCTCCGGACCGATAATCCGTCAAGACAGGGCTGATTTTCTCCGAAGCTCTTACGGAGAGGTGCGAGCGATATGGGCGACGACCGCGATACGAGCGCATTCGACTGGGCAGCGGTCTTGGCTAGCCTTGAACAGCTGGTCGTGTCCGGCGCACATCGTGAATGCCGGGAGCGCATGCCCAAAATCCCGCCACGCTCCATCCCACGAGATTGGGCCGCGCGATTCGCCGAGCTCGCGTACCGAGTCCATCTTCCCCTCTATTGCCTCAAGACCCTTCATCGCTTTGTGCATCCAGAGAACACATTCGAATCGCCCGCGACAGACCGGGAAAAGGTCATTTATTCCACCGCGCTGTTCCGCCTCGGAGACGTCTCGTCCGCGCGCACACACTTGGCCGACGTCGATTCAACGAAAGAGCCGGAGGCCTTGTTCTACCAAGCAGTGACTCACTTTTACGAATGGAACTACACGGCCGCGGTTCCTTTGCTGCGAACCTTCGTCCAAGCGGAATCCGTTCCGGCCTATCGTCGTCTCGTTGGCAAGGTCAATCTGGTCTCAGCTCTGAACACCATCCAGAATTGGACGGATGCCGATTCTTTGCTTTTGGAGATTGAAGACGAATGCAAGCGCGGGAACTTCCGTTTGCTCTTGGGGAACTCATACGAACTGAGGGCACAAACCGATATCTATCAAGGACG
Organism: Pseudobdellovibrionaceae bacterium; assembly: GCA_023701225.1. Taxonomy (GTDB): domain Bacteria; phylum Bdellovibrionota; class Bdellovibrionia; order Bdellovibrionales; family JAMPXM01; genus JAMPXM01. Next base: position 3,894 of record JAMPXM010000199.1, on the reverse strand, counting down.
CTACGATCGTGCGCTCGAGCAGCTCGATGCCGCCCGAGACCTACTTGCGCAAGAAGACGGTATATATTTGTTGTTCGTCGACAAATGGGTGGCGATCTGCCAAGCCTATCTATCCCGAAGCTCGGCGGGATGCGAGAACCTGAGGATTGTCCGCCGTCGCGCGGCCGAGATGGGGATATGGGAAACCATTCGCGATTGCGATCTTTTCGAAGCGGTCATCACGGACCATGAACAGCTGCTCAGGAAAGTCATCATCGGGACTCCATCGGATCACTTTCGTGACCGTGCACGCCGACTCTCAGGCCGAAACGTGAAGGCGCAAGGCGGATTCTTGTGGCATATCCAGGAAAGCAAGTTCGCCAGCGGCGTGGATGAGCTCCTGTCCAACACGCCTCATCCGGAGTTCGACCCCGGCCAAAAAATAGGCTCCGGTCGAGCGCTCTTTGATTCACCTCAGCTCTTCGCTCTCTACGACGCTTTGACCAAAGATTTTTATAAACCTTCAAATATCGGGATGCTCTTTCGTCTCATCTATCCCGATGAGATCTTCAATCCGTTCTCATCGCCGGGGCGCATACTGCAAATCCTCAAGCGCCTCAATCTCTGGTTCGCTCAAAGCGACTTCCCGGTCCGCGTTCGATTCAAGAAAAGCGAGTTTCGCTTGACCTCTGATGAAGGGATCTTCCTTAAGGTGCAGCGAGGAAAACCACTCAGCGTCTTGGACGCGAAACTCGACATCTTGCGCGACCGCTTCAAAGATCGCGCATTTTCAACACTGAACGTGGCTGAGGCACTCGGGATATCGACAGCATCGGCTAAGCGATTGTTGAGCGAATCGACCGCAAAAGGCGAGCTCACGCAAAGTGGCAAGGGGCGAGCGGTTCAATACCGCTTAAAAAAGCGCGGCCGCCGAGGCCTGGCGGCGTAAATCAAAGGCTCAGTTCATCCGGCCACAGTCCGCTCCGGCTTTGAGAGATGGGCGAACGAAGCTCCGCGATATCTCAACTTCGTCGCGCTTGCGGATAAAGCGAGCGGGATTTCCTGCCCAGATCTCTCCCTGACCGATCACCGTACCTTTGGACACGACTGAGAGCGCTCCAACGATCGCATCATCGCCTATCGTCACTCCAGGTAACACAATGGAACCCGCACCGACGGTCACCCGATCACCGATGATGATCGGAAAGTGGGCAAGACGACTGCCTTCCATGACGTGAGGTACAAGAAGCGAACGTGTGCCAGTGAAGCTCCCAACGCCAACACGAACGAATTGCGGATCGTCGATGGCGCCAGCGAAATAGCTCCCCTCTCCGACTTTCGCGCCGAGCACGATGTACGCGAGCCGAGTAACCGGCGTCGGCAAAAGATCCGCATGCAAAAAGGGACGAAAGTAAAACAAGGACACAAGCGAATAGACCTTCCAGACGAATTCATCCTTCGATCTTGGCGCGATGTCTCCGACCGGAAGAGGAACCACCCTCAAAAAAATATGAAATATCGTCAAAACAGTGACAAGAAAGGTCGTGGCAAACGTGATCACGGCGATGAGACACAATCCGATCAACCCGTGAAAGAAAGAGACGGTATCGCTCGCAAAATGGCCGATCACAGCCGGAGTGAGACCAGACTCGATCACACCGCTCGTCAATTGCCGTGCGATCGCCAGGCTCAGCGCTCCAGGGAGAACAAGGAACAGTCCTATGAAAAGGAGAATCGGGAACAAAGTGATTTGTCTCATAACTCCTACCCTTCAATTCACTGACGACGAGGGATTGCCCATATCACTGTCGACACTCATCCCCTGCGTCGCAGGGATTCCACATTTCTCCAGCTTGTCCGCGATGAGCCTGAAGAACCGCGCAGCCTGAGCACCAGCGACGACTGTGCGATCGAAACTGAAAATCAGCTGAAACGTCGGTGCGGCAACGACACGATGGTCGCGCACAATGGGCCGCTCCTTGACGAGACCGAAGGAAATCGTCAATGGCCAAGGCCAGGTGCCCGCGATAAAATCAACGCCATATCGGGCAGGCGAGTTGATAAGGACAGCACCGCCTCTGTATTTGGACCACGAGTTCGCGGATCGCAGCGGCAGGCTGAGGAGCCTACGCGACAACCATCCCGGCAAACGCGTTACGAGCCAATGGTATTGGGACCACTGTTGATTGGTCTCCAACGTGCTGTCCCGCAAACACTCCAACCAGCTCTGCAGTTCTGAAAGCGACATTCTGTTCGCGTCGCGTATCGTGTCGGCGAACGTCGCGGTTTCCGTGCCCTCGACTTCGCGCTCCGCTTGGACCGTGACGTCGATATGGTGGAACTGCTGAATCCGCTTTCGCCCGAACCAACGCCATGCCGGACGGAATGTCCGACGATTGAGCTGGGGCATCTCTTTTAATGCCGTGCTCACAGCCCGCGTGACAAATGCCGTGTATGAAGGTTTTTTAAGCCCTTGGATCGCGAATGCATCGCGAACCCTTTCGACATTCGTGAGATCGATCTCCGCAAAGAAGGAGACCTTCATCTCCGCTTCAACCTCCTTTTTGACAAGCGCGTAGGCGGCCTCGGAAAATGCATCGTTCTCGTGGACGGAAAATCGTAAATCGCTCAAGTCGCTCGCGGGAAACGCGCACACCGCGCCCTGGGACGCAGGACTGATTTTCAGTAGTCGAGCGAGAAACGCCCCGAGAAACGTTCCGATATGCGACGCCTTCATAACCTGACCTCCGTGCTTGTGACGAGTTCAGGTTAGAAGGCGCCGTGCACATCATGAACGAACAAATTTGATCGAAAACATCCCTAGTTCCGATGTGATTCCCATCAGTTGTCCGGCGACACTAATTTCGGAACGGATCACTCTGAGACATCCACTCGCCGGACGCCGATCTCGGCGGCTAGCAGATCACCGTCAAGACGGACCTGCTTTTCTCCGAAATCCAGACAGAGAGGAGCGAGCGATATGGGGGGCGGCGACCGCGACATGAATGCATTCGACTGGGCCACGGCCTTGAAATGCTGTGAACAGCTGGTCGTCTCCGGCTCGCATCGTGAGTGCCGGGAACGCATGTCCAAGGTCGCTCCACGCTCTATCCCACGAAAATGGGCCGCCGACTTCGCCGAACTCGCGTACCGAACCCATCTGCCCCTCTATGGTCTCAAGACCCTTCATCGCTTCGTACATCCGGAGAATGCGTTCGATTCCCCCGCGACAGATCGAGAAAAAGTCATTTATTCCACCGCTCTTTTTCGACTCGGCGACGTTTCTGCGGCACATATGCACCTCGCCAGCATCGACACAAAAATTGAGCCAGAGGCCTTGTTTTATCAAGCTGTCGCTCACTTTTACGAGTGGAACTACGCGGCCGCGGTCCCCTTGCTGCGAACGTTCGTTGAGAACGAATCCGTTCCTGCCTACCGTCGTCTCGTCGGAAAAGTCAATCTGGCCTCCGCTCTGAACACTCTTCAGAACTGGAACGCAGCCGAAGCTTTACTCGCGGAAATCGAAGAAGAATGCCGACGGGGGAAGTTTCAATTACTTTTGGGAAACACCTTTGAGTTGAAAGCCCAAATTGAGATTTTCCAGGGACGCTATGATCGTGCTCTCGAGCGGCTCGACGTCGCTCGAGAGTATCTCGCGCAACAAGACGGTATATATTCTCTGTTCGTCGATAAATGGGTTGCGATTTGCCAAGGCTATCTTTCTCAAAGCTCGGCGGGCTGCGAGAACCTGAGAAAAATCCGCCGTCGTGCCGCCGAGTTGGGACAATGGGAAACCCTTAGAGACTGCGATCTTTTCGAAGCGGTCATCACCGGCCATGAACCGCTATTGAGGAAAGTCATTATCGGCACTCCGTCCGACCATTTTCGTGAACGCGCGCGTCGACTCTCAGGGCG
>JAMPXM010000198.1 GCA_023701225.1 Pseudobdellovibrionaceae bacterium | reverse complement strand
TTGCACATGTCCCACGATTTCGATTTCCGGATCGGAACTGAAAATGCTCGTCAGAAGTTTATGAATCGTCGGCGAATCATCGACGATGAGAACGCGCATCTTGCGTGCCGTTCCTGCGTGCGCCGCCGGTGGTGTCTGTGCGGGCGTCGATGAGTCTTCTTTCGCCACGCGCAGACGACCGGTCTCTGGGTAAAAGACGACGTCAGTGCCGAGGTGCTCGCGCCAAACGGAGCCTTGCACTTTCAGGTCATAGGCTTTGAGGAGGTCCAGCATTTGGGTTTCGGATGCGCGTGGGCCCACGAGTTTCAGCTGCAAGTCCTTCGGCGCATCCGCTCCAAAAATCGTGTGGACGTCCGCGAAGACCATTTTGATCGTCGGGGGATTCAGCTGAGCGGTCCTGATCACGGCGGCGCAGCCGCGGCTGAGGGAAGGCGAATAAAGTGAAACGAAAACCTCGTCTTTGATATGGACGCGGACCGGGCCGCTGTCCGTTCCCGAGTTGAATGAACCATACGGCCGTTGGCTCACTTTGCACCTCGCGCGAAAAACTCATCTGACATGTACGCGAAGCTCGTTGTTGGAACCACATCCGTGGCTAACGTCTCGAGGTTGGGCGCACGCTCCCCTCGGTCTTCGACGAGAACTTGACCGGCATTGAGCAGGCTCAAACTATCGACAAGGGATGCGGAGGGACGCCCGAAGATCAAGATCGAAGTGTTCTCGCACCCGGGCAAGCGGGAGAGCGTGTTGGCGTCCGACAAGAAAATCGCGTTCGGAGTGTTTGTTGGATTCGCAGTCAAAATCGTTTTCCCTGGTAGGCAGGAGGCCAGATACGCCCGAAAGGCTTCGATGGCCTCGCCCGCGCTCTCCACTAAAACATAGGTCGCTGGTTCTGGTGCGACGAACTCGGCGAGCATGTTGGCGAGTTGTTCGCGCGCGGCAAAGCCAGCGACGACCACGCGTCGCTTGTGTTCCGGGGAACCGATCGTGGGTCTGGTCTTAGAAAAGGATCGAATGACGCTAATGTCTCGCGGCGTGGTTTGGAACTCGTGCGCGTAGCGCAACTTCGAGCGGATCTCGTCGGATCGCGCCGACAAAGATGCGAGCGAGGGCTTTTCGATGTAGTCCGTGGCGCCAAGCTCCAAACATTTCAGTGCGAGTGCCGCATCTTGCCTCGAGACAGAAGAAATCATGACCACTGGCGGAAGCGATCGTCGTTGATGCGTCTGCAAGAACTCAAGACCTGTCTGGATGGGCATATGAATATCCAGCGTCATGAGATCAGCTTTGTTTGTCTTGAGCCATTGCTCCGCCTCTTGGCCGTTCGAAGCGGTTCCGACGACTTGAAAGCCGGCGTCCGGAGTTAAAATCTTTTTCAGAAGCGCGAGGATGCTCGGGGAATCGTCCACGCACAAAACCTTGAGCATCGAGACCGCCGCAGGTCGCCCGACGGGTGGAGTGGACGCGATTGTCAGCGAAGGAGCTCTCACGGTTGAGGAGCCAAGTGTCGCCTCCGGATCCGCGCCCTTCGACTTCGATGCGAGCGGTAGCGGAAGCGATCTCATGACGGATTCGGCCTTCCGGTAAATCGAAGGACCGACGGTCGTGACGGGAAGCTGAAGGCCGCTTAAGGATTCGGAAATGCCCGCGAAGAGATAGCCGTCCGGAGCGAGCGCTTTGAGCAAACCTTTGGTGATCTGTCGGATTTGGTCTTGATTGAAATAGATAAAAACATTGCGGCAAAAGATGATATCGAAATTCCCGCGCAACAGGGATTCTGGCATTTTCAACAGGTTCATCACTTCAAACCGACATGGCGACTTGATCGTGTCTTTCGCTTTTGCGAATTCCGATATCGATCCCGTCCCCTTGGCCCAGTTGCCCGAGAGAAAATGCGTTGGAATTTCTTGCACATCGTGAAAGCGATAAACTCCGTTGCGAGCGTGTTTCACGGACTCCGGATCGATATCGGTGCCGTAAATTTCGTAAGTCATCTCCGGAGCATGGCGAGAAAGGAAGTGACGAACGAACATGGAAAGAGAATAGGCCTCCTGGCCGCTGCTGCAGGCGGCGGACCAGAGGCGAAGCACGTTCTCGCCACGTTTCTTCTTTTCCGCGATCAAGGAGGGCAACGCCGTGCGCTCCAAGAATTCAAAGTGGGCAATCTCCCTGAAAAAATAAGTGTGATGCGTCGTCAGACGGGAGACCATGACGTCGCTCTCGCTCTCGAGATGCGCGCGAAAATACGAGATGTACTCAGCAAAGGTCTTCATGCCCAATTCGGAAAAACGTCTTTGGATGCGGCTCGCCACCATGGCCTTCTGCCGTTCACCAAGTTGGATCCCGGCGATCGACGAGACGATCGCCGAAATTTCTCGTACCAACTCGTCGGAGTCGGAGTGAACTCCCGGATGGGCTGAGGCGTGGCGTGTGCTGGAGGACATCAGATTACCTTTAAGTATCAGTTCGCTTGTTCATATATCTTCAAAGCGCGGATCGTGTTCTGAGGGGATGAAATCCGCCCCAGCCGCCTTCGCCATTGCTGGCTTGGCGTTGACGGGGAGACGCGTGACTTCTTTTGGCTTCGCTGTTGTGGCGGCTTTTTTCTCGGTGACCTCCGCCTTCGTATCGCGTTCGGCGGCACGTCCGGTGGCGCCGACACTTTTCGGTTTTGTCGCCGTAGCTCGCATCGGGAGAACCTTCGTATTTTTGGTCGAAGCTGGGCTCGACTGGGGTGCCGGCGGTTCCGCTTTACGTTGAGGAGCGGGCGCGGTGGCTCCGCCTTGGACTGTTCGCAAAAGCGTATCGACGATATTCCTCAGCTCAATGGTTTGTGCCGAGAGATGTTGGGACGCAGCCGCCGACTGACGGGAAGACGTCGCGGTTTGCTGGGTGCTCTGATCCAATAGGCCCATCGCCTTATTGATTTCCGCGATGCCGATCGCTTGTTCGCTACCGGCTGTCGCGATCTCGCCGATCATCCGATTGGCATGTTCCACGTTCGTGACGACGTCCTGCAAGGCCTCTCCGCATCGGCTTGCGACGCTGGTGCCGGCGTCAACCTTCTCTCGGCCTTTGAGGATCAAGCGTTCCACATTGACTTTCGTCTCTTGCACGATCGATTCCACTTTGTGAATGCTTTCGTCGAGCATCGAGGCGATTTCTTTCGCGGCCGCGCCGCTCATCTGCGCGAGATTGCCGACCTCTTCCGCGACAACGGCGAACCCTTTGCCGTGCTCACCGGCTCTGGCGGCCTCGACCGACGCGTTGAAGGAAAGCAACTTGGTCTGAAATACGATGTCGTTGATGACCTTCGTTTTTCCGCCGATTTCGGCGATCACCTTGACGATTTCGGAAATCTTCTGATTGCTTTTTTCGATTTCCGACATGATCTCTGCGTTGCTTTGGCTGATGTCGCCGATGGCCCGGATCACGTCCGAGACGGCTTGCTGCCCACGGATCGCGGAGGCATGGCTTTGTTGGGAGACCATCTGCGACTGTTTCGCGTTATCAGAATTGCGCGCGACCGTCGCGCTGATTTCGTCCACCGCGGTCACGATCTCCTGGAGAGTGGCGGCCTGCGCGTTCATATGACCGGAGAGTTTTGTGTCGGTAGCTAAAATGTCCGCGGCCGACTGCGCGGTTTCCTGAGCCCCGGCGGCCAGGCGCGTGGTCACTTGATCTAAATGACGACTGAGCTTCCGAGAAAAGACGTAGCCGGTTGCCAAGGAGACAGCGAAGCCGAAGGCGATCGCAAGAATAGCAAACCTGCCGCCCCATTGAATCGCCGAGTCCACGCGAGAGAAAGCCCGTTGCGATTCGCCCGCTTGCGCGGACGCGAGATTTTGAAGAGCGGAGTCCAACGCGTCCATCGCGGCTTCGTATTCGGATTGAGCGCGTTTCCAGTCCGCAGCACTGGTTCGGCGGCGGGTGTCGAAAATAGATTGGCTGAGAGAGTGGGAGGCCTCCCATGCCGCTCTCTGTTTTTCGAAAGCGTCTCGTTCCGCGGGAAGAAGTGTCGCTTGAAATTCCTTTTCGGCTTCATGAAAGGCGTCGGCATGAGCGTCGTATTGGCGATGTGCGTCCTTCAGAGATTCGGAAGTGTGGTCGGCGTCAACGATGTCATTGATGATCAGGCGAAGTTTGGCGATTTCAACGCGCATGCGTGCGAGGCTTTCGATTTGAGGAAGATGAACGCGCTCGATGTAGCCGTAGTGTCGCGTCACCCGATCGATCGTCAAGCGGCCAACGGCCCCGACCAACAGGAGAAACATCGCCACCGATGCGAAGGCGGTCAGTAGCTTTGCCCGTAAACTCCAATTTGTGAACATACCACTTCCTCCGTAGGCACCGGCACGACCCGGGGTGCCCTATCCCATTCACTGGCGTCGAAGTCTCGCCCGACGCGATTCCGGTCTACGCTGCCTGCTTCGCTCCGGCGCCTTGCGCCGCCTTGAGGTCTTCCGCGCCGAGACACTTGGCGATATCCAGGAAGATGACCAGTTGCTTGTCCTTGCGATAAACACCAGTGATGTAATCGGTGTTGCGCGTGCTTTGAATTTGCGGTTTATCGGACACCTGAGAAGGGTCGGGCGAAAGAACCGAATTGATCGAATCCACCATCACGCCGATGCACAAAGGTGCCATGTCGCAAATGATAATCGCCGTTTCCGCTGCGTTTTGCGGTTTGATTCCGAGCCGATGCCGGAGATCGATGACCGAAATCACCTGGCCGCGCAAGTTCATGATGCCCAGAAAGTGCGGAGGAGTGAATGGCACGTGAGTGATCTCAGGTACATCGATCACCTCGCGCACCGAGAGCAGGGGCATCGCGTATTCTTCTTCGCCCAGAGAGAAACTCAGGAAGCGATCCGTATTATTGGAATGCGTGTTGTCGTTCATGCCGATAACCTCCGCGCCGAATTCGAGGCGCCTGACTCGGGCCGATAACGTTTGACGAGTTCACTGAGCTCTAAGATAAGAGCCGGGCGTCCATCGCCTAAAATCGCGCTGCCGCTGAAGCCGCGCAGCTGACGATGCTCGGCTCCCAATTGTTTAATCACGACCTGCTGCTGGCCGATGATGTCGTCGACCATGACAGCGAAAGCCCCGCTGTCGAAGCGACAGACAATGACGGTCGAGTCTTTCACGACCGAACGTATCGACTGGGGCTGAAAAAGCGACGACAAGCGCATCAAGGGGATATTGTCGCCTCGAAGGCAGAGCACCTCGCCGAGTCCCGAAACCGCATGGACATCACTGTCCTGTGGCCGCAGAGATTCATGCACATGGGAGAGGGGAATCACATAGCGCTCGTTTGCGCACCGGATGATCATGCCGTCGATGATCGCCAAGGTGAGCGGCAGGCTCACGCGAAAGCACGTGCCCTTGCCGAGCTCAGTCTCGATTTGAATTTCTCCCTGAAGACGCTCGATGTTGGTTTTGACGACATCCATCCCGACTCCGCGACCAGAAACATCCGAGACCACCGCTTTGGTGGAGAATCCGGAATGAAAAATCAACTGGTACGTTTCGCGGTCCGAGAGAATCTGGCCTGGTTTGAGAACTCCTTTTTCGATGGCCTTCTCGCGCAATCGGTCGGCGTTGATTCCTCCGCCGTCATCACGAACTTCAATCACGAGGTTTCCGCTTTGGTGAAACGCAGAGAGTGAAATTTGGCCGACGTCTGATTTGCCGGCCGCGCGCCGCGCCTCAGTGGTTTCGATGCCGTGGTCGACGGCGTTACGAATGAGGTGGACAAGCGGATCGCTCAGGTTCTCAAGGACGGTCTTGTCGAGCTCGGTTTCCTCTCCTTGGATGTTCAACTGAACTTTTTTGCCCAGCGAGGCGGATGTGTCGCGCACGATCCTCTGCATTTTTTGGAAGGTTTGCTTCAGAGGCACCATGCGCAGGCTCATGGAAAGGTCTTGGATTTCTTTCGTGACCTTTCCCATTTGCTCCACCGTCTTGCGCAATGACGTCGTCGCGCTCGCACCGGATTGTTCCTTCAGCACGGTCTGGAGAATGACCATTTCGCCGACATAGTTCAGTAATTTTTCCAACCGTTTGAGGCTGACGCGAATACTTTCGTCGGCGGGCGTGTTGCCGGTGCCCGAAGGAGGAGGGGCTGAACGTGCCGGTGCCGGAGCGGTCGCGGCCGGTGTGGCGTGAGGTGGTTGAACCTCGTCGTGTGTCGTCGCATGGGCTGACGGAAATGCTTCGATGGGCTCGACTGGACTTTCGTCGTTCATTTCCTCCGCGCCCGCGCATTGCCGATGACGAAGTTCTTCGAGAAGAGCGGTATCGTCGGTTCGGGCCGTTGGATCTTCTTTGAGGATCGCGACCATCTTCGTCACATGATCGTTGCAACGAAGAAGCAGGCTGATCGAGGCGGGGGTGATCC
>JAMPXM010000197.1 GCA_023701225.1 Pseudobdellovibrionaceae bacterium | reverse complement strand
GGCCGCGTCAAACGCAGAGCGATTGACGCGGCCTTGCTACCAAAATACGCGGCGCACCTTTTGGGGCGGGGAGAGGCTTGGACTTCGGGTGTTGGTGAGGGTGCTTAAGTTCTTGTAAGGAGCAGTGTTTCTCGTTACAAGTGGGCCGTGTTATTCAGTTGCAAGATCAGCCATTCCATTCTCACGTATCTCGACAGGCAGGGGGCCGACTTGGCCACTCTTCTGGAGTCGTGCGAATATCCGGCTGAATATCTGCGCAATCCATCTCACTGGCTCGAAGCCGAAAAAATGGAAGACCTACTCGCGCTTTTCATGCGCGAGGGCAATCGTCTCTCACGCGATGGAAATCTGATTCAAGAATCCGGTCATCAGTGCAAAGAGCTGCGCGCGTGGGGCGTGCTCGATAGCGTTTTGCGCATGGTGCAGTCGCCGAAGGATTTGTTTTCGCAGCCCGATCGGCTGCTTTCCTATTTCGTGAGTCCCGCGCCGCCGGTCGGAAATATCTTGCGTGAGCCCGAAGGTATCTTCTTCGAAGTGCCTATTGCGGCCACTCAGTATCCGCTTGTCACCGAGTATCTGCGAGCGGCCATGGAAGCTTTGCCGACGTACGCCGGAAAGCCCATGGCGACCGTACAGTGGACAGAGATTCGCGTTTCGATCAGTTGGTCCGAGAGCCAAGAAAGTTTGTTCGACGCCGAAACCGCCGCCACGCCGCACTTGAGTCCCGATCTCGTGCGCGGAATTCTGCACAACTTGGAAACGACGCAAAAGCAACTCGAGGAGACTAAGCGTCTTCTGGCCGAGCGTGAACGTGAGCTGAAGATTTTGCGTTGTGCTGCCATCGCGCCGGTTCCGACCGCCACGACGGCCACCGGTGCTTTGTCTTCGACGCCGATGAACGAGGCGACTCGCTGGATGGGGCTTGCCGAAGGCTTGAAGGCTGAAATGAGCGGCCCCACGCAGGATGTTCTCAATCACATTTTTCGCCTCAACGATTACATGGTCCGGGCGCAGCAGTTGGTCACGCTTCTCGTGGGCCAGGGCCGCATGACTCCGCAGGTCCAAGAGGCTATGCGCCGTGTGGATTGGCCGCTCGTACGCACGGAGGCCCCGAACGTCGTCAAGGCGGCGGCGGTCGGAGTGCGTAAGATACAAGATGTGCTCAAGGATTTAGCCTTGCTCGCGGCTGAGCGGGAACCGCGCGGCGATATGGAGATTGGGCGCGACACGGAGATTGAGCGAAAGGTGTCGACCGACCTCAACAGCGTCGTGGCGCACGCGATTGAAAATGTTCGAGCCGAACTCCCGCGTCGAATCCAAATCGATGAACATCTGCTTTTGGATCGAGAAGTCCTCACTCATCCAAAACCGATCGAGCGGGCTATTGCGAATTTGGTGAAGAATGCGGTTCAGGCGATCGAAGGAAACGGAACGGTCCGAGTTGTGACACGTCCCAATGGCGGCCGCGCGGAAATCGAAATCGCCGATACAGGTATCGGCATGAACGAGAGTACCGTGCAACGCGCGTTCGAACCGTTCTTCACGACACAGACGCCAGGGACAGCCGCAGGTCTCGGCCTGAGCCTAGCGCAAGCGATCGTGCGCGGTCACGATGGAACGATTCAAATGAACAGCCAACCGAACGGGGGAACGACCGTCGTCGTCAGTCTTCCGCTCGGGCCGGTCGCACCTCCGACGGTTTGAACAGACACCTGGATCAAATTGAACAACACGGATTGAACAACACGGATTGAACAACAAGGAGTCGCATCATGTCCGAAATCTCAGCCGTTCACGCCCGCGAAATTCTCGACAGCCGAGGCAATCCCACAGTTGAAGTGGATGTGATTCTCGCGAGTGGAGCGATGGGCCGCGCGGCCGTTCCTTCGGGCGCAAGCACGGGAGCGCACGAGGCGGTCGAGCTTCGTGACGGCGGAGAAAAGCGATACCTCGGAAAAGGCGTGCGCACAGCCATTGAAAATGTGAATCAGTCCATCGCCAGCGAGATCATCGGGATGGACGCCACGGATCAAGTGATGATCGATCGCGTCCTGCGCGATATTGACGGAACGCAAAACAAAGGCAAGCTCGGCGCCAACGCGATTCTTGGCGTGTCTCTCGCGGTCGCGAAAGCCGCCGCGAACACCTCAGGCCTGCCGCTTTATCGTTACGTCGGCGGCTCCAATGCATGCCGTCTGCCTGTCCCGCTCATGAACGTTCTCAACGGTGGCGCGCACGCGGATAACGGCCTCGACGTTCAAGAATTCATGGTCGTTCCCGTGGTGAATGGAAAATTCAGCGAGTCGCTTCGTGCGGGCGCCGAGATTTTTCACACGCTCAAAAAAATCCTGAACAAGAAGGGTTTGTCGACCGGCGTCGGCGACGAGGGTGGTTTTGCTCCCAAACTCTCCGGCGGCAACCGCCAAGCGCTAGAGCTCTTGATGGAAGCCATCGAACAAGCGGGCTATCAAGGCGGGAAGAACGTTTTCCTCGCGCTCGATGTCGCGGCGACCGAACTCTATTCCGAAGGCTCCTATACATGGGAAGGCAAGAAAATCAGCGGTCAGGAACTCGGTTCCATCTACGCAAAATGGAAAAGAGAATTCCCGCTGGTGAGTATCGAAGACGGTTTCTCGGAAGACGACTGGTCGAGTTGGATCACGTTTACGAAGAGCGAAGGCGAACGTCTGCAGCTGGTCGGCGACGATCTGTTCGTGACCAATCCAGAACGTGTCGCCCGCGGTATCAACGAGGGCGCCGCCAATGCGCTCTTGGTGAAGGTCAATCAGATCGGTACATTGACCGAAACTTGGGAGGCGGTCGCGCTCGCGCAACGCGCACGTTATCGCACGGTGATGTCGCATCGTAGCGGCGAAACCGAAGACAGCACCATCGCGGATTTGGCTGTGGCCATGAATTGCCATCAGATCAAGACGGGCAGCCTTTGCCGCGGAGAGCGGACCGCGAAGTACAACCAACTTCTTCGCATCGAAGAAGAACTCGATCGGAACGCGGTTTACTGGGGCCTGGACGCGTTTCAGATGTCGAGCCGCTGAAAGCGGCTCTCGAACGGCCGTGATCGTTCTTCCTGAGCGATCACGACGTTCGTCAGAGTGGGGCATGTGCCTTCAGATCCGGACGCATAGGAGCGGTCGAGTCGCTTCGAGTTCAGGGATCCTGTCGCGGTCTTTTCCATGGTATTTCCGTCTTGGCTCCTCCAAAATAAGGGCATGATCCCGGTTCTCTTGCGCCGTCTGAATCACATTCTGCATCATCCCCTCAAGGTCCTCTGGATCTGCCTCTTCTTCGGAGTGGCCAGTGTTTTGCTCGATGGAAGTTTCATCCATCTCTGGAGGCTGAACCGCAGTCGGCAGCAGCTCGAAGCACGTATCGATGAAGGCCAAGCACGACTCAAACAGTTGGAATTTCGTATCGACGAAGCTCAACAGCCGCAGTTCATCGAGCGTCAGGCGCGCGATCAGTTCGACTTGGTGAAGGAAGGCGACCTCATTTTCGTGTTTTCAGATGACGGTCTGGAATCTGCAGCCAGTCGGTAAAAGGGTTTGGGAGCACCGCGCCCCTCTGGGCACGATCTACAAAAACAATCGAAGTTCAGAGGCCTTAGCGCACATGTCGAGCGAGCGACGGTTAGGTTTTCAGAAACTGAAAATTCGATTGCACGACAACCGGTGGCCACCTAAAACAGAGTGATCAAGTACCAAGGATGACTGCGGAAATTGCGACTCCCAAAACCGCTTTAGAATCGGTGAGAGCAAGACGCGGGTTGGCCAGGAGCGTGCTTGCATGACAGTATTTCAGGAGATTCGCGTGAATTGGACAGCAACCGAACTTCGCCAGCTCAGATATCGTCTTGGATGGAGCCGCGCGGAACTCGCGCATAGCCTGGGTTGTGAACTGGCGGTGATTTTGGATTGGGAAGCCTCCGGCGTGCCCGCGGATTGCGTGCACCGAAATCGTCTTCTGCTTTTCATGCATCAAACCGAAATGATCGCGGAAAATGTTCAGCGCCGACCGGTCGCGGAAGTCATCATGAAGGAGCGCGGATTGGCGCAGATTCATGAAACGGATGTGATCGAGAGTCTCGCCACCGCGCCGTCGACGAAGACGATGACGAAGACCGAAAGCTGATCGAGGAATCGCGCTCGTGGCTCCGCTTCGATGCATCTTGTGATGCATCCTCCTGTCTTGATCCGTTGACCCATTTCGGCGTGCGACCTACGATGCGCGCATGAAACGTTTGTATCTCGTCGACGTCAGTTCGATGTTTTTCCGCGCATTTTATGCCATCCGTCCGCTTTCCAATCAGGCTGGGATGCCGACCAATGCGATCTACGGCTTCGTGTCCATGACCGTCAAACTGTTGCGGGAAATCAAGCCCGACTACATGGTGTTTTGCTTCGATCGTCCGGAACCGTCTTTCCGGAAAGGGCTCGATCCGCGCTACAAAGCCAATCGCACGGAAATGCCAGAGGACCTTGTTCCGCAGGTTCCTTATATTCGTCGTGTCTCCGAAGCGATGGGCGTGCCGTGCATGGACCGCCAGGGCTTTGAAGCGGATGACCTTATCGGTACGCTGACTTCATGGGGGCGCGAGCGCGATATGGAAGTTGTCATCGTCAGCGGCGACAAGGATTTCGGGCAACTCGTCCGGCCGCACGTCACGATTTACGACACAATGAAAGACATCCGCTACGACTCAGCCGGTGTCGTGGAGAAGTGGGGAATTGAGCCGCGGAAGATGCGCGATTACCTCGCGCTCGTCGGGGACTCCAGCGATAATGTTCCGGGCGTGCGTGGGATCGGCCCCAAGGGCGCATGTAAGCTTCTCGCGGAATTCGATTCGCTCGAAGACATTTATAAGAACCTCGATAAAATCGACAGCGCATCTCTTCGCAAAAAGCTTGAAGAGGGGCGAGATGAAGCGTTTCTGTCGCAAAAGCTGGTCACGATCGTCGAAAATATCGATTTCGACATTCGGCCCGAGGACTTGCGTCTGAAGCCGATCGAGCGCGAGAGTTTGCACACACTCCTGATGGATCTCGATTTCAAGTCCTTCGCGAAGACCTTGCTCGGAGACACATTGACGTCTCCGAGGCGTGAAACGGAAGAACCCGCATCCGCAGGAACGGTCGGCTGGGAACCGGCGCTAGCAGAGATGGAGAAGGCGACGCCATCCATGGGCACGGCCATAGTATCGAGTGCAATCGGTTCGAGTGCCATCGGCTCCAGTTTCGTACGTCCGGCATCGGACGCGATGAGGGCACAAGTCGCGGCCACTCTTGGTCGTTCCGACAACACAACGACGCTCGAGCGTAGCCCCGACGGTCGGGCCGAGGGTCTTGACGGAACAGGGAATGTTTCACGTCTCGAGTTTCAGCCAGGCGTCTTTGAGTTGCCACGGATCGAAGAAAAGCGTCTCACGCTCGCGCAGGTCGATCGTTGGCTGAAGCCGGGGAGCGAAACCTGGGGTTTTCATACCGAACGCGGCATCTTGCTTGCGCAAGAAAATGTCGTCGCCGAGATCGAAGGCGCATGGGATGAGTTGGGGAGTCTCTTGAGCGAGAAAAAACTCGCCTGGAAAGGCTTCGACCTCAAGGAATTCTGGAAAGCCGTCAACTTGCGTTCACCCGTCGAAACGGCCGGTTCCGCCAGCGTCTTGTGGGACCAAATGCTCGCGGCATATGTCGCTCGGGCTGGTGCGATTCAAGATGTGCGCGCGTTATTCACGCTTTATAACGGCGTCGCGCTTCCGGAGTTGCCGAGTCCAGGACAACTCTTCGGAGCGCATCTGCGTTTGGAAAAAAACTTGCTCCGTAAGCTGGAGTCGGTTCATGGCTTGGCCGTCTTGCGTGAAATCGAACTGCCGTTGGTGCCGGTTCTTTATGCGATGGAACGCAGTGGAGTTCGCATCGATCTTGGCGCTTTGGAGGTACAGAGCGCGGATCTCGGTCAGGACATCGCGGCGTTTGAAAAAGCGATTCACCGGGAAGCGGGTGAAGCATTCAATATCGGCAGCCCCAAGCAACTCGGTCACGTTCTGTTTGAAAAGCTGAAGATGCCGGCCGGCAAACGCACTAAGACCGGTTATTCCACGGACGAGGAAACACTCGCGAAGCTCGCGTCGGAGTTTCCGATTTGCGCGAAGATCTTGCAGTATCGCGAACTCAGTAAGTTGAAGAACACCTATGTCGATGCATTGCCGATTCTTGTAAATAAGACCACCGGCCGCGTGCACACAACTTTCAATCAGGCCAATACGACGACGGGTCGGCTTTCGAGTACGAACCCGAATTTGCAAAACATCCCGATTCGGACCGAGCGTGGAGCCCGCATTCGTAAGGCGTTTGTCGCCGACGAGGGCCAGTGCTTGATCTCCGCCGACTACAGCCAAATTGAACTGCGGATTCTTGCGCATGTGACGTCTG
>JAMPXM010000196.1 GCA_023701225.1 Pseudobdellovibrionaceae bacterium | reverse complement strand
GGTCCGAGGGAGGGGGCTTTGCTCTTTGAGAGAAGAGAGGACAAGGGGCTTCTCGTAGAGAGAGGGCCGCGGGGATGAGAAGCGTGTCGGAAGAGCGGGGCCTGGCTATGTGAGGCGTTGGACGTGGGAGAGGAATTCGCTGTGGAGTTTTGGGGTGCCGGCAATGATGTCGTGATCGGATGTGGTGTAGGTTTGGCCGGTGAAATTGGTGACGGTGGCGCCGGCTTCTCGGGCGATCAAGGCGCCGGCGGCCATATCCCACGGTTGGAGGTTTTGTTCCCAGAATACGTCCCAGACTCCGTCGGCGACGAAACAGAGATCGAGTGCTGCGGAACCCGCGCGGCGGATGCCGCGTGCGTCTTTGACACAAAGATCGATCAGTTCGTACTGGAGATCGAGGCCTTCTCTTCCAACCGCGAAGCCGGTCGCGAACAGTCCTTCGTGGAACTCCGTGCGTGGGCTCACTCGGATGCGACGGCCGTTGAGGAACGCACCTTGTCCGCGCGCGGCCGTGAAACGCATTCCCAGTTTTGGGGCATCGACCAGACCGATTTGTATCTCTCCGTCGATTTCCAGCGCGATGCTGATCGAGAAAAATGGAAACCGGTGCACGTAATTGGTCGTGCCGTCGAGCGGATCGATGATCCAGAGCGCATCGCCCGACTCCTTTTTTTCACGAGATGAAAGTCCAGTCTCCTCACCCAAAAACCGATGGCTCGGAAATCTCGAGCCGAGACTTTTTACGATATAGGCCTCGCTCTCGCGATCCGCCTCGCTGACGAGGCCAGCCTGTTCTTTTTCAGAAACGTCGTGCAAATTGCCGAAATAATTGAGAAGGATTTGGGCCGCACCGTCCGCCGCAACCTCGGCCGCGCGTGTGAATTCGTTTAACTGGTCGTTGAGCTGGTCATGCGTTTGGTCATGCGTTTGACTGTGGGTCGGAGGCTTCGACATTGGGCCATGAACCCGCGCGAAGCCGCTCTTGTCAAGGATTTGACACGTTGACCCGGAATGAGGCCAAAGCTAACATCAAAGTGTCGCCTTCAAGATCGGATAACATCGGAATGATGGAGATGTCATGAAAAGCCAGGCTGGCTCTTCCCGGTTCGATACTGTCTTAAAAATGCTCATGATCGCTTTTGTCTCGCTACTCGCGTTTTCAACTGGCGTGTACTTCGGCCGCGAGATGACGGAAAACGATCACCACTTGAAGGCTTTGGAATCGAACTTCGACGATTCTCATCAAGTCGCCGCCGAGAAAAACAAGGACTACGACGTCTCTGAAGAAGAGGCCATCGCCGCAGAAGATGTCGAAACGCTCACCGACAAATATGTCAAAGCCGAGCACGACAATCTCGCCGACGTTGCAATGGACAAGACAGCCGACAAAGCGATGACTGAAAAGTCCACCGCTAAGGCCGAGCACTCGAAGCCAGCCGCTGATCATCATGACGAGCAGCACGCCGCCCCCGCTGCAAAAGCGGCGGTCTCGCAAAAAGCGCACGCTCCGGCGGCCAAAGTTCGCAATGTCGCTTCCGCGCACGAAGTGAAGCCGATCGTGAAACAACCCGCGCATCATGACTCCGACGCCGAAATCGCCGCGCAACTGCAAAAGGCAGCGAAATCACAAAAACCCGATCTCAGCCAAGTTCATGAAGCGGCTCGCCGGGTCGCCAGCAACGAAACTCCCTCAGCGGCTCCGAAAGCGAAGACCGAGTCCCGCGTTCCGTCCAGCCTGCCGAAGAGTGTCGGCGCCGCGACGGATATCGAATACACAGTGCAAGTGGCGAGCTATCCCAACCTAGATGAAGCCAAGGTGCACGCCAATGATCTGGTGAAAAAAGGTTTTCCGGCTTATCCCGTCGAAGCGACGATCAAAGGTAAAACTTGGTACCGCGTCAGCGTCGGCAGCTTTAAGTCGATGAATGAAGCAGGCAAGTACCGGACCGAGTTGATGAAGCAAGCCAACTTAACGTCGGCGATCGTTCAAAAAATCGAGCGCTGATCGGCGCCGACCTAGAACCGCGCTCCAAGCGCGAGGGTCGCCCCAAACGTCGGATTGGGCTGAAAACCATCCGACGTGACCAAACGCAGATCTAAAGACACATCGAATCCACGCGCATTCGTGAGCATGACACCGGTCGCGATCGCGGCCGATGCACGCAAGCTGCCATCGGTCTCCACCGACTGCGCCGCAATTTTTGTACGCACGCTCTCAAAGTGAAGACCTGCGCCCGCGCCCAGGAACGGGATCAATTTTTCATTCACCGGCGGAAGCTTCAATCGTGCGAAGCCGAGCCATCCGTGATGGCGACGATGAACGGACACGTAGCCCTCGCCATCGGTCGTTCCGAAAGTTTGGTACTCCACAAATCCGTCGAACTCAGAGAAGCTCCATCCTCCACGCAACACCAACGGCACCCGAGTTTCAAGCTTCTTGCTGCGCCCTTCTTGTTCGAGCACCAATCCGCCTCCCACGGCGACCATGGGCTGCGCGAACGCGTCTGCGGCCAACAACAAAGCGACACTCACGAACGTGATGAAAAGAAAGAGAAGGCGGCGGATCACAGCTCTCCATCCTCGACTGGCGTCAGTGTCACGGGCGTGACAGGTGCAGATGAAAACGTGTCCGCGGACGGCTCCTCATCGCCGCCAGCTGCCTCGGCGCCAATCGCTTCTGCTCCACTGGCTTCGACGGCACTCGCTTCGGCCGGCACACCGGCGGGGAGTGGGCAGTCGGCCGGGCGGATGCTGCTTGATACACGTGACGAAACAAAACTCTCGAGCAACGCGCAAGAGTCCGGCGTTACTTTCTGCAACGCACTCAACAGCGGCTTCAATGCCACCTCAGGCGCGATGAACTCGGAACCGAAGCCCGTCTTGAACGAATGCGCGATCACTGGCAAAGCGTCCTTGAGTGCGCGCGCGACTTCCAACTGCGCGGCGCGATCATGGACCGAGTGACTCGCGGATTGGGCTTCGACCAACCGACGCATGAAGCGCGCATAGTGGCTACCGAACGTGTATGACAAAGAGCTGCGCGCCCGCGGCTGCGTCAATCGACGCAGGCTCGAGCGAATGGTCTCACGACTCGGAAGCGCATCCATATCCTGGCTCAGGTCCCGCACTTGTCCCGCCGCCATCAAGGACCGCTGAATGAATTTCGGATCGCCCGAATAGATCCAGCCCCAAAAATCCGCGAAGCCTTCATTGAGTCCACGAATCAAAAAGCGATTGTATTCCAACTCGGTCACTTCACGCGCGAGCTTGTCGTCGCGCGAACCAGATCCACCGATACGTGTGATTTGAATTTCCGGCGAAGGCGTCTCGTCTATACCGCAGACGTGGATGGCCGCATCCAGGCCATGCCACTGGGTTCCCAAACTCGACAGGACATAATGCTGAAATATGCTATGAAAATGCTCATGCGCCAAAACACCGCCATTGAGAGTGATAGGCAATCCCGTATCTGTATAAGGGACGAGGAGGAGCGCATTGAGAAGGCCATCGTAAATCGCATTGTTCTGCAGCGGTCCCTGCGCGTCAGCCACGTTCGCTCGGAGACCGATCTTCGCCGGCCAGACAAAGGATCCGCCCTCGATACCGACTTCGCGATCAAGGCGGTGCAAGCGCTCCATGTGCGCATACACCACGGTGCCTTGGTGCGTGATAAAATCCGCGGGCACCAACACGCCGCCGCTGGAGCGAATGAATCGTCCGACCGGACGCTCTCCTTCTAGGCCTGCGGCGCCAATCCGAGGCTCGACCAGAAGGCTCGCGAATTCACCTTTGAGTCGACTGGGGTCGCCGAACGTATCAATCTGAACTTTCTGAATCTCATAGTGGCCATCGGCGGTCGGCCAAATGATCTGGTACTGCTGCCCCGCCTTCCCTTTCGGGCCCGGACTACAGGAGGCCGCCACGATCAGTGACGCAACCAAGAGACAACGTTTTAAAACCGAACCGAGGGAGTGCTTCACAAATTAAGACCTACACACTATATTCGGGGCCGCCAATTTTCCTGAATCGGCAGAATAATACGTCGCGTCAAAATCCTCAATCGGGCCGGTGACTTGATGACGTCCTTTGAAACGCTTTCACGTTCGTTAAATTCCCCACAGCGGGACGCGATGGAAACGCTCTCAGGACCCGTTTTAATTCTCGCTGGCGCCGGGTCCGGAAAAACGCGTGTTTTGACTTTTCGGACCGCCAACCTGATCGCCCAGGGTTTGGCTAACCCGGAAGAGATCCTCGCGGTGACCTTCACCAACAAAGCCGCGCGCGAAATGGAGAGCCGGATTCAAGACCTGCTCCGCAAAATCGGCATCCCCGTGCATGGCCGCCTCTGGATCAGCACGTTTCATTCCATCTGCGCGCGCATCTTGCGCGAACATATTCACTTGTTGGATTACCAACCTTTCTTCGGCATCTATGACAACTCGGATCAGCTCAGCATGATCAAGAAGGTGATGACCGCGCTCAACCTCGATGAAAAAACCTTCCCTGCCAAGGGTTTTCAAGCGCGCATCAACGCCGCCAAGACCGAAGCGCAAACGCCGGACGACGTACGCAACAAGCGTCACATCATGGATGAAGTCTCTCATAAGGTCTACGAACAATACGAAATCGAGATGAAGCGCGCCAACTCACTTGATTTCGGCGACCTGCTCTTTAAAACCTACGTGCTCTTCAACGACTATCCGGTCGTGCTCGAAGCCTATCAGAACCGCTTCAAGTACCTGATGGTCGATGAGTACCAAGACACCAACCGAATTCAATATCTGCTCGTGCAGAAGCTCGCCTCCCGACATAGCAACCTGTGCGTGGTCGGTGACGAAGACCAGAGCATCTACAGTTGGCGCGGAGCGGACATCACTAACATCCTGAGTTTCGAACGCGATTTCCCCGACGCGAAGGTCGTCAAACTCGAGCAGAATTACCGCTCGACGAAGACGATCATTCAAGCCGCGACTCAAGTGATCAAAAACAATACTCAGCGCAAAAACAAAACGCTGTTCACGGAAAACGACGATGGCGACGCGATCATCGTGCGCGAGGAGAACAACGAGTACGATGAAGCTCGCTACGTGGTCAAAGAAGTCGAAACCCTAATGAATGAGGGTGAATTCAGTTATCAGGACTTCGCGATCTTCTACAGGACCAACGCGCAGTCTCGCGTCCTCGAAGAGCAATTTCGCGCGCGGGGCATCCCCTACAAAATAGTCGGCGGCATGAAATTCTATGAACGCATGGAGATCAAGGACATCGTCGCGTACATGAAGCTTGTGCTGAATCCCTCGGACGACATCGCCTTCAAACGCGTGATCAATGTGCCGACACGCGGAATTGGCAAGACGACCGTCGATCGCATCGAGGAACTCGCCGCGCAGAAAAGTGTGAGTATGGTCGAAGGCGCGGCTTTCGCCGTCGACCACCGTGAGCTCAATGTCGCCGCCATTCGTAAAACACGCGAGTTCCTGCTCCTCCTGCAAAGCTTGCGGGAAAAAGCACGCACGATGAAGCTCACCGAGTTTTATCACGCGATCCTGGATGAGACCGGTTACGTGAAGCGCCTCAAAGAAGAAGATAATCCGGAAGCCGATAGCCGCATCGAAAACTTAGAGGAATTCGACAACGCCATCGCCAAGTTCGAAGAAGAACGCGGCGAAGAAGGCACTCTACAGTCGTTCCTCGAAGAAATGGCGCTCGTGCAAGATGCCGACGACATCGAGGAAGGGCAAACCTCGGTGACCATGATGACATTGCACATCTCAAAGGGTCTTGAGTTCCCGGTGGTCTTCATCGTCGGTATGGAAGAAAGTCTCTTCCCCAGCGGACGCGCAGTCGAAGACCAAGACCCGTTCGCACTCGAAGAAGAACGACGCTTATGTTACGTGGGCATGACCCGAGCCGAGAAAAAACTCACGCTGACGTACGCGCGCACGCGCAAGGTCTGGGGCTCGGAACAGATGAACCCACCGAGTCGCTTTTTAAAAGAAATCCCGAAACAGTTCGTCGATTTTCAATCCTCATTGAGCCGCCCACGCTTCATGCAGGGTTTTTCCGCGACAAATCACGAGGGCATGGTCGGCCAGGGCTACAAAAAGCATCCGCTCATGGGAGACGATGGTTTTGGAGCCATGCCTGATTACGAAGAATTTGGCGATGAGTCGTTCGACGATTCTCGCGGCGCAGGCGCCCTCAAGAAGGGCATGAAGGTTCGCCATCCGACCTACGGTGCGGGAACCATCTACCAAACCGAGGGCTCCGGCGCGGACCTGAAAGTTTCGGTCGTCTTCGGCGACAATACGATCAAAAAATTCGTCGCAAAATACGCCCGCCTCGAGCGCCTCTCCTAAACCACCAAACAATTCCCCGCAAGATGGACGCACCGCATCTCCAAAGGGTGCGCCGCGTATTTTGGTAGCAAGGCCGCGTCAATGACGC
>JAMPXM010000195.1 GCA_023701225.1 Pseudobdellovibrionaceae bacterium | reverse complement strand
TCCTGCCATGAATACGGCCGCGTGGCCACTTTACTCGGTGACACTTCCAGCGAGTTCCGCGCCTATCACCGTTTGTGCTACACCCATTCGAACGACAAATCCTGCGGACGATTGTCGTATCTGTTGTGGATGGGAAAGAACCCGAACGCCGCGCGAAAAGCCGTGTTGCACCCGTGCGGAGGCCGAATCGAGCGAGCCTGCTTGCTCTTAGCATCATTTCATATGCAGCCGATCGAAACGCCGGAGATCATGAATACGCGCCGCTTGAATATGCTCGGTCATCTCTTGGATGACTACTTCCACGCCGCCGATGCCGTTCGCCGCGGCGGTGATTTCAGCGGCATGCATCCGGATACGGCGCTGGGCATCTACACCCATCGCATCACACCGGCGCTGCAGAAGGTGCACCAAGGACTCGTGGCCGACGAGCCCGACCGCATTCCCGCGTCTCCAGGAAGACCGGCTCACCTCAGGCCGCAGCCCACGGCGCCGAGCGAGGTCCATCGGCGATACACCCGTGTCGTCAATCTCGCCTATCAAGCCCTGCAACAAGACATCCTGTACCTTCAAACGGGCCGCAGCACGCATCGCAAAGCCGCGCAACGCGCTTATAGCGATGCCCGCACGGAACACCAACGCGCGCAGTCCGAACTCCGCGCAGCCTATGCTCTTCCACCGACTGGATTTTGAACTCAAGCGGCAATCGATAGTCAGGTCAGTTCAATCGCAGGGCCGAACTGCTCTCAATAAAAAAAGCGCCGCGGGCGATGCCAACGGCGCTTGCGTAGCTGACGGGACGTATCCATCCGCGGCTTATTTAAAGCGAGTGACAAGCTCTTTATAGTAATTGCCGCGCTCTTCATAGCTGTCGAACATATCGAAGCTCGAAGCGCCGGGAGAGAGCAGAACGATGTCACCGATACGAGACTTTTGGTACGCGATCAAAATCGCCTCTTCGAAGGTTCCGATGAGGAACGTCTCGGAGTAATCGCCAAGATCGCGGTTGATACGCTCCTTGGCCTCACCCACGAGAATCAGCGTCTTCACTTTGCGACGAACCGCCTCGCGAAGAGCTTCGTAGCTCAGATTCGTGTCTTTACCGCCCATGATCATGATGATGTTTTCGTCGAACGCGTCCAATGCACGCGAAACCGCGTGAACGTTCGTAGCCTTGGAGTCGTTGAAGAACTCCACGCCGCCCACGCGTCGGACATACTCCAGACGGTGATGCATGCCAGGGAAAGTATCGATCACGCGCTGAATCGCATCATGGTCGGCGCCATGCTCGCGTGCCGCCAGTGTCGCCGCCATCACGTTGTCGATCGAATGTTTGCCGCGCATTTTCATGTTTTTCACGGTGTAGGTCTCGATTTCCGGCCCCGTACGAACGCGAATTTCGTCCTTGATGCAGACCGCTCCGCCGATGGTCATGATCTGCGGCTCAAGCGACGGCTTGCGGGAGAAATAGAAAATCCGTCCGCGCTGCACGGCCGGATCACGCGCCAACTCGACGACCGCGTTGTCGTCGGCGTTGAGAATCGACGTCGTCGCTTGATTCGTGTTTTGGAAAATGCGCCGCTTGGCGTTCACGTAGTCTTCCATCGAACGATAACGGTCCTGATGGTTCTCGGCGATGTTCATGAACACGACGTTCTGAGGCGTGAAGCGCTCGCAATGCTCGAGCTGGAAACTCGAGACTTCAGCTACGACAACCTTCGCCTTCTTGCTCTGGCGGAGATACTCGATAAGCGGCTCACCATAATTGCCACCGAGCCACACGTCGATGCCCGACTCCTTCAAGAACAATTCGATGAGCTTGCAAGTCGTGCTCTTGCCGTTGGTACCGGTGATGGCGATGACCGGCTCGCGAATGAACCATGTCGCGAACTCGAATTCACCCGTCACTTGCACGCCATGACTGCGGGCATAATCAAAGATCTTCAAATTCGGCGGCACACCTGGGCTCAAGACAATCAAATCTTGGGCGAGGAAGGTTTTCGGCGTATGGCCGCCGAGATCGTACTGCACTCCGAGGCTATCGATCTGCTCGAGAGCCGCCGACAATTCGGCGCGCGACTTGTGGTCGCTGACGGTGACCTGCGCGCCGTTTTCGCGCAGAAACTTGACAACGGAAACGCCACTGCGGGCCAAGCCCACGACGAGAACGCGTTTATCTTTGAGATCTTTCGGATCGACGATCGGTTGCCCTGTCATTTTCTATTTACCTCAGTTTCAAAGTCGCCAAGCTCAGGATCGCGAGCAAGATGGAGATGATCCAGAAACGAACGATGATCTTCGTTTCGGTGAGACCCTTGAGCTCGAAATGGTGGTGGAGGGGCGCCATCTTGAAGATGCGTTTCCCGGTTAATTTAAATGAAGCCACTTGCGAGATCACCGACAGCGCTTCGACGACGAATACGCCGCCCAAGAGAACAAGCAGGATCTCGTTTTTCGTCAGCACGGCCATCGTGCCGATGAATCCGCCGATCGAGAGCGATCCGATGTCGCCCATGAAGACCTGCGCGGGATAGGTATTGTACCAAAGAAAGCCCAAGCCCGCAGCGACCATCGCCGCCGCCAAAGGAGCCAACTCGCCCGCTCCAGAAACGCTCGGAATCTGCAAATACTGCGCGATCGACGCATGCCCGGCGACGTACGCGAAGAGCGCGAGCGTTCCGGCATTGATAATCACCGGCACAATCGCCAAACCGTCGAGACCGTCGGTCAAGTTCACGGCGTTCGCGCAGCCGACGATCACCAAAGCTCCGAACAGCACGTAACCCCAACCGAGATCGACGGCGATGTTTTTAAACAGAGGCACGTGTACGACGGTCGATATATTATGCAAATTCACCAAAACACCGATCACGACCAGCGCGATGGCGAACTCGCCGGCCAGACGCAAGCGGCCCGAGAGGCCTTTCGTGTTCTTCTTGCTGACCTTCAAATAATCATCGACGTAACCGATGTAGCCGAAGCCGAACGTGATGAGGAGAGTCGCCCACACGAGCGGATTCATCATATCCACCCACAAGATCGCCGGCACGAGCAGGCCGATCAGGATCAACCCACCCCCCATCGTCGGCGTGCCCGCTTTTTTCTTATGCGATTGCGGTCCTTCTTCGCGGATCGCTTGACCGATCTGTTTATTCACCAGACGGCGGATGAAAACAGGCCCCGTCCACCAGCACACCAAAAAGGCGGTGAAGAAGCTCAAGCCGGTTCGAAACGTGATGTATCGAAAAACGTTCAGCGCCGAAATTTGATCCGAGAGCGAATACAGGTAGTGATAAAGCATCGTGCTTCAAGATCCTTATGATCTAGGTTATCGGACCAAACGCGGGTCGCACGGAGTGCGTCTTATCGCATCTGACTCAGAATTCTCAGCGCAAATTTCTTCGCATGATTTCGGGCACTCACTGGAGGAGTGCTATTTGGACTGGAAATCGAGCGGCTTCCACTCTTTCAGAATCCGCTCCAATTGCACGCCCCGTGAACCCTTCATCAATACGATGTCCGCAGGATCTATCACAGGGGCCACACCGGACGCAAGAAATTGTTCACAACTATCGGATGTAACTAGAGTTTTTGAAAATCCAGAGGACACCACTCCGGCACTGAACTCGGTCTTCGACGGTCCGACGAAATAAATCGCGTCAAACCCCGCACGGCCGGCCACTTCGCCCATTTCCCGATGCACGGCCGGAGCTTCGGCGCCCATTTCACGCATCTCGCCGATCACAGCGACTTTGCGTCCTAAGGGTTGAAGGCCTTTGAAATTTTCCAAGGCCGCGCGCATGCTTTCAGGATTGGCATTGTAGGCGTCGAACAAAACTCGTCCACCCCCGGCGAGCGCCACCCATTGATTACGGCCCCAACCGGCCCGACACTGGGGTAATGCTTTCCAGATCTGGTCCGCGCTCATTCCGCAATCCAGCGCGAAGCCGGCCGCCACCATCAAGTTGTTGACGTTATGAGCTCCGAAGACCGGCACACGCGCCTCGCCGGATACGTTCGCGATGCGACCGGCCACACGGATAAAATCCGCGCCCGTTTCCACCAGCCGCAGATGCACATCGACGGCCTGCGCGGCATCACTGGACAACGTGATCACACGCCAGTTGTTTAAACTTCCGACCAAACTCCCGGCCGCGCGACCGGCAGGAGGTTGTGCAGATCTTTTTTCATACATTTTCCTCGTCCAAGGATTGTCGAGATTAAAGATCATCGTCGCGCCAGGAGGAGCGAATCGATAGATTTCCTCCTTCGCTTGGGCCACGCCCTCGATCGAACCGACACCCTCCAGGTGTCCGCGACCGACCATCGTGACAGCCACTGCATCCGGCTCCGCCAAACCGACAAGAGTTTGGATTTCGCCGGGATGATTCATTCCCATTTCGATCACGGCAACTTCGTGCTCGGGTGAAATGGTCAGCAAACTGATCGGCACGCCCCAGTGATTGTTGAAACTCCCTTTGCTGAACTGCACGCGAAAACGCGTGGAGAGAATCGCCGCGGTGAATTCCTTTGTCGTTGTTTTTCCGTTGGTGCCGGTCACACCCAGAATGCGTGCCTTCATCCGACGGCGCCAGAACCGGCCGAGTGCCTGCAATGCGCTGAGCGTGTCATCCACAAGAATGACCGTCGTTCTCTCGGTCAGACGCCGCAGTTCCTCACTTTCGGGCAAACGATGCGCGACGATCGCCGATGCCCCCTGACTTGCGGCCTGCTCGAGAAAATCATGCGCATCGAATCTTTCGCCTTTGAGCGCGAAAAACAACTGTCCCTCGAGCCGGGCGCGCGTATCGGTGCCGACGGACGAGAACGAATTTTCGTGCGTCGAAAGAGCCTTTCCACCGGTCGCGGCGAGAACATCCTGAAGCGTCATTCGCCAAACCATGGTCTCCCCCTTCTCAGCCGATCCGCTCGGCGACCACGTCGAAATCCGAAAACGGAAACTTCTCCGTGCCGATTTGCTGATAGGTCTCATGCCCCTTGCCCGCGATCAAAACGACGTCACCTGGACGAGCTTCTTCGAGCGCGAGCCCGATCGCCTGACGGCGATCGACTTCGGTTCGCACGCGACGCGAAGTGATCGCACTCGGATCCGCTCCTTTTAAAGCGTCATGCAGAATCTTCCATGGGTCCTCGGTACGCGGGTTATCGCTGGTGAGAACAACGACGTCGGAACCTTTCAGGGCCGCTTGCATCATGAGCGGCCGTTTGCCTTTGTCGCGATCGCCACCGCAGCCGAACACCGTGATCACTCGATTCTTCAAGCCCGCCGACTCCCGCACGCGATTGAGATTGGCGAGCACGCCTTCCAACGCCGCGTCCGTATGCGCGAAGTCGACGAAGACGTGAATTCCTTTTTTGTTCGGAACCGCTTCCAAGCGGCCGCGAACGCCCTTGAAGCGCGCCAATGCGTCCAAACACGTCGACAACGACGCGCCGGCCGCGAGTCCAACGGCAATGGCCGCGATCGCGTTGTAAACGTTGTGAACGCCGGGCATGGGCAAACTCAGCTCGCCCTCTCCGCGCGGAGTCCGTAAACGAACACGAGTGCCGGTGAAGTCCTGGCTCAGCAGTTCGAAAGTCAAATCCGCGTCTTTTTCTCCGTAGGTCCAAAGCGTCGCGCCGCCACTCGAAGTGATCCGTCGACCATAGGCGTCGTCTCGATTGACGACCGCGAAGCGCGAAGGTTTATGGGAGCGCGCGAGCAAATCGTGGAACAACTTCACCTTCGCTTGGAAGTAGTCTTCCATATCCGGATGGTAATCGAGATGGTCGCGGCTCAAGTTCGTGAATACCGCGACATCGAAAGGCACTTCATCCACACGGCTTTGGCGGAGCGCATGTGAAGAGACTTCGAGCGCGACGGCCTTGGCGTCAAACGCTTCGAACTCCTGCAAGCGTCTTTGAAAGGAGAGCGGATCCGGCGTGGTCATCTCGGTCGCCCAAACATGATCGCGAACATGATGATTGATCGTGCCGATCACGCCCGTCGTCCAACCGAAGGCGGTCAAAATCTCCTCGATCATATACGTGGTCGTGGTCTTGCCGTTTGTTCCCGTGACCCCAACACAAAACAGGCGCGTGGCCGGTTCATGAAACCAGCGTGCGGCGAGGCGGTTCAGCGCTTGGCGAGCATCACTCACGATCGCGACCGCGCCGCCGAAATCCGCCGGCACCCGAGTCGCATCTTCGACGACAAGCCCGATCGCGCCGATACGGACCGCTTCCGACAAGAAGTCGTGCCCATCATGGCGGCCGCCACGGACGGCGACGAAAACGCAGTTTTTCGCGAGCCGACGTGAATCAAACTCGACGCTGGAGACTTCTTTAAGGGCGGCATCTCCCCAATTCAGCTGAGGAAAAACCGCAAACAACTGCGAGAGCTTCATGCTCATCTATGATTCCCCATCGCACTCACGATGCCAAGCCGATGACCGCACCCGACGGT
>JAMPXM010000008.1 GCA_023701225.1 Pseudobdellovibrionaceae bacterium | reverse complement strand
GCAATCCCAGCTCATGACAGGCATGAATAATCCGCACGGCGACTTCACCGCGATTGGCGATCGCGATTTTGCGAAAACGTTTTGTCATCATGTGCCCTTCCAGCTCGGAACGCGTTTTTCCAGAAATGCGCGCAAGCCTTCTTGTCCCTCGGCGCTCACCCGGCGCTCGGCAATCACGCGGGTGGTTTCGCTTTTCGCTTTCCGCTCGTCGGTCTTAAGACTATCCAACCGCAAAAGACCTTTTGTCGCGCGCACGGCTTCGGGACCATTGCCGGCCAGTGCCTTTTTTATGTCTTCGATGAAGGCATCGATCGCCGGCTCATCACCGACGAAATGCACGAGACCCGATGCCCGCGCGTCGGCGGCAGCGAACGTTTCGGCGGTCAACATGTAGCGGTGAGCGTAACCGGCCGCCATCTTTTCCAAAACGAAAGGACTAATCACCGCTGGCGCCAGCCCCAATTTGGCTTCCGAAAAACAGAACTGAGCCTGCGTTTCGGCTGCGACGATATCACATACGGCGACCAGCCCCAAAGCGCCGCCCATCGCGAATCCATGCACGCGACCGATCACCGGTACGGGGCAAGCGCGAATCGCGGCGAACATCTCAAAGAGCTTTTCCGAATCGGCGATATTTTCTTTGAGCGTGAAATCCACCATCGACTTCATCCAGCCCAAGTCCGCACCGGCACAGAACGCCTTGCCGGAACCGCGTAAAATCACGCCACGCAGTTTGTTGTCACGATTGAAATCCTCGAGGAACGCGCGCGTGATTTCATCGATCATGTGCGGATGAAACGCGTTGCGGACGTCGGGCCGATTCAACGACACGACAACAAAGCCCGACTGACGTTCGATATGAATGTGTTGCATGAGATCCCTTACGCCACCGCCGTGGCGTCTTCGTTTACATACGGAATACGCCTTGTTCTTTCGCGGGCCACCGCTTGTTGAGACTCGCGCTCAAGCCGAGACCCAATACGCGACGCGTGTCGACGGGATCGATGATGCCATCGTCCCACAAGCGCGCAGTTGAGTAGTACGCCGAGCTTTCCGCATCATATTTGGCGAGCGTCGGCGCTTTGAACTTGGCTTGTTCCTCTGCCGACATCGACTGATTTTTCTCGGCCATTTGGTCGATCTTCACCGTGAGTAGCACGTTCGCCGCCTGTTCTCCGCCCATCACCGAAATGCGTGCGTTCGGCCACATCCAAAGTTGACGCGGCTGATACGCGCGACCGCACATCCCGTAGTTACCGGCGCCATACGAGCCGCCGATGATCACCGTGAACTTCGGCACGTGCGCATTGCTGACGGCCATCACCATTTTCGCGCCATGCTTAGCAATGCCTTCGTTCTCGTATTTGCGCCCGACCATGAAGCCGGTGATATTTTGCAAAAACACGAGCGGAATATCGCGCTGCTCGCAGAGTTCGATGAAATGTGCCGTCTTCAATGCGCTCTCACTGAAAAGGACGCCGTTATTGGCGATGATCCCGACCGGCATGCCATAAATGTGAGCGAAGCCGCAGACGACTGTCTTGGCATATAGAGCTTTGAATTCATGGAATCGGCTTCCGTCGACGATACGTGCGATGATCTCACGCACATCGAACGGTTTCCGCGCGTCCGCCGGAATAATGCCGTACATCTCTTCGGCTTTGAGCATCGGCTCTTCCACGGGAATCGTCGCGAACGGCACGTGCTTACGACGGTTCAGATGACGCACGATCGAACGCGTGATCTCGATCGCATGCTCATCGTCTTCGGCGTAGTGATCGGTGACGCCACTAGTTTCGCAATGCACTTCGGCTCCACCGAGTTCTTGCGCGGTGACGACTTCGCCGGTCGCGGCTTTGACAAGAGGTGGTCCGCCGAGAAAGATCGTGCCGTTGTCTTTGACGATGACGTTCTCGTCGCTCATCGCCGGCACGTACGCTCCACCGGCCGTGCAGGACCCCATCACAACCGAGATCTGCGGGATCCCCTGTGCGGACATTCGAGCCTGATTATAAAAAATCCGCCCGAAGTGGTCACGGTCCGGAAACACTTCGGCCTGCAGTGGCAAAAACGCTCCCCCGCTGTCGACGAGATAGATGCAAGGAAGCCCGTTCTCCATCGCGATTTCTTGCAGGCGAAGGTGCTTTTTGACGGTCATCGGAAAATAGGTTCCGCCTTTGACGGTGGCATCATTGGCGACGATCGCGCACTCGTGTCCTTCGATGCGGCCGATGCCGGTGATCACTCCCGCGCCGGGCGCGGAACCTTCGTACATGTCCCATGCGGCCAGAGTCGAAAACTCCAAAAAGGCCGTGCCGGGATCAAGAAGCGCTTCCACACGTTCCCGAGCCGTCAATTTGCCGCGAGATTTGTGACGGGCGACGGCCTCGGCACCGCCACCGGCCTTGACTTGCTCGGTCCGTTTGCGGAATTCCTCGAGCAGTTTTTTCGACGCCGCGGAGTTGGTTTTAAATTCCTCCGAAGACGTATCCACTTCGCTTGCAAGGATATTCATCCGTTTGGTCCCCTATCCCCAGTTCAGAACTTTGCCTCAATCTTGCCCGGCGCCGAGCGCCAGAGAGCCTTTCAGTCGCCACTCGACCACGATCTCAGCCACGAGGCGTCCCGTACTTTCGAATACCTTCACTTGGCTCGGCACGATAGCCTCGCCTTCGGAACGGAATCGAAACAACACGGCTTCTCTCTCCCCTTCGCTGAAATTCATCACACCGCGCGTGTCCAGCTCGGTGGTGATATGAAACTTCGACGTCACTTGCACCGCCTGAATTTCATGGCGCATCAGGTTCAGGTTCCGCTCCCAATAAACCCGCGACACGAATTCCGCGAGCGTCACCAAGGCACCCACGTGCACGACACCACCCTCTCCTTGGTTCCTCCAGCGGTGTGGCATAAAGACTTCGACGCCATTTTCATCTAACCGCTGAACACTCAAGCCCATACCCGCGACGTAGGGATCTGCGAGATTTGACGCCGCGCTTAGCACACGACGACTCAGCCACGGATGGTGCTCTTCTAACCATGCGCCCACGCGACGCGGATGGCGCAAGGAGTGACGAAGTCCCGGCAGCAGTTCGTTCAGCGAACCGGCGAGCGTCCGAAAGTTTGTCCAACGGGTCGAAGACGGTGGCCGGTTTGGCATTCTAGGAATCCCCCAAAACCCCGAATTGAGAAGACATTCGCGGCAGACTAGGATAGATATCTAGTACGAAACTCTTCGGCTTGTGAAGAACTAAAGACGGAGCATGCGGCTCATGAAGTATATCTCCTTGGTGATCATGATCGTATTGATGGCCTGGACCTGGTCTGCGGCAAATTCCACTCGTCATTACGGCTTGCAAGAAAGTGGCGCAATGGAAACCGAAATCGAGACCGTGATCGTCGATTACATCCGTACGCAGCGCCCCACGCTCAAGAGTGTGAACTTTCGGCAGCTCTTCACGGAAGTTGTACGCCCCGACGAGGAGATCCGTGCACACATGAAATATTCGATCGTGGATTCGGCTGCCAATGGCGACCTTGTGGAACAACAGTTCCAAGGTACTTTGCTGTTGGTCAAATCCAAACAGGATCAAACATGGCGCTCGGCCGCGATCAATATTCAATCCCCCTTGGTTGAATTCAAAGAGGGCGCGCAAATTTCGGCCGGTCCAGACGAGGCAACCCCCGCGACAGCTCCTGTGCAGCCAGAGACACCTGCAAAAGAATGAGCGAACGCTATATCCAAATCGATGAGGAAGGCTATTTTCACTTCGACGGCACCCGAGTGACCGACGAAGATTATGGCGCCGAACTTTTTCGTCATTTGCGAGCGGATGGCACTGGACGCTGCCAATGTCAGATCGACGGCGTGGACGCATGGGTTGAGGCGTTCGATGAGCCGCTGGTCGCGCGCAATGTCGAGTCCCATGATGGCCTATGGGAAATGATCTTGCCTTACGGGCAGAGTGAAACTTTCCGACTGGAAACCCTCACCTTGGATGAATGGGACCGGTTTCATGGTCATTCGGACCGCGGCCTGCCATTCGTCCTTTCACGAGGCGCCCAAGCGGAGTTTTTCCAGCTTCTGTCGGATTACGATGACGAAACCATCACAGCCGATGGAAAGACCTATTCCATTCCCTCATGGCTGAATCCAGAGCCCGGCACACGGCAGAGCGCCTTCTGGGACAAGATCTATCAAACGGAAGACCCAGGCTGGGAACTCAATCAGCCCCATCCTGCACTGCCGGCTTTTTTTGCGAAACTCAAATTGGCTCGTTCGCGCATACTCGTTCTCGGCGCTGGTTCCGGTAACGATGCCGCATTCTTCGCCTCACAAGGTCACATCGTCACTGCTGTGGATTTCAGCGCAGAAGCGATCAGCCGCGCCCAAGCGAAGTATGGCTCGCTTGCGGATTTGAAGTTCATGCAGGCCGACGCGTTTCAACTGCCGGATTCCATGTACGGCCAGTTTGATTTGGTCTTTGAGCACACCTTTTATTGCGCCGTCGATCCCATTCGTCGAAACGACATCATCAAGCTCTGGCGCCGACTCCTGGTCGACCGCGGCCACTTGCTAGGTATCTTCTTCGTTTACGACAAGCCTAAAGGTCCGCCTTTTGGGGGAAGCGAGTGGGAGCTACGTAAGCGTTTGCAGAACGCGTTCAATCCACTGTATTGGATGCGCGTGAAAAACTCGCCACCGAAGCGGCTCGCGCGCGAAGCTCTGATTTACGCGCAAAAATCATCACGCGTCTGACACTTTTTCAGACGCTCTTATTCTGACGTACTTTTTCTAACGCACTTTTGATGTCACGTTTCGTTGTGTCTCGCTGCACTCGAGCACAAATGCGGGAACAGTCTTTAAGGTTCCTTCAAAAACGATTCACACGAACTTAAACAAACTTGAATCACCCGATTCACATTGTTTGCAAAAGCTCACATTGTTAGGAGCATCAGCACCCTCACAATTGGTGCCCCAATATTGCATCTGTTTATGAACTCATCCTGTTGATTTTCGTGAAGATCGGGTTGTGCGGAGAGCTAACAAAGCAACAGAGGCAGATCATGACTTTGATGCATAACAGCAAGTATTGGATTTGTTCAATCTCTTTTGTGATACTCTGCATCATCACAATTGGACTGAACGCACCGCGAGCTCCCCACGGGCAGTACGATGTCTCGATCATTTCTGGAGATCTCGTAGTTTCGGCGGACCCAATTGCGACAACTGTCGTCGCTTTATACAATGGGTCCAAACACACCACCTGCACCTCCACACTCGTTGCACCCAACGTCGTATTGACAGCGGCGCATTGCCTCTCCAAATACCCAAATTCCTTGCGGGTCGTCTTTGGAGTCAACATGATGTCAGACACGGCCGATGTGCGACGCGTGTTGCGATATCGAGTTCATCCACTTTTTATTTCGGGACACAGCCAGATCACCAACCGAGGCGATCTCGCTCTTGTTCAATTCGAAGGAGACTCACCGCCCGGTTTTGGAATCGGCTCTCTACTGAACACTGAAGACGCTCTTCAGAACGGCACAAGGCTGACCATCGCTGGATACGGTCTTTCTGACCCGTATGATGAAACGAGCTCGGGCATTCTGCGCAAGGGTGCTGTCTCCTTGCGCGACTCTCGCTTTTCAGAAACTGAAATGGTGATCAACCAATCCCCTGCATCAGCGGATTCAAAGTCGAACAAAAAAGTACAAGCCGCTTGTCGGGGCGATTCAGGGGGACCGGCCTTTGTGAAAATCAATGGAACTCTGTTTGTGGTCGGCGTCGCACGCAGCCTCTACAAGGATTCCAAGCGTCGCTGCCAATCCTACTCCGTTTATTCCAAGGTGTCTTTTTATCGACAATGGATTCAACGTACGCTCGAGGAACTCTCGCGCGCCTCATCAGCCTCCATCTCAACCTCAATGACATCGACTCAAGTCGATTCCTCCACGAACAAATCCCCAAACGCCGGAACAGATTTCTAAGAGTTCGCACGAACTTCACAACCTTGAAAAGACACGACCTGTGCGAAGGTTAAAATGTTTCTGGCGGCGACTCGGACGCCGCAGGAGCGAGCCATGAAACGCACAATCATCGGAGTCTTTGATCACTTTCAAGCAGCGGAGCGAGTGGTGTCAGAACTCACCACATCCGGATTCTCACGAGACCAAATCAGCCTCATCACTCCGGATGAGCAACAACGCCCCGCCAGCCATCCTTTACCTCCAAGCCCACATCATCCCGAGGACCATGACACACTTACCAACCGTGTCGGCGCCGGGGCTGTCGCTGGAGGCGTCGGAGGTTACCTCCTGACTCTGGCCGCCCTCGCCATTCCCGGCGTGGGACCCGTGCTTGCGGCTGGCCCACTGATCGCCGCATTGGGCGGTGCCGGCTTAGGAGCGGCCGCCGGAGGATTGATTGGCGCGCTCTCCAGCGCCGGAGTCGATCACGAGGACGCGCATTTCTACGCCGAGGCCCTTCGCCGAGGAAGCTCGATTGTCGCGGTCGCCACGGACGACACGAACTCGGAGCAGCAGAGTCAAAACGCCATTGCCATCATGAATCGTATGGGCGCCGTCGATATCGATCGACGCTATGTTGAATATCGAAAACGCGGGTTCAATCGTTTCGACTATGGACTGCCACCATTGACTCGCGACGAACTCTTCGCCGAGAAAGAACTTTTGGGAGAAGCCGGAACACGTATGGAGTCCGAAGACGCGGTCGCTGGCACAGGTGAACCGAGCTACGCTGGCGGAGTGCGCGTGGTCACGCATATCCCGTCCGATGCCCCGCCACCGCGCACTGACGAAGTACCGCCACGATTTGAGCCTCGTCCGCCACGTTGATGAATCGTAAGCCGACTCCGTGACCGACTCAGTGACTGGTCCAATTTCCTGGCTATTTACCCGGCCAATTCTCGGATACGCTCGGGCTGAGGCTTAAGTCCACGAGACTCGAGCCAAGAGGGATTAAAAACCCGCGAAGCGTATCGAGAACCATGATCGCATAGCATCGTGACAAAGATCTTGCCGCTCCCCTTTTGCCGTAGTGCCAAAGAGAACGCAGCATAGACATTGAGCGCAGCTGAAGTTCCAACGACTAAGCCTTCATATTTCGCCAGGTAATACAGCATGTCCAACATCTGCTCATCGTTCACTCGAATAGCATCGTCGATTTTCGCTGCCAGATAGTTCGCCGTCAGGCGCATGATGCCGATACCCTCGGTCACCGAACTGCCTTGCGTCTCCAGTTTTCCGTCCCGCACATGGCAGAAGATGCCGGAGCCGAACGGGTCGGCCACGACGGTGCGTACCGTGGGCTGACGCTCTTTCAAAAATCGGCTCACACCCGACATCGTGCCACTGCTTCCAACGGCGGCGACGAAGGTATCGATGCGCCCACCCGTTTGCGCCCAGATTTCTGGTCCCGTTGACGAGTAATGCATATCTCCGTTCGAGGTATTTTCGAATTGGTTAGCCCAAAACGCGCCCGGCGTTTCTTCGGCGATCCGTTTGGCTGCGTGAAAAAAGTGATTGGGATTGGAAAATGGCACTGCGGGAACCGTGCGCACGTCCGCGCCCAATGCGCAAAGAAGATCATACTTCTCTTGCGCCTGATTATCCGGCATCGAGATGATCGTCTTGTATCCGCGACCCGCCGCCAATGTTGCAATTCCGATCCCGGTATTGCCGGCCGTCCCTTCGACGATCGTGCCCCCAGGCTTGAGGCGCCCCTCTTGCTCGGCTTTGGCGATGATGCCTTTTGCGGCGCGATCTTTGACGCTTCCACCGGGATTCAAAAATTCGGCTTTTCCGTAAATCTCACACCCACTCAAACGGGAAAGAGATTCGATCGCGATCAGCGGCGTGTTTCCGACCGCATCCCATACAGAACCCACTACCATCCATCACCTCCGCGCATGTGCGGCCCGTAGATCACTATAGCCGGGTCCGCGCCCGAGGGGGCGTAGATTTCTCGGTGTGCGCGTTGTCGAGCGCATAAAAAGAAGGGGCGATCACGTGAGTGATCGCCCCAAAAATGCCGTCCTGGATGCGCGGTAAGCCGGATTCTGTCTTCCGCATCAACGCCGACAACGTCTTTGCGAGAGGCGACTATTCCTCTGGGCCCTCGGTTACCCGAAAGCTCGTGCGATCTGACCCGGGAGCCTCATACTGGCCGTACTTATCGCTCCCCTATTTGATCTTGCTCCGTGCAGAGTTTGGCTGTTTTCACTCCAGCAGCTCCCTCAAGGCCTCCCGTTTCCGGCCTCGAGCTCAATGCCCTGGACATTCTCTCTGTTCCACTGTTCCTCGCCTCACGGCGGGGGGTCGTTAACCCCTGCACTGCCATACGGAGTCCGGACTTTCCTCCCGAGTCTCGCTTTAAGACGGACTCGAGCAATCGCCTGCGCATCCCGAATGTCGCAATGTAACCGCTGCCTCTGGAAAACACAAGAAAACGCTTTTGGAGTTTCAATTTTATGGAGTTATTCCAGGTCCTTATAATTCACTGAAAAACTGTGTCGTTTTTCCCACTTTTCCCCTCAATCGAAAGTCCAGTTCGCCGATAGGTAAGAGGTCCATGGTCGAACTCGAACAGTCGAGCTCTGAATGCGAGTTCGTACCATATCCGGAACGTCAACAGGGGGTTGAGATGGAAGCAGTGAGAACCTACACAGCCCGCAAAGTGCTCATGCTCTTTATGCTGTCCTTTGCAAGTTTTTGTCTTTTTGCATCCGTTGCTCAAAGGTTCCTCAGCTGATGCTTCCCGGGAGATGATATCCCTGCGCTGATTCAGTGGGACGCCTGCCTTCTCAACTGGCTGGGTGACCCGAACAGCAGCGGTGACCGCGCTCCCAAAAGCCAACTGATCCTCCCGCTTGTGTTCTTCGCCTTTTCCCTTCGGCACGCATGTCATCAATTGCTAAAAATTGATTTTGGATATTCAATAAAAACTCATTTAGGTGAACGCCAGCTCGCTCGACGAAGTGCCCCTGGGGCCCTATTGCGGTCGACGACAGAATTGCATCGAGGACGCTTTGGAAATGGATCATTCCGGTACGATCGACGTCGTACCTGACTCAAAAAACCTCGTCACATCTCTGGCGACGCCTTTGGCGGTCACCACACCAGCACTGACCGAATCGTTGTTTGAACGATCAGGCTACGTCGCCGTTCTGAACCGTTGCGCAGTCGCTTGCGAGTTGTGCACGGTGCTGGGCTGCTTACACGGCGAAGAACGTTCTCCTGAATCCGTCAAAGAAGCCTTCCGCCGCTTTGCGGAAGCGGGTCTGCGGCGTGTGACGGTCCCGCCAAACACTTTGCTTTATGCTCACCGCGAAGCTTTGCTCGAATCGGCTCTTGAGCTAGGGCTGAAACCGGTGCTCAGAATCCATCCCGCCGTCGGCGTGTCCGCGTTCGCCGGCGCGATCGCGGACTGGGCGATGCAAGGTGGAGACATCGAAGCGGTCGTGGACTCTCCGTGGAGCGCTTCCGATCAAGATTTCCTGTCGCGCCTCAATTCGATGAATTCTCGAAGCGTACGCTCACTTTTGGTGCCGACGCGTACATGCCCAATCGTCGACTTGGCAACCTCCTTGCCGCCGTCGATGCGCTCGACAGCCGAAGTCCTTTTTCCGCTTCCTCATCAAGACACCGACGCCTACCTGTCTTGTGATGACGTGCATGCAGTTGTGACGGCGAGAGCGAAACACACCTCAAATGAAGTCGCCGACTTTCAGCTGCGCCCCTCCCGCTCCTATGACCGTCCGGACTTGGGCCTCCCGAGTTGGTTTGAAACCGAGCCGGAAGCCATCCCGCTGTTGAAATCCTCTTCATTGAATCCGGCTCCGCAGGTTTCGATCATCATCCCGTCATTGAATCGCAAAGAAAATCTGATCAATACCCTGCGCCATCTCCAACGTCAGGACACGGAAGCGAATTTGTTTGAAGTCGTCATCGTCGACGATGGCTCCGACGACGGGACGTTCGAACGCATTCGTGAACACATGCTCCGTTCGCCGATGCGATTCAATTTACGCTATTACCTCTTGCCGCGCCCCTTTCGGCGCCGGAAAGGGGATGCTTTGTTCCGCGCCGGGATTGCCCGTAATTTCGGCGTTCGCAAAAGCTCCGGGGCGACGCTGGTCTTCTTGGACTCCAATGTTCTGGTACCGACGGATTTTCTCAGCGACATTCGCAAACAAAGCGCGGACGCCGACGTCCTTCAATACGAACAAGTGCAGATTCCGTTTCAAAAAAGCAGTCAACGGCCCCGTTATCAAGAGCTCGATCCTCGGCGAGACGGCTTGCGTTCGCGCTCAAAGGCGAGCGTTCAACTCGCTTCCGCTCCGGACTGGTCCGCGCTCCCGATGCCCTGGAAGTACGTGTCGGCCTCGTGCCTGATCGTGAAACGCGCTCACTTTCAAGCCGTCGGAGGTTTTGCCAGAAGCTTTCGTTCTTACGGGATGGAGGACATGCTCCTCGGGTGGCAGCTCTCGCGCCTGGGCTTAAAATGGCGCATGCGCCGCAAACCTGTTTTTCTCTTGAGGCCATCGGACGACTCCGCCGAACATGGACACTCGCGCTGGCGTAAACGGGCCCTGTTGACCAGGTCCGCGCAAAATTTCTATTTACTCACGCTGGACGAAGATTTTTATAATCACTACTTCGCGTTGCTCGGACGCTTTCCTTCCATGCGAGCGATCTTTCCTTATGTGGGAAAATTTGCCCGAGCCGTACACATCGCCTTTGTCTTTTGCCGAAACCATGCACGCACGGCCTTCGAATTCGCGCGTGAATTTCTTGGTCGAAATCCGACCAAAACGGATTCCATCACATGACAGCTCCCAGCGGCCTTCAGCTCAGCCTTGTGATCCCGACACGCCGAGGAGCAAGCCAGCTGGGCGATCTGCTCGTCTCCATTTTACGTCAACAATCTCCGCCGTCTTTTGAAGTTCTCGTGGTGGCCAATGTGTTCGATGCACGTGTGGAGCAAATGGTCCTCGGTCTCGGTTCGCGCTTTCGCTATTTCAGCACGGGCAAAATCGGCGTCAACCACGCGCGCAATATCGGCCTCAACGAAGCGCGCGGCCAAGTCACTCTTTTCCTCGAAGATGACGCATTTCTAGAAGAGCCACTTGTTCTGAAGCGTCACTACGATTTGCATCAAAAAACTCCAACCGCCATCGCGATCGGGGGGCGTTACACGCTCAAGCGCCGAGCCACCGCCGTCGAACAAGCTTATCACTGGGTGATCGATCACCGATTGAGTTCGTCGAAGATCGATGGCGAACGCACCACGGATTTGTGTGGCGGCAACACTTCATTCAAAACCGCGGCACTGCGGGCGGCGTTTTCTTTCAACGAGGAAATTGTCTTCGGCGGCGCCGATACGGACCTCAACACACGACTCCACTTGGCTGGACACGAACTCATTTTGTCGGAACGGTTAGGCGTTGAACACCGATTACAGATGAATACCTGGACATTGCTACAAAAAGCCTTTGCTCAGGGACGCGCGGCGTTCGTCCGTGAACGCGAAGGTCTGAGCTCACCGTGGCGATTTCAGGGGAAGCGATACACATGGCTCGGCAATCTGGAAGAGCGTGGCCTTTACCCTTCTTCCGCCGTCCGGTTTTGCTTCGCAATGTATGGCTTCGCTTTTAAGGCGGGATATTCTAGCGCGATTCGTCTCTCAGATCGTGGGTCTGTTTCGCGGCTGCGAATTTTATCTGAGTTGTGCCGTGAATTCGTCTTTCAGATTCAACGCTTGCCGCGCGTCGCTTGGGTTCGCGAACTGCGCCATGCCTTCGGGTCACACACCCGCCACGTTTATAAATCTTCGAGCGCGACATCGGCGCTGAGGCCTTCTCCACCCGGCTGACCATCCTGACCGAAGGTCTTCAGCGTAAAAAAATCACCGTCCCTACCATAAATAAAGCGGTTCCCCCAGGGATCCGTGAACAGGTCCACGTCCGCGTAAGGTCCATCCCACTTGGAGCAACGCGGCTCTTGGTCCGGCGCCGCACGCAAAGCTTCCAGGCCCTGTTCCATCGTCGGAAAGGATTTACAGTCGGCATAGTACATATCGATCGATTTTTCGAGATCGCGTAAACGTTCTTGCGCGGCTTCGGCCGAAGAAGGTTTAGCTAAAAACTTCCGGACGCCGAGGCCGATGGCGATCAACACCACGTCCACGACCAAAATGACGATGATAATTTTGATCCATAATGGTCGGATCGTCACGTATCAGCACCTCGGATGAATAAAAGTGTAGCACTTTCTTCTCCGCGAGTGAACCCTCCTGGCCTTGCGTATCATGCTCACACCGAGTTGAATGAAAGTATGGCTGCGGAATATTCAGAGTTGTTCTCTCGGAACTTAGGTCTTGTGACCCCTCATGAACAAGA
This sequence comes from Pseudobdellovibrionaceae bacterium, assembly GCA_023701225.1. Classification (GTDB taxonomy): domain Bacteria; phylum Bdellovibrionota; class Bdellovibrionia; order Bdellovibrionales; family JAMPXM01; genus JAMPXM01. Next base: position 18,479 of record JAMPXM010000008.1, on the reverse strand, counting down.
CCGTCTAAAAACGGCACGTGTGGCTGTCGCAGGACTCGGCGGTGTCGGCGGGTCGCATGCGCTTGCGCTCGCGCGCACGGGTATCGGCAAGTTTCGTCTCGCGGATTTCGACACCTTTGAACCTGCGAATTTCAACCGCCAGGCCGGCGCTCTCGTTTCAACCACGGGCAAGCGCAAGACCGACGTCATCCGCTCCATGATTCTCGACATCAATCCTTACGCCGAAGTCGAAGTCTACGAAAACGGAGTGACGCAGGAAAATATCACCTCTTTCCTCGCTGGCGTCGATGTTGTCATGGACGGTTTGGACTTCTACGCTTTGCCGGTCCGTCGATTGCTCTTCGCCGCCGCGGAACAGGCGGGCATATACGTCGTCACCTCCGGACCGATCGGATTTACCACGACCCTGCATGTATTTGGTCCCGGCGCCATGACGTTCGAACAATACTTCGACCTTGCCTCTTGCCGGACGGAGAGTGAACAACTCGTCGCGTTTATCGCCGGCGTCACCCCAGCTCTCTTGCAAGCTAAACAAGTCGACCCGAAATACCTGGACTTTGGAAAGCGAAGTGCCCCATCCATCGGAACCGCAACGCAAATGTGCGCTGGCATTGCGGCAAGCGAAGCCATTCAGATTCTACTCGGCCGACGACCACCGCTCTTGGCTCCACGTTATCTGCAATATGATCCTGTGCGCTGGCGCTTCGTCAGGAAGAAATTGTGGTTTGGCAATCGGGGACCTCTGCAGCGGCTCAAGCGGCGCGCGCTTCTCAAAATCTTAGACAAAAGCTGAAATCAGGACGAGCGCCTCACGCGCCAATTCCTGAGGTCTCGATTTAAAAATCGGCTATCAACCGCACGCTGCCAAGAATCATCGAGATCACCAAGATCACGAAAAAAAGCATTCGAAGACCGTGGGCAATTGTCGTCAGTTTCTCCTGGGACTCGCTGCGCAGAAAAGAAAGGATCTGTTGGGCGAAGCGAAAGGCCGGGAACACGATGATGAAAATCACGCCGGCAAAAAAAATCGCGCGGTTTCGAGCCAACGAGCTTTCGTTGTAATGAATCAATAACTGAGCGACGGCGAAAAACACGGCGGACACGGCCCACACCCGCACCATCCACATGATCTGCTGGAGCGTCGTCCTTAAACTCGCATCGCTGATTCGACGGATCACCCGCCGATCGCGTCCACGTTCGTCGGCGACCGTTCTTCTTTCTTGTACGGTATTGTCTGACACGTCGATCCGCCTCCTTGCCTCGTATAGTATAAACTCCTCAACACGAGGCACAACTCACGCAAGGTCCAGGACAGGGGTATTTGCATGGTCCGCGAACGGCGGACGGCTTGAAGGCGCCCTGGAAGCGGGTTCACAACGTACGGCCAAAGTCTTGATACCGACAAAACCGGCATGAAAGCCAAGAGGGGGACAGGGCACCCCAGATCACCGCATCTTCAGCCCGCGAGTTGTTTAATATTGACTTTAAACTACTCATGAGTGGTTTAATATATATATGAAACAACTCAGGTACCTGCAGAAGCCGATTTCGGCCGCCCTGAACAAAAAGATGATCTTTATCGGAGGCCCGAGACAGGTCGGAAAGACGACCTTATCTCTCGAATTTATTCAGCCTAAATCGGTCAAAAACCCGTCATACCTGAATTGGGATCGTGTGTCGGATCGATCGCTCATTCTCAAAGATCAACTTCCACTGCAGCAGTCGACGCTCATTTTTGACGAGATCCATAAGTATAAATACTGGCGCAATCTCATGAAAGGTTTGTTCGATAAACATCATGTGGACCATCGTTTCATCGTCACCGGGTCGGCGCGACTTGATTACTTCCGAAAGGGCGGAGATTCACTCCTCGGACGGTACCGTTACTTTCGTCTGCACCCATTTTCGATCACTGAGTACAAAAATTCTCCGACAGCAAAGGACCTGGAATCTCTTCTGAAGTTCAGCGGCTTTCCCGAAAGCCTCTTCGGGCAGGAGGAGCGAGACCACCGAATTTGGCAAAAGGAGCGAATGAATCGCGTGATCAGCGAAGATCTGCGCGACCTGGAAAACGTCCGGGAGATATCGCAGATCATGATGCTTGCAGAGGCCTTGCCCGATCGGGTCGGCGCGCCTCTCTCACTCAGAAGTCTCTCAGAAGATCTTGGCGTTTCTCAGCCGACAGTTGATCGATGGGTTCAACATCTATCGAACCTCTATTACTGCTTTAGAATCAGTCCTTTCGGTTCTCCGCGAATCCGCGCCGTCAAAAAGCTCTCAAAGGTGTATCTTTGGGATTGGTCCGCCGTCGATGAAAAGGGCTTTCGCTTCGAAAATCTTGTCGCGAGCCACCTTCTCAAGTTCTGCCACTTTGTCGAAGACACTGAGGGACATACAATGGAGCTACGGTACCTCAGAGACACTGACCTCCGAGAGATCGACTTTGTCGTACTCAAGAATAAAAAACCGCTCTTCGCGGTGGAATGTAAAACGGGCGAGAGACAGCCGAGTCCGAGTCTCCGGTATTTTCAAGAGCGAACGAATATCCCTAAATTTTATCAGGTCCACCTTGGAGAGGACGACTACGGGAGCGAGCGCACAGGCCGCGTCCTGCCGTTCATCCGTTTTTTTAAAGACCTTTCCGAGGAGTATGGCCCATTTTGATGACTCTCGCTCGAGCGCGTCGCCATTGGACAAAGGCTAGGTCGTTGTTCTCATTGAGCTGATCGTGGATCGGATAAAACGGCCCTTCCAGCTGTACGGGAGTCACTTCCTTTGAGACTGATCTACTCAATCCAGTGCATGATTGCTATTGCTCCGATTTATGATAGCGGGGTGCCTCTGTCGCTTATATCAGGAGATGTTCATGATTCCCAGCCCAAGTGAATTGCAGTATTTCTTGGAGACCGGGGCTAGCCTGAATATTTCGCGGGCATGGTTTCAGCGGGAATCGGGATCGGTATACTTCCCGGCTTAGTCGCGACTCGGGATTTAAGTCTTAAGCTGAAGCCCTTTTCTACGAAGGGTCCCGTGTTCCACGACCGAATATTTCTCACCTATCGACGCGACCTTCAGCGCGGCAAGTCCGCGCAGACATTGATCGCAGCAATCAAGGACGCTTTTCGTTCGAAGAATGACTAACAAACCTGTGCTCTAAAAAGGCAACATTCCGATCCACTCGTCGCTCACCGGAGTTCAAGGCGTGGCAAATACCGCTCGCGTCGTTTCATTGTCGACGAAGAATGACCGCCATTCGCGAGACGAGACGCTGACAACAGGTGTTCCCATCGCGTAGGGGCCAACTTCGTAGGCAGAAAATTCAAATGTCAGACCTCTCCCATTGGGGCAAATTTGGTCCTTCGTCGCGACGGTTTTTTGTGTCCAAACATTCGCTTCTGCCCGCGAAGCGCCCACTCCATGCCAAACTTGTTTATAAATGAAATCACGTAGCAATCTCTCGTGCCCTGGCTTCAAGTATTGCGTCAGATCAATCTCGTCTCCGGTTCTGAGGTCATGCACGGTACATGCGCCACCTCCGCTCCCATGCGCTCCCCCCGTGTAGGCCCAGACGCGGTGCGCGGCGATCAGGTGATGAGGCAAGATCAAACGGATATCCAGAATGCTGTCGAATGAACCTTTCAAATTGCCCGCGCCTTCAAGGTCCTCTTGCTCCAACTTGGCGCATTCGCCCTCCACCGATGCCGTCTTTTCGAAACTCGCGTTCAACCGCTTCGTGACGGACGAATCAATTCCTTCAATTTCTGGGTATTTCCAAGTTTCCTCGCAGGTGGGATATGTTTTTTGATGGTCAATCAACTTGAATGCCATTGTCGATCCCGGTCCTGTCGACGGCCTCCCGAGCTCGCCTTCCATGGGAAGATTGGCCTCAAGATAGACTTCGAATGGGTGCACTGGTCCCTGTCCATCGGGTCTGTTCCAAATGCCGAACAGCCGGCTTTGCCCCGCCCGAAGAGCCAACCATCGCCCCGTTGCGACGCCACGATGGTCAAATTCCGTCAACTCCAAACGCCCGTCTTCGCGAACTCGGCCCGCCAGCTTCAAATCGGACGTGCTGGTGCTGTAGCGATATTTCCCGGAGACGAGTTCACCTTTACTGGCGATTTGTCCCGAAATTCGCAAGCGTGCTCCCAGGCTTCCGCGGAAATTCATTGGGTCAAGATGGGCGGAGGCCTGCATCAGCTGGTTTGTCGCTTGAAAAAAGAGCACATCGCGCGATCGCGGATTCGTCCACTGTCCCACAATCTCGTCGGCGCTAAAAGTTCCTTTGAAGTACCCGGTGACCTTTCCTTTTTCATCGCGCTCTTGCATAGTCAATTGGCCATCGTCCCGAACAAACCCATCGAGACGTAGGCTGCCGACATTTTCGCGATAAAAATAAAATCCTTCGATCTTCTCGCCTGTCCGAGTCACGGCAAACGTCGCTGGATATTTTCCGACCTGTCCAGCGAACACATATGGAACGCTGGGAAGAGGAGCGGACTCAACGGACGCGATTCCGCGGCCCGCGTCTTTGGGTGACGTCGTGCAGGCCACGAGGACCAGTAATACCAAGAAAAAAACGAGCGGCGAAACACTCGACCGCATTCGGACCTCCCACACATGAGTCGACGACCTTCACCAACTCTCACAGTTTATGTGGGTATGAGAAAGTGCGCAATTGGGACCCCCACCGGAAGACGGCCCTTGGACAAAGGGCTGGTGCGGTTTCGAAAATGAGCACACGCTCGCTTTCGTCGTCGTCCCACCGAAGTGTCGTCGTTTACATTGATTATTCCCGTCCACAGGAATATTGGTTTCGCTGCAAACTGGCCTTTGAATCCAAAAAACTCTTGAGACGACCCAAAGAGCATTGGAGGAACAATGATCCGGATTAGAAAATCAGACGAAAGAGGACTGGCTGATCATGGTTGGCTCAAGTCCCGACATACGTTTTCTTTTGCTGATTACTATGACCCAAAGTTCATGGGCTTTCGGTCGCTTCGAGTTATCAACGAGGATCGGATTGAAGGCGGAACCGGATTTGGGTCTCATCCTCATCGCGATATGGAGATTATTTCTTACGTGATTCAAGGCGCGCTCGCGCACAAAGATTCCATGGGCAACCAGACCCTCATCCGTCCGGGCGAAGTTCAGAGAATGAGTGCTGGCACGGGTGTCGTGCACTCTGAGTACAACGCCATACCGAATGGCGAGACACATTTTTTCCAAATTTGGATTTTGCCCCAAGCTCCTGGTGGAACACCCGGCTACGGTCAGAAGTCCTTTGAGTCCGAATTAAACTCAAAGAAACTGGTGCTCGTCGTCTCGCAAGACGGGCGAGATGGATCCATCAGCATCAAGCAAGATGCGGATCTCTACATTTCTCGACTCAGTTCCGGCGACGCGCTCGATTTTCGGGTGCGCCCCACCCGTGGACTGTGGCTGCAAGTCGCATACGGCCATCTCAACATCAACGGCGAAGAACTTTCGACAGGCGATGCTCTTGCCTTTGAAGCGGCAGAACAACTGGAAGCGCAGGCCAACGAAAAGAGCGAGTTCCTACTCTTTGACTTGGCTTAACTCGAGCCCCGAGGAACAGATGCCTCAAGTCTTCGCTGTCTGAATAGGGACACACCCGATGGATACCACAGTAGGTATGCCCCTCTTGTGAATGTGCCGGCTCAGTTCAGTGGGCAACCGAGGTTGTTGTCATCATCCAAAGCTTCAGCCAAAGCGAGCATGGTCTCTCGATTGCCTGAAGCCAAAGCCGCATTCACGGACGAAATCACTTGTGCCGCTGTCCGTGGATAATCCACGCCGGGATGAGACGCATTCAAGAGCGCGGCGACCGCCGCGCGCATCAAAATTCTCGCGCCCCCTTCCACCCCGGGGCCACCTGGGAAATCCAATGCTGCCAACAGCGTCGCATTCGCGATCGCCGGCCAAGTGGCGGCGTTTGCGAAAACGGAAGCAATCGATTGCCCCGTGGTGTATGGAGTTGCGGCCCAGGACTCCGGATGATTTTTCCAATACCCGGGCGTGCAACCCTGATCGCCACCATCTCCTTGTTCACCGAAGTAATGGGCGGCGTCCGTGTCCGACACCTCCTTACCCTTTGCGAAGACCGCTTGCACTGTGGCGACGTTACGATATTGGCCCGCGATCACGGTTCCCGTTTCTGTGCACGTCATACTTTGTCCAGAAAACAGTCGAGTCCGTGGGCAATCGATGTCTCCTACGCGATCATCCGTCACACCGATGTCTATTAATCGCGTTGTTCCGGTATTCGTGACAATAAAGGACCAAGTCACCGTACTTCCCACATTCAACACCGGCCCCGGAGGCGAAGTCGCACGTTCGCCATTGACCAACTTGACGATCGAAATCCCGGCCCCACTGTGCGCGCTTGCCGCTGCCCATGAAGTCTTTGAGAAAGCCACGAGACCCAAAATCACCCACACCATCGTCGTAACCGTTCTTAAATGTCTCTCCATGCGTCATCCTCCCTTGAAGTACGAAAGATAACTGCAAGCCGTAGACCTCGACTGGTCGGCAATCATTGCTGTTCGAATAAAGTTCGAAGCGCGATCATTCCGAAATCGCCCCAGCTAAAAAAAGATTTGCCTCATTGAGGCCTGAGGCCGAAGCGGCTGAACGTCGCGGCAGACAGATGCCTTTGATCCAAGTTCACTCTTCCCAGCTGATCACCGCTTCTCTCGACACTGTTTTTCGAGACGATCCTGGCGGTCAAATAGAGCGGTGAGGCCATCGAGCACGAAAATGTTTCGGGCATTTTGCTCTTCAACGAGAATCGCCAGGCGATGAACTTCTTCCTTTACTCCGTGAATATCCGACCGTAGGCCATGAAACTCTGATTTCACTTCGTGAATTTCGGATTTGAGGCCATGAACTTCCGACTTCACTTCGTGGATCACGGATTTGAGGCCATGAAACTCCGATCTCGCTCCGTGGATATTGGCGTTCATTGAATCGAACTGCTTATCCATCCGCTTGATCAACTGATCCCGGACGCCATTGAGCATTTTGGCGGTGACGAGGACGTCGGCAGAACGAATGGGCTTGCGGGATCCTGTGGACAGAGACTTTGTGGATTTGGATTTCATGAGCGGAGTCCATTCACTTTGCGTGCCGGTTTTAATACGCGGTATTTGAGTATTGGAGATCGTGGCCGGCTGAATCTCGGATTTCGTGAATGTAGCGAGCGTGAATGGCTTCGTCCAGGCTTGATGCGAAGCAGACGTCGAGTGCTCACGTCTCAGTCGGTGGAACTTGGAAATCATGTAAAAATCACTTGTCGCTACAGGTCATTGCTCTGGAGGAAACCTGAGTACCTGTCGACGCTGGATAGGGAGAGACTCATCAACACTTTGCTCCATGACAAATCGATCAGACACATGGTCTGCTCAATCTTTAACATTCTTAAGTGCGATGGGTCCCAATCTCGACCGAATTGGGAGTTTGCGAGTGGTAGGGTCGCCACCAGTTGGGGGCGCTATTGTCTGGAATTCTCTTTACTCAAAATAACAGTATTGGCCTCGGCGTTGAGGTCGAAATCCAAATCGTCGACAATCAGACTGGCGACCTAAAGCCGCTCGGCCTTGAGATCCTGGAAGAGCTAAAAGATGCGCGTAACAGTGTCCGCGGAAAGGCGGAGATTTTTCAGAGCATGCTCGAGCTCGACACCCCGATCTGCGAAAATGCATTTCAGGCGGGAGACTCGCTTCGCCAGTCTCTACAAGCGATTCGAAAACTCGCACGCGCGCGAGAAGCACAGATCATTATGGCAGGCACCCACCCTTTCGCGAATTATTCCGATCGTCTACTGAGTCCTTCCGGCCGCTATTATTCACTGATCGAACGGAACCGGTGGATTGCAAAACGCCTGCAGATTTTCGGACTTCATGTTCACCTCGGAATGAAAAGCGGCGATCATGCGATCGCCATGAACAATGCGCTTTGCCATTACCTCCCTCTTTTTCTCGCGCTCTCGGCGAGCTCGCCGTTTTGGCATAGAGAAGACACCGGCTTGGCTTCAAGCCGCATCACCTTTTTCGAGGCCATACCAACGGGCGGCCATCCCTACTTGTTGAGCTCATGGTCCGCGTTCGAAAACCTCATCGATAAGCTCGTGATCTCTAAATCAATCACGTCCATAAAGGATCTATGGTGGGACATTCGCCCGAACCCAGAATTCGGAACCATTGAAGTCCGGATTGCCGACTGTCCGCCGACGATGCGCGAGGTTCAGGCACTCGTCGCGCTGATTCACACGATCGCCGGCTTTATCGATGCAGAACTGGAGTCCGGCCTGAAGTTCTCCCCACCTCCGGAGTGGGTCCTTCGCGAAAACAAGTGGCGCGCCTCGCGCTACGGTGTGGAGTGCGACTTGATTGAAAACGCAGAAGGAGTCTCTCGACCATTTCTGCCAATATGGAATGAAACATGCTCAGCGATTCGCCCGGTGATCGCGAGATTCGGTTACGAATCCGAGTTCAAATTCCTGAGCGAAGTTTTAGAACGAGGGCCTAGCTACCGCCGTCAACGAGATGCTTTCGATGGAAATTTCAAGTCTATCGTTGACCATCTCTCCAGGGAGAATGAATCCGACCGTCCCGAATGGAAACCCACATGAGATATTTTATCTTAATTCAAGAAGTCAACCGCCTGAAAGCTGATGATCCCTAGAACAATCCAGAACAAGCTCGGCCTAACATCAAGCTAAAATAAGCGACCTGCCTTGCAGCGCACTTGGAACGATGAGATTCTGTGTTGATGTTCAACCGAAAATTGCCGCAATTCGAATATGATGTGACTGCCGGTCCACTCGAGATTGGTATGCTGATGAGTCCTCTAAAGTCAGGAAACTGAACCGGTCGGTAGTGGGTCAGTTTGAATTCTCAATTAGACCCACAATTTCTTCAATAGACCATACATGGTCGCTGATTCCGGCTGCCATAGCCGGGGTTACCCGCAAGGATTGGTGGATTCTGGCGAAATTGTAATACATGAAGTGCAGTGCAATAGCGTGCTCATGGTTCTCCAGCTTCTTCGAGAAGGCGTTTGTGAGTCGGGTAAAGCGCCGCATCCCCATCCGCATGGTGAGGTTTTGCCGCTCCATGAGGCTTGTCGAAATGTGCTTGTGCTCGGGTTTTCCGGAGATAACGGTGCGGCGAGCGCCAATGCACTGAGCCGGGCTATAGCGGCCTTCGCCGCCCGGGGATTTGCCGTATATTTTCACAAGCATCGCGTAATCGATCTCGGTTCCAAAAGCCGAATCAACAGCCTCTAGATATGCCCTGTGACCGTCGGTTGTGAGCTGAACTCGAGAGGCAAGGCGCTCAGCCAAATCACTCATGAAGTGATACGCGGAAGCCCCTTCGCGAGTTCCTACGAACCAACAGGGGACGAGCTTCGTGTCGGGGCAGAGGGCCGTCCAAGTCCAAACGTCGCCGATACGGCCTTTGCCCTTCTCTTCCCTCGAGGCGTTCTTCTCTTTCGCGCCAACGAACGACCAAATCTCATCGCACTGAATGCGCTTGCAGGGAAGATTGCGAAACGCTTTGTCTTGAAAATCAGAGCACGCCGCGCCGATCTCGCAGAGAAGTTTCGTGACGGTGTTCTTACTCGCGCCTGTCATCCGGCAGGTCGCACGGATGCTGTTGCCTTCAACGAGGCAGTGAATGATTTGAGACCGTTTAGCTGTGCTGAGCTTGTTCATGAATACCATTATGCACCGCATTGCTTAACCGCTCAAGCATAAAGACAAAGTAGCGCAAATGCCTGATTTAACAGGTGAATAAAAGTGTTTATTTTTCTATTTTGAATTGATAGAACTGAGCTTCATAAAGACGAACCCGTGGAGCTTTCGCCCCACGGGGGTGTTTGGCCGGCTAGCGTAAGTGGTACTTGATCAGGGCACTTATTACGTTAGCCGATTTTTTTTGAGCAGATGGTCGCCAGACCGACCACCGTTTATTAACTTCCGTCGCAACATCATGTTGGCCTCCTTAGATGCAATCAATTGCCTGGGTAAAACCACCGACCATCTTCGGTTTTCCTGAAACCCTTTTTCTCAGACAAGATAGTGGTTGCCGTTCCTCGGGGGATGCCAGCGCGAATAACATCAATCGCGCGAAGTGGCCCTTGCTTCGTCAGCAGCTCGCGAACCTGATCTTCCCTCGTTCCCTTGGTTTCGATAGGTAGCTGAGGCTGAGTTTCAGCAGTCTCCGCCTTGAAATTGGTTTCAGCCGAAGCATTTCCGTCCAAAACCGCCGCTGCCTTGAAAAGCAGGTCGGCTGCCTTCGACAGCTTTGTCGCTTCCGCCCTCAATTTTTCTGCCAGTTGGGTGTGTTCAGTGCTCATGGGTAGCTACCGTAGCACCACAAAAGCTGGGGTCAAGCCAGAAAACTGCATATACATGCAGTCGGAACCTATTTTTTTTGCTTGGACCAGCGCTCCCGAGCTGCTTTGGCTGCGATCTCGCTACGTTTCTTAGCCGATAGTTTTTTTGCTCTGGCTTTTCCGCCCTTAAGGCCGCCAAGGCGCCCGAGCGCGACGGCTGCCGGATTCTTGAGCACTCCATCGCTGGCGAGCTGAGTGGCGGATTGAACTATCCGAGCTGCTATCTCGTTGAGATCCTCTGGTTCTGGCTTAGGCTTTATTCTTGAGCGCTTAGGCATGTCTCATAATCGCATGGAAACGCTCAGAATGAAATAGCGCCGATTTGAGCGTGAGCTGCTATCGATTTCCCCTTGGCGAAGCTTGTTCGGGATGCCCAGATGAGCGCTTAGAGTATATTGGCACGGTTTTTGCTATGCGTCAAGTGGAATGTGCTGCCGGCTTCGATTCTGAAAATTTCGCGCACTTGCGATCCAAGCCCATCATCCTTGATTTGAAAGTGACCCACTACCAACCGGTCAATAACTCACCTCATTCAGAAGCTCGATCAGTCCAAGGTGATGGTTATTCAAAACGAACTGAACTTTCTTTGGTGAAGATGAAAGGCGATAAGCTACACGCGCTTTTATCTCGGACCGATCGGCGTCCCGATCTTTGAGATCAAAACGAAAAGCGGATGAAACCTTCTTTTCCGCGATGAACTGGACGAGGGACTTCAGTTTTCCGCCTTGACCAGATTTGATTTCGACTGGCGCCACCTTGCCTTGATGCGCGAGAACGAAGTCGACTTCGGCGTTTTGTGTTTTCTTGTCTCTCAGCCAATAAAAAAGATTCGGCTCTTCAAGACCGCCCTGTGAATAGGCAAGATGTTGAGCTGCAAACTGCTCAGCGACAAGTCCCTTGGTCAGAAGCGATGAATCATTGTAGGTTTGCAAGGACTCCCAGGATACTCCCATCATGTAATTCAATAGACCGACGTCGAGAAAATAGACTTTGTAGACCTCGAGATCGGCCTGTGCCTGAAGCGGGAGACCAGTTGCGTTGGTGTGATAGCAGAAATGAATCAAACGCGCGTTCTTGAGAAGCGCGAGGACTTTCTTTATCTCGCGCGCCTGATAATCAGATGAGATTTCCGTATACTTTATCTTTTTGCCCAGCACATGCGGCAGCCGGCTCAAGATCTCGTCGACGCGCGGACTGAGTGCATGCGAACTATATTTTGGAAAATCATCACGATAGGTTTGCATGATGCTTCGCTGAACCGCACGAACCTCGTTATAGCTTTTCGTTTCAACATAAATTTTGACGGCTTCTGGCATTCCGCCAGTGAAAAGGTATGTTTTCAGGTGCTCAGTGAGCTGTTCAAAATGGTGGCCCTTCAAATTGGGCGCCGTTTCCATCACCTGCTGACTCAGCCGACCTTTGCCGAGAGCACGAAGAAACTCGAAGAAGCTCATGGGCGAAAGATGAAAATATTCAATGCGTCCGACAGGCATTGAAAACTGGTGGGCGTTGAGTGCGAACTCGAGCAGCGAGCCTGCGGCAACCACCGGCAGCTCGGCATGCTCTTCATAAAAATATCGGAGAACTGGAAGCAGCTTCGGCTGTTGTTGAATCTCATCGAAAAAAAGGAGCGTCTTGGATGAAAGACCGACTTCTAGTTTCGCTTCGACTTCACGAATAACGGATTCAACATCGGGCTTCTCACTGTCCAGAGAGCGAAGCCTGATTCGTTCTAGGTTGACCTCGACCAAATTGAGGCCCGCGCTCTTTGCAAACAGCCTCACGAGCGTCGACTTCCCAACCTGCCGTGCACCGCGAATGATCAACGGTTTTCGATTTGCTCGCTTCAGCCAAACCTTGAGAAATCGCTCAGCATCCCGTTGCATTCATTAAATATGCACGAAAATAGGGTGTTTTTCAAGCATACTATGCACGAAAATGGGGTGTTTTTGATGCCAAATCTCGATTCAGACTTGTTCTGATTTGAGAATCGTTCCTACCTGCCCGAACTGCTGTGGGCAGAGGGTTCATTCTCTAGATCACTTCTCCTCCCCGCCGTGATTCATCATGCCGCCTTTCATCATCCCCTTCGTGTGATCCATCATTGGGCAACTCTCTTTGCCCATCATACTCTTGCAGCTTTTCATCATCTCGTTTTTACAGTCGCCCATGGGTTTATCGGACTTTAGGCAATCGGCCATCTTCGTGTGCATTTCTGCCATCTTCTGCCGATCTTCTTTAGAAGGTTTTGTATCCGCAGCAATTAGGGAACTTGCCGCAAGCGTCACTGCGACGAGCGTTACGGTTATTGTTGTTTTCATGTGAGTCCTCTTCCGCCGGTTTGGCGATTGTTGTGCATAAAATATCTCGTTTCTATTTTCTAAATCCGGTTTTGAAATCTCACTTTTTGCATAACGCTCCTTCAGTATGTCGAGAGCTGATTTATTCTCGCCGAGTCTTCCTTGACGAAAGACAAAAGTCGCCGCTCTAGAGATGAATTAAATAATACAGATTCACCACAAAGTCATCCTGCCACCCCTACGGAACTTATTCGAATAGGCCGAGGCAGTCTCTCTCCGCGTCCCACTCGAATAAGCCACAAAAACGCCGGACCGTTCTCTTCTGGGCGTTTCCGTTCGCATAGAGAAGCGAGACAAACGTTTCGTTCAAACTAATTTTGTTCAACCCAGGTTAAGCACTGTTTCGGGCATGCTAAGTTATTATATTTGGGCATGCTACATTCGCTCGACTTCGGTGGCTGATAACATGGGCCTGGTTTTTGGCAAACTATGAAGTGCGATCCCAATCTGCAATCTTCTCTTGGTTCAGATTCACTTATAATAAATTGGTACGAATTGGCGATAGATATACGCTCGTATCCTTCCCAATTACCTGAATGACACTCGCATTTTTTCGATTTCAATTTGACGGTATCAACCTGAGGGAACTTGGCCAGCAACTCTGCTTTGCCGCATTTTTTTAGTTGCTGAAACCTGGCCTCACCAGCGGGCTGAACTGCCGTCAGCCCATCCTGTTCTAGTTTGGTGAGCCTATCGGGGCAGTCCACTCCACTTGCAAATATCCCTGGCGTCGCCAACAAACAGGCCACTCGCAGAATCCATCCGAAATGTTTCATTGATCGGCGCCCGTCAGTAGGCGTAGGTCAATTTCGATTATTATACGCTGCAGATTTGTGATCCGCGCGTTGGAGGAATTGGTAGGGGCTCAATTGACTTGTGTCGATAGAATTCCTTATCTTCACATAGGCTCCTTTCCGGGTTGTTCCGGAGAATTGAGTCGTTCCGGGGATTCCTCCTAGGGAACCCGACTTTTCAAACTCTAACGAGCAACGGGATAAGTCCCTTGTTCGATCAACTTCGGCGGAAGGGAAATTCGGGATGCGTACAATTTTGAGTGTATCAGCGATCTTGCTCAGCCTCGCGGTTCAAACTTTTCCTACTGCGAGTTACGCACTCGGACCCTACGAAAAGAATCTGACTCTTTATTATCCCAATGAAGGAACCGAACAAATCGGCGCCACGAGCATCATCATCGTCAAGCGCGTACATCCCCATATTGCAATCCACGTGTTTGCGCCTACAGATGGATACATGCATCTCAATCATGGACTCGACGACAGCAATCAAAAGCACTATCAATCGATAGTGTTCACGAAATACGGAAAAACCTACGTCACCCGCGAACCCATGCCTGGCCGGATCCTTCCCTCCCTTCGACTTACCGAAACGGAAGAGGAGATGCTTCGTCTTCAGCTGTCAGAGATTGATCGCCATGGCGGAGTCGAGCCTTATGTCGACCTGGTTCTTAAAAAGCGTGGCTGGTTTCCCCCCAAGAAATAGGTGCGCCCAAGTCCAGATTCATGTTGCCCACATAAACTCAGGCGCAAGAGTTCACCTGAGTTTGCTTGGCTCTTCTCCCATTCGCGTTTGACTGCCCAATCGCGGATTGCCATCGTTTACGAGATTCATAATTTGCAGATTTTTGGTTCGCGAGTTGTTGGAAATGGTAGGGGCTGCAGGACTCGAACCTGCGATCCTCCGGTTATGAGCCGGACGCTTTAACCAGCTAAGCTAAGCCCCCATGAGGACAATGCGGTGACTGGCCCTATCCTAGCGAGGGACCGAGGGCCGAGTCCAGATAAACACCAATGAGCTGGACAACGTCAATGTGATGACGGCCAACACTAGAGGCTTCAGCGTCAGGCAAAAAAATGAGACGGCAAAGGAGCTGCCGATCAACGCCGTCGCCATCACCTTCGCCTTCATGCGGATCACGCCGGACTGCTGCCAGTCCAAAATCAATGGACCCATGCGCGGGTGAGTGACCAGCCATTGATGCCAACGCTCCGAACCACGAGAAAAGCAAAACGCCGCCAAAATCAAAAATGGCGTTGTCGGCAAAAGCGGCAGGAATATGCCGATGAAACCCAGAAACAAACTCAAAAATCCTGCCGCGACGTAGAGTCGCTTTTTTGTCTGGGTCATCATGGGCGAGGAACCTATCAGAAACAGAAGCGCGACGCAGCTCCTTTGAGCCGCGCCGCGCGGAGTGAGAGTTATTTCCAAGGACGCATGGGGCCATCGGTCTGATTCTCAGACGGCACCTTGCCCTTCCGACGCTCAAAGTAGGTCGCGGCCAAAACCAAGCCAATTCCCGCCCCCGCAAGACAGATCCAAACGGGAATGTCGTAAGCCACAAAGGCCCAGCGCAAAAGGCGAAGCGCACCCAAACCACCCGCGACGGCACCCAGCGCAAAAGGAGTCCGCTCCCTCACGACCGTCGAAAGGACCACGACCCCCGCTCCCAGCCCCGCACTCAGGAGTCCTCCCCACGGGCTGGGTGTCGACGACATGATTTGCAGCGCGTCTCCCAATACGATCATCACCGCCCACATCGCTGCTAAGATACGGGCCAACTCGCCCTCCTTGCGGACTTGCATACCCAACGCAAATAAAACGAAAACCGAGGGTATCGACTGTAAAAGAAACCAATGCCGGGGCAGTTCACTCAGTTGATCGAGACCGGCTCGCACGAAAAACATGGACGCAAGTGCAAGTGCGAACATTCCAGAATTGAGCGCCAAACGACGCGCATCGACGTTCTCACGCACCTCGTGCGCCAGCACCAAGGCCAGCAAGCCCGAGGCCAGACACGCCGTACCCGCGAACACCGTGGTCATCGGATAAAACATGCCTCGCACGAAAACCGTGAAGACGGGCGCGGATAAGATCAGATAAACGAAAACAGACTCTCGACTGCGCGCGCGAGATGATCCCGCTCTCTTTTCATCCGCGCGGGCCAAGGTAGCGAGCGCCAGAGTTTGTAAAATCACGAACAGTGACGTCCACCCAGCTTCACGCGTGGGAATCAGAATCAATGCGTTCAGAAAGAAATGAACTCCGGTCAGCACCATCGCACGCCTGGGCCACAAAGCGCGGAACCCCACATACGTGAGCGGCGCCATGAGTACCACCGTCGCTAAAGTTCCCAACCAAACGTTCATCGCGTTCACGGCATGAAACCGCAGAAACTGCGGCACCACGGCTGCGTTTGGCTCGGCGATGGAATAAAACATCGCACCCAATTGCGAGAACAATGCGGGCGCCGCGGCCGCCGCTAACCCAAGGAATGTGCGCGCGCCGAGCTGATCTTTGAGGACCGAGCCACTCAGAATTCCTGACAAGCCGATCAGACCCACCAGCGAAAAGAACGATAGATACCGCTCCCACGAGGACAACGTCCCCCATCCTTGGATCATGTAGATCATGCCCGACGTGATCAGCGCGAGCGCACCAATCCAGCGCAGGGTTTTTGCGACACTCACATTTGGAGAATCCGTCGGCACCGGCGGCGGCTGCGGTGTTTGAGAAATGGAATTCATACTCAACCTCCGATTCGTCTGGCTTTGTGAAAAGTCCGCTGGAGCATCCATCGCGCGACCTCACTCACCTTGGATTTTGAACTCCTTCAGGATACCTAGCCGCCCCCACAAAAAGACCCACACACTCGTTGCAATGTAATGAATGCGCCTGACAGGAGGCATTATGGTACGTCAAAAAGTCGACTTAACCCTTATATTTCAAATAGATATCAAGTTGACCTAGATTGGATCAGCAGCCTTCATCTTCAAGCAGATAATGTTACAATGGTACAAACGTGCGTGAGGGCGATGTGGATGTGACCCTTTTTTTAAATGCCGCCGCTGTCGCCGCCCACTCCAATTACGGACCGGGTGGTTTTCGACAGCGCGATCTGCGATTTTTGCTCGAACTGTTCTTGAATTGGACAGAAACATCCATCACCGAGCGATCTCGCACCACGATTCATAACACTCAAATCCAACGCTATTTAAACCAGTTGGTCGACACCGGTTCCGCCAAGCGCCTTGGACGCGCACCACCTCCGCGCTACCGCCTCACACGCCCAGGTCTATTAGCGTTGGTGTCTGAAATCACCCAATCACCGGTGCCAGCACCTTTGGAGCAATTTCATTTCGTGCACTACTTCGTGAAAAGTTACAGCGGCCGTGTCCGAGAACTTGTCGCGGAAGAGGGTGCGATCCCGCACGCGTTTGAAGTGGAGTTGCAGAGCCGCCTCGATCCGGAAAATTTGCTCCGCAATCAGATGAAGTTCGTCGAAGGTGAGATTCAAAAACTGGATCGTCGCGTTCACGACGCGGCCGAGTCCGCCCAACTTTCTGAGTCGCTCGTACGCAAAGGCATCGGTCACCACGAAATCGCCGATCAACTGGAGCGCGTGTATCCATATGAGCTCAACAATCAAAAGCCACTGTCCGAACTTTTTCGAGAACTTCCTACCAGCCTTCGCGTCTGGGAATTAACGAGCGGAAACCGCCAACGTGGCCAATTGATCTTTCATCCCCTCGCTCAAATTCTGCGCGCTCACCTCGCCGCACTTCGCGCTCTGCAAAGCAAGACTTGAGCGCAGGCGGAGGAATTCCCCGCCGACAGGTCTCAAAAGCACAACGGCGAAAGTGTCGCCACTTTCGCCGTCGGGATTCGATTTCATTCGAATGGTTTTTTGGGCGGGTCCGATGTGACTCTCTACTTATTCAGAGTCATCTTCATCAAACCCGGGACCCTTTCAAGAGTCTATGAAAGCTTTGAGCTTATTCGACCGCGACGGGTGTCGCAGCTTCCTCAATGCTTTCGCCTCGATTTGACGGATACGTTCACGGGTCACGTTGAAGTCCTGACCCACTTCTTCCAGCGTATGGTCGCTCTCTTCGCCGATACCGAAGCGCATACGCAGGACCTTCTCTTCGCGTGGCGTAAGCGTCGCCAAAACGCGACGAGTCTGCTCCGCGAGGTTCAGGTTCACGATGGCTTCGGCCGGGTTGATGACCTTTTTGTCTTCGATAAAGTCGCCCAAGTGCGAATCTTCTTCTTCGCCCACCGGCGTTTCCAGAGAAATCGGCTCTTTTGCGATCTTCAAGACCTTGCGGACTTTGTCGACCGGCATGTCCATCTTCTCTGCGATCTCTTCCGGATTGGGTTCACGGCCCAATTCCTGAACAAGGTAGCGCGAAGTGCGCACGAGCTTGTTGATCGTCTCGATCATGTGAACCGGGATCCGGATCGTACGAGCCTGATCCGCGATTGCGCGCGTGATCGCCTGGCGAATCCACCAGGTCGCATAGGTCGAGAACTTGTATCCACGGCGGTATTCAAACTTATCCACGGCCTTCATCAGACCGATGTTGCCCTCTTGGATCAAATCCAGGAATTGCAGGCCACGGTTGGTGTATTTCTTGGCGATCGAGACCACCAAGCGAAGGTTGGCTTCCACCAACTCGGCTTTCGCGGCATCGGCTTCGCGCTCACCTTTCCAGATGGCCGTGTAGGTGTCGCGGATCCAGCCGAAATTCATTTCGGTTTCATCGTGAATGCGCTTCAAACGCTTATCGGCGTCGTGCGCCTGCGTGTAAAGCTGGCGCATCTTTTGAAAGTTCAAGCCGGTGTCGCGCGTGAACTTCGCCATTTCCTTTTCGTTGCTTTCCACCGATTTGTATTTGG
>JAMPXM010000194.1 GCA_023701225.1 Pseudobdellovibrionaceae bacterium | reverse complement strand
CTTTGGCGAGCAGAGGTTGGTCCTTGAAGATCGTTCCCCAGAGATTGGAATGGAATTCGTCGGCGGTGAAAACACCGAGTACGCCCGGTGTTTTGCGTGCGGCGGAGAAATCGATCTTCTTGATGCGAGCATGCGGTTCGGTGCTGAAGACGACTTCGACAAACACCTCACCCGGCAAAACCGGCCGGTCATCGACATATTCGCTCTTGCCCGTGACGTGGAGATGGGCGGAATCGTGCGGTCGCTTGCTCATGGCAACTCCCGAATGAACCGCCGGAGCAGATTCTCCGCGAGAACTCGACGAAAAGCCGCAGAACCACGGACGTCACTGATCGGCTCGATTTCGCTCTGTAGAACCCGCGAGAGAAGTTCGACATCCAATGACTGTCTGGTTTGACCGATCAGGGCGGCTTCCGTTTTCTTCAGACGTAAGGGATTGGCGGCGACACCACCATAGGCCACGCGCGCTTCGGCGATGCGAAGCGCCCCGGCGGACGCATCGGCCTGCCTGCCCGTTGATTGGTCGATTGATTTGCCGACTGACTTGCTGGCTGATTTGCCCGATGAGTTAGCGACAGAGCGACCGTCGGACCAACGGAGCCAGAAGCCGGCGTTGACGGAGGAAATGTCGAGATCCTTGCGCTCGGAAACTTTATAAACAGCCAGAGTTTCGTTCTTCGAAGTCGGTCGAAAAGAAATCGCCGCGATCAGTTCGCCTGGCTTCAGAGCCGTCTGGCGATATCCTAAAAAGAATTCGGCGATCGGAATGTCACGTTTGCCTTTGGTACCCACCACGTGCACCACCGCGCCCATCGCGAGGAGAGCCGGCGGAGTGTCGCCGATCGGAGACGCGTTGGCGACGTTGCCCGCCAAGGTCGCGACGTGCTTGATTTGCGGAGAGGCGAAAATATCCAGGTAACGCGCGAACTCCGGGCTCCGCGATTTGAGATAATGACGAGTTTCACTCAAGGTCACGCGTGCGCCAAGGCGGATCGTTCCATTTTTCGCCTCGCGGATCTCGTAGAGTTCAGGAATCAAATGAAGGCTGAGAACGCGTGTCAGACGCACTTTTCGTTTGTTGTGTGTCACGCCGAGATCAGTGCCGGAGCCGAGAATCCTCGCATCGGGATGGCGCGCGCGAAATTTGGCGGCGTCTTTCAGGGTGCGTGGAGCATAGAATTCAAACTCAGGACTTTGAATATGCACGGCCTCGCTCGTCGCGGCCAAGAGATCGCGCTCCTGCGCTCGAGAGTAAAAACGCTGACTGACGGGCGTGCAGTCGGCAATGTTCACATCCATGGCTGCCTCAAGAATTTGCTGGTAGCCCGTGCAGCGGCAGAGATTCCCGGTCAGCGCGTTGCGCGCTTCGCGCTCGGTCAGGCGAGCGGATTTGTCGCGGGTTGCCGTCGATTTTTTTGCGCATTTTTTCTCAATTGCACCGGTGAGCGCCATCACGAAGCCTGGCGTACAAAAGCCGCATTGGCTTCCGTGACATTGCACCATCGACGCTTGCACGGGTGTGAGTTCGGTGCCCATGGCCAGCGCGTCGACAGTGACCAGGCTTGAGCCATCCATTTGCGCGACAAGCGCGACACACGAATTGATCGCCAGGTACCGTGTTCGCGAGTCGCAATTGGCGCCCTTGCTGGACTCGGCCAAGGGGTAGCGGCGCAAGACCGTGCAGGCCCCGCAGTCTCCTTCGGCGCACACGATCTTCGTGCCCGTCATTCCGAGATGATATCGAAGATAGTCCGCGAGCATTTGTCCGCACTCGGCGGAACGAACTTCGTGGCGCTCACCATTGAGATAAAAAACGACATGATCCCGCATAGGCCCCCGAAGATGCTCGCAACTGGCCAAACATACTGTCAATCGCGAATGGCCGATGGTCGAGTATATGTCGCCTCTCGTCAGTATTGAGAACGCCAACGTGGGGCGATAACCTGAATGAGGGGGGTGACAATGCTGATGGTGATGCTAAGGATGGCCTTGGAAAACCGACGGGTTCGATTCTGTTCGTTCGCTTTCGCGATCGTATTCGCGGCATCCATGTTTTCAACTACGGCGCGGGCGGCGACGTGCCGGGATCAGCGGAAAAAGACGATCGACGCGATCACATTTCAGGTGATTGCGACCCAGGACGGTCGGTGCTGGTACCTCACCGGTCCGAGCGCTAAACTGAGTATGTTTTATCGCGACTTTCTCTTCGATGACGCCGGCTTCATCCTTGTCTTCAATAGCTACGGGCTCGGTGAGGAAAGCAAAACGTCCGGAGGCCGAGAGTATTACGTCTTCCCGCGTAGCCATGAAGTAGGGATGCAGGCGAGCACGGCCGGCGTGCGGGTCACCTTCGCGAATGGCGCCTCGGCTCTGTACTCCGCGCAGACCGCGCAGTGGGAAGACGTACAAGGCATTTCGCTCCACACTGTTCCGGATGTAGTGATCGGAGATGAGGGCGGTTGGGAGCTGCGTCCGCAGAGCGGTGTGGTCCTCGACTTCGGCTTCCGCATGGGCGGCAGCCCGAGTGGGAGTGCCACGCGTTCGGCCCGCTTTATTGATGCCAAAGGGGAGACGTGTACGGTTCGCAACAGCGAAATTCTCGAGTGGACCGAAGACGGTGACCCCAGTTTGAAGTTCGCCGACGACGCCGCGGTGGAGACCTACCTCAAAGTGCGGTGCCCTGATATCAGTTGGCGTTGACCCCTGTGCTGACCGCGCTAGCGAAGGGCCCGACCGACGCGGTAATGGTGGATGTGTTGTCGCGGAATTGCGATTGGCAGAGCTGGAAGTAAGCGCCCGTGCGGGCGATAAGCTCTGAGTGTCGACCGGATTCGACGATGCGTCCTTTGTCCATCGTCACGATCAAATCACATTCCAGGATCGTCGAGATCCGATGCGCGATGATGATGCTGGTCCGGCCGCGTGTCACATGGCGTGTGGCTTCTTGAATCAACGCCTCGCTCTGCGAGTCGATGTTCGCCGTCGCCTCATCCAAGATCAGGATATCCGGATCAAACGCAAGGATGCGCGCGAACGTGATCAACTGGCGTTCTCCGAAGCTCAGATTCGCGCCGCGCTCTTCGACTTTCGCGTCCAGGCCGTCAGGATGGCGTTTGAGGAGATCTGAGCAGCACGCCTGTTCTGCTGCCCAAGCGATGCGCTCGCGCGTGATGCGGGGATCTCCGAGGCCGATGTTGTCGGCGATCGTGCCGCGGAACATGAACGTGTCTTGTTGCACGATGCCGATCCGTTGCCGCAAGTCCGCACGGCGAATCGAAGCGAGGGGGCGTCCATCGATGCGGATCTCTCCATGGCGGACGTCGTAGAGACGCTGTAAGAGCGCGATCATCGTGGACTTGCCGCTGCCGGTGCGTCCGACGAGCGCAACACTCTGACCTGGACGGATCTCGAGATTCACGTTCTCCAACACGGTCGGCAGATGCTCACTGTAGCGGAAACTGACGTCGCGATATTCAATCTTGCCCTGCAGGCGAGCTTCGCCCAGCGGTTCACCGGAGGCATCTTCCTGAGCTTCCTCGAGGAGCGTGAAGATGCGTTCAGCTCCGGAGAGGCTGTTCTGGAAGAGCTGATACTTCTCCAGAATCACCTTCAGCGGATGAATGAAATCCTGAACATGCAGGATGAACGCGATCATGGCGCCCGTGGAAATCGCGTTCTGCGCGGTCAAAACACCGCCGTACCAGAGCGCGACACCGAGCGAGACGGCATTGAAGAAATTCACCGTCGGCCACAGCAGCGCATAGAGCCGGACTTGGCGAAGTTGCAGGGTCTGATACTCCCGAGAGAGCGTATCGAAGCGCCCGCGGTTCCGAGTGACGCGCAAATAGAGTTGGAGAATGCGCATTCCGCTGATGTTTTCGGCGACGAATGAGTTGATCGCGGCGAGCTTTTTCTTCGATTCGCGCAAGACTTCGCGAATGCGCTGGCTCAGTCGAAAGCCGATGTAGAGAAGCGGCGGCGCGATGAGCAGAGTGATCGTCGCCATCTTTGGAGAGATCAGGTACATCGCCACCACGATCGCCATCATCGAAAAGAAATTGGAGATCATGTGGATGATCCCCTGCGTGAAAAGTTCGCCTAGGGCCACAACGTCGTTGGTGACACGCGTGACGATGCGTCCCGTCGGATTTTTGTCGAAAAACGGGACGGGCAGTGACTGCGTGTGCGTGATCAGTTCGTCGCGGATCTCGAAGAGCACCCGGTTGCCGACTTTTGAGAAAAGATACGAGTGCGTGAACATCATGAACGCCTTGAACACTTCCAGGGCAATGTACACGAGCGCCATGCCGAGCAGAACGTCTGTACGATTCTTCAAGATGCCTTCGTCGATCGCGTGTCCAAAGACGGTCGGGATCAGTCGGCCCGTGATGGCCAAACCCACGACGGCCAAGATGACGAGAGTGAACGAGGCCTTCTGGCGCATGAAATAAGGCCACAATCTGAGCAAGAGTTCGCCCAGCGTGATTTTCACTTTCACTTGATCTTCGCTGTAAGCACTCGGCTGACTCATTCGGCCTCCGCTTCCGGTACTGCTGCGGCGAACCCGGCGGAGAGCTTTTCTTCGCTTTGCAGCTGATGCAAGCGCCGATAGGTTGGGCTCAAGGACAAGACATGCTCATGCGGGCCAATGGCCTCGACTCGGCCTTCACTGAGCACGACGATTCGATCGGCGTGTTTGAGCGTGGCAAGGCGGTGAGATACGAGGAAGGTTGTTTGCCGGCGGCTTTCGCGTGAGCTCAAGGCATCTCGCAAAGCGCCGACGATCGCCTTTTCCGTGTTGCCATCGACGGCGCTCAGGGAGTCGTCCAAAATGATGACCGGAGCTTTGCGAATCAGTGCGCGTGCGATGGTCAATCGCTGCTTTTGACCGCCGGACAAATTCACACCCCGTTCGCCCAGATACGCGTCGAAACGCTCGGGAAGCGTCTCAATCTCTTGGTCGATGTTGACCGCGCGAGTGACATCGCGAACCGCCTCGGCACCCGGGAACTCATCCAGCCCCAGGGCCACATTCTGCGCGATGGTGTCGCTAAACAAAAATGCGTCTTGTGTGACGAAAGAAACGGTTTGTCGCAGCGACGCCAAGCGAATGGTCTCAAGCGAGTGGCCGTTGACGAGGATTTTGCCGCTTTCGACGGGGTACAGGCGGCAGATGAGCTGCATCAGCGTGGACTTGCCGGCTCCGACTGGACCGACGATGCCGATGGTCTCGCCGGCACGCACGGTGACATGGATGTCATGCAGGACCGGAGCGTGTCCGGCAGGATACTGGTAAGTCAGCCCGCGAATTTCGAGCGACTCGAACCCTGTCAAATTGACATTGCCCTCATCCGGAATGTCCGTTTCGGTGCGAAGCACCTCGTGAACTCGGTCGAAGCTGGCGCGGCCTTGTTGGACCATGCTGAGGCCAATGCCGATAGCGCTCATCGGCCAGATCATTTTATTGATGTACTGGTAGAACATGAAAAACTCGCCGAGCGTGATCGAGCCGCGCACGACATCCGAACTGCAGACCCACAGGAGCACGGCACCGCCGGCGGCGACCGCGAAATCCATGAGTGGTTCGAATCCGGAATCGACGTTCGAGACGCGGTTCTGGGCGTGTTCATAAGAGCGGCTGATCTGGTTGAAGGCGGCACGCTTGTTCGACTCCTGCGCGTAACTCTTGATCACGCGGATCCCGGAGATGATCTCTTGCGATTGGGCGGAAACGTCGGCGAGCTTGTCTTGCGCGATTCGATAGCGCTCATGCACGAGCTTTTCCATGCGTTGCATGAGAAAAGGCACGAACGGCAAGAGGATCATCGTTTTCCAAGTCCAATCTACGGAGATCGTCAACATGACCGGCAGGATCATCAACGTCAGAAACGCCGCATCCAGCAAAACCAGGGTGCCTGGGCCAATCGCCATGCGGAACGAGTTGACGTCGTTGGTGATGAGACTCATCAGCTTGCCGATGGGATTTTTCTGATAAAAGCTCGGCCCTAGGGTCGTGAGCTTGACGAAGATGCGATTGCGCAAATCGTTGGCGACCGCTTGATGAAAGTGTCCGAAATAAATTCGCCAGGAGTACCGAAAGAACGCGACCCCCACCATGAGCGCGCAGTACGCCGCGATCGAGCGAGCGAGCCCGTCCAGATTTTTCGCGCGAATCATATCGATCGCCAGCCCCATGGCGAGTGGCGTGAGCGTATCGAGTAAGTTCGTGAAAAAAAGCGCGCCGACGCCGAGCCCGAACGTCTTCGGATCTCGACGAAAATAAAAGCGAAACGGCTTGGTCGCGAGCTCCGCGGGAAGCCGGTCCATGCGCTCATCATTATTGGTGTGATTCATGTGAATGCCCAGCATGCCTGTCCTGGAGCGGAAGAGCAATCCCATTCCTAGGCGGATAGTTAGGCTGTGCGGAGGCGGCATTGGGATTTTTCGGGATTTGCTCTAGAGTCAGAAGCTGTAGTTGTTGGTCTTTGAGTTGAACCCTGAGCCACTGGTCGGTCCCGAGAGTCTCAACCTTGGCCCCCCCATCTTGAGTCATCGTCGCGAATG
>JAMPXM010000007.1 GCA_023701225.1 Pseudobdellovibrionaceae bacterium | reverse complement strand
GGCGCACCCTTTGGAGATGCGGCGCACAATCACAACTCAGTTTCCCAAAGTTGGATTCTAGGACACGCTCGGCGTACCTTTTGGCGCTGAGCGGTCAGAGCAAAGTGCGTAGACCGAGAAACAGATAGTACTTTTCCTGCAGGCCGAATTCTGCGTCTTTTTTATAAACGGCATGTCGACCCTCGCCGAGGAGGACGAAGTTATCGCCGATCGGCCTTTCCATGGCGAAACTGGCCACTCCTGAAGCGTCCATTTCTGAGTGGAAATATCGAACGGCGGCCGTCCACAAACCTTCTTCCCCTAAATCCGGAAAACGTAAGCTGAGATATCCGTAATATCGGCCGAACAGCTCGTACCCAGACCGGGTCAACCGCGAGGCATTGGTTGTAGCGTTCGGATTAAACGGCAACGTCGACAGCAAGGCCTGCTGAAACTGCGTTTCGCTGTAGCCGCCGGGATTCACGATCACTTCCAACCGCATATCCGCTGCCTCGGTCTCCCATCGAATCCCGTAAACCCCTAAGTGTTCCCACCGACGAGTGGCCGATTCGCGCATATCGAAATTGAGAAACGACCGCGCCTCCGGAACATATCGAAACGGCTCCTTCGTCACCCGAGCATCCGAGTAGAACGACAACCCGTCGATCGGCATCCAGTTGAAATAAAGACCCGCGAATGCCTTTGCTTCTTCTTCGAAGCCTCCGGTCACACCAACATAGTTCTGTGCCTCACTCATGGACCGATATTCGGATTTTATCAGCGCTTTCGGAGTAAAATCCCGATCCGCAATGAACGTCGGCTCGCCGTTGCCCATCGGCTCAACAATAGCCACATGACTCCAAGCCGCTGATGGAGTCCAATTGAGTCGAGCGAGCGTTCGCCCTTTTTCCCGCCAGAGTAACGATCGTTGCTCGCGACTGAAATGATAAAGCGGGTTGCTGGGAGCAAGAATCTCCGCAGGTCCCCACTGAAAACTCTGTAGGCCCAACGTCACGGACGTCGAATCATTGAGCCAGGACTCGGCAAATCCCTCGATCAGATCGATTCGCCCGGAGTCGGCTTGATACGACCTTGTTGGTTCCGTCGTTTCAATATGAAAGTACTCGTAATAAGCTCGAGGTCGCACAACGAGTTTGTGCCGCGACTTCAATTTGGCGCGATAATCCAAATTCAAGTCCGTCCGAACCGAGGACGATTCGGTTTCAAAAACCAAATTGCCGGGATTGTATGTCGAATCCGTCGGGCTCCGCAAAGATGCGCCATTGAGCCAATCAATATCAAGCTGATGATGGATGCGATAGACAATGGACGTTCGCGTCTTTTTTTTTCGGACACGACGCTTTCGTGCGGCCTCGGCGACGTCCAATTGGCCGAATGCGAAAAGGAAAATCAAACACCACTTAAGCGTAGATGAGATTTTCACTGATCTTCTTCCTGAGCACCCCTCGAGTGGCCCACAGCGAAGCACCAATGCAGACGAAGGCCAAAACAACGAGACTTCCGATGTAGTTGGCTGGCACAAATGCGATCGACAAGGGAACGGGCTGCGCGAAAAGTCCACCATTGTACGAGATGCCAGCGGCATTCACGGCAAACGTAAAGATCGCCGATATGCCGGCGCCAAGCCCGCCACCGAACAATCCCAGCAAAGCACCTTCCATCGCAAAGAGAGCCATCAGGTCCGAACGTCGGTACCCCAAACTCCTCCATGTTCCGATTTCACGCGTCCGCTCTTTGACGATCTTAATCATGGTATTCAAAACGCTGAGCGTAGCAATACAGAGAATCACGCCGATCACGAAATTCCGGAATACATCCAAAAGAGAAGTCACTTTACGATACACTTCTCCGATCAGACGATGCGACTGCCATGGCATGACTTCAACGGACAGTCCCTTGTCCCGCAGCTGTTTTTTTAGCCGCTCACCGACTTCAAGCACGGCGTTTGGATCCTTCAGTTTGACCGAAAAAAAAGAAACGCTGCGAGTATTCCCCAGCGACTGTGCCTGCGCAAGCGGCATCGCCACCCAACGAGCGTCCAATTCCTTGTAACCGCCGTCGATGAAGCCCACGACGTCAAGATCAACGGCGCTCACTTGACCCGCCGGCGTAATACCCGAAAATTGCAGAGTGCTGTTGGCGCATTGAATCGGGCGCTCGCGCGCGGGATAGCCTTTCAAAGTGCGCACGACCACTTGCGGGGGATTAGGAATGCAGCCCATTTTTCTACCTAATTCCTTCCCGACCAGTACAGCCGAGGTATGCGACTGTTCCAGAGGGACTCCGTACAACGTATTCCATTTCCAGACGTCTCCCCGCATTTGAGCGGAGCTCCCCACATCATAGCCAGCGCCCATGAACAGAGTCGACGACACATCGTTCGTGACCATGCCGTTGATCCACAGCCCTTTCATCCAAATGGTCACTTCTGGCGTTGCGGCAAGAGTGTCTTCGATCACTTTCTGACCGTCTTCACTGATATTGAAATTCCACGGTTCTTCTCGGCCTTCCGGCGACCAGCGCCCAGACACTTCAATATGCAAGTGCCCGTGCATGCGCAGATCCGCCGTCTCGGTATACATCATCCGACGCGCCTCTTCGATGTAACCTTCGAAAACGACCATGGCGACAAACCCGGCTGCGATCGACAAAATCGCCGCCATGGATTGTCGGGAGTGCCGACGTAAGTTCCGAAATGCGATTCGAAAGTAGAATTTCACCGTGATAAATTATTGATGTTAAAGATCGCCGCCGGGTGCGCGACGATACGGGGTTTTGTGTAATACATGATGCTGCGATTGTTCTTGTTTTTCACATCCTCGATGACCATCTTGCTGACGAACGGCAATTTCCTGCCATTGGCGACCACCGTGTTTTTGTACTCGAACGTCGCCAATTTGAATGGCTTCCCCTGCAATGTCATGAATTCGGCCCTGACAGCCTGCTTGGATTTCTCGGTAACCCAGTATCGGATTTGATCGTAGGTCACCTGGTCCGACTTTGCCTTCAAGAGTAAGACTTTCGTCGGTACGCCGTTCACTTTTTCCGATTTTTCGACCGTCGCTACGTAGTCCCGGGCGTAGTTCGTCGTTGCGATGTCACCGTTAGCCGCCTGTCCGGCCAATTTCTGCCGGGCGGAAACAGCGACTGGTTTGCGAAGAGAAGGTTTGAAGAACCACATCGTACGGTCGTTGAATAAAAAAACCTCACCCTTGAATTTCGCCGGAGCACGTGACTCCACAAGTGCATCTACATCCTTGGCCCGCACTGTGAAAGATCGATCGGACTCTTGACCTTCCTCCCAACTTTGCAAACGGACATCCCAAGTCAGACCCTCAGCCACGCCGCCTCGCGCTTGATCGGAAGCTTTGAGTAAAGCGGCAGCCTCGTCCGCCCACGCTCGACTGGCAAAGCTCACTATTATCAAGACAAATACGCTCATCACTCGTTTCACAATGCAGCTCCTGATTCCAATAGCAAGACCGCAATCCGCTCTCTCGTTTTTCGTCGCACGAGCCAAAATGAGAATCCCGTCGCAATCACGACAATCACTAGGGTGAGAGGCAGATAAATCCACGGCGGAATAATGATTCTCAACTGCGTGCGATACACAATCCCCGGAGTCTCATACATGATGTGCATCCGGTTCACGAAATATCCAATCATCTCCGCCAAAACGATGGCGATCCCGGAAGAAATACCCGCGAGCCAGAACGCCTCTTTTACAAAGAGACCGCGCACTCTTTGCGGAGTGAATCCGAACGCCCGCAAGGTGCCCATCTCCCGAGCGCGCTCGAGAAGAGCCATAGTCATGGAATTCACGATGATCAAAACCGATGCGCCGATAATGAGCACCGAGAAAAACGAGACGATCGACAATAGAAATGACATAGTTCCATTGTAAAAAAGCCCGATCCGATCATCCGCAAAGGGGAGAGCCTCCACCGACAACCGACGCGCATCAAATTCGGACTGCAGCTTTTCTATGGTGTCCTGGGTTTGCCGTTCGTTTTTCAAAAACAAAATCATATGACTCGCCCCTTGGCTTTGCACAAGTTCTCGGGCGAGTTGCAGCGGAACGACAATGCTCGTGTCTTCGAGAAAAGGCATTCCCGTCATATGAGTTGTGGCGATCGTTCCGTTGACTGCGTTGAATGCCCGCTCGCGTGTGCGGGCGGCCAAAACCACTTCTTTTTCGTCGCTGGACAACTCGCCGAACGGCCGGCGCAACCCTAATAGCTCGCGTACGCCACGGGCGATTGAAATGGCATCGGGGACCTCTTTGACCGCCTGAAACAAAAAGGGCCGCTCCTGCATGGCGGCGAATTCCGGCACGAAAGCTTGGATGCTCGCATGATCGCGAGCATACTCTTCCATCCCTAAATCGGTTCCGGCAATCAGAACGGGAAGCGAACGCTTCCCTGTCGACAGCAGACCAGGTGCCCAAAGAACAGCACCTCGTTTTTCGATTCGATCTCCCAGTCCAGCCACGATCTCGTCCACTATTTTTAGCTCATCAGCGGTGATTTCGTAGAGATCCGGACGCAATTCGTATTTGTCGATTCCGTCTTTTTTAAAAATCGAAATATGCCCGAGGCGGTTTCCATAAACCATCGATGTTTTGACGGAACGATGTACGTTGTACACGTGTCCCGAAAGGACCGCGATGCCGACAAACGCGATAATTAAGGCCGTGGCAGTGGAAAGCGTTCTTCGCTTGTTTCGCGAAAGGTTTCGCAGTGCGAGCTTCCATTCCAAAAATGAATTCATGCGGATATCAGCCCGTCGACGATGTGGAGCACTCGGCCCACGCGTCCAATCAGCTTCTCGTCATGTGAGCAAAAAAAGAAGGTGACGTTACGCTTGCGATTGAGATCCAAGAGCAAGTCGATAATCATGTGAGCCGTTTTCGAATCGAGATTCGCGGTCGGCTCATCGGCTAAGATCAGCTTCGGCTGAGTGACGAGCGCTCGCGCGATCGCGACTCTCTGCCGCTGACCGCCGGAAAGACGATCCGGCAAATGATGCCGATACTCCGCGAGACCAACATCCGCCAAAGCGGATTCTACCCGTTGCCGACGCTCAGCCGCCGAAAGCTCCGGCTGAATGAGCAGCGGAAGCTCAATGTTTTCGGCGACACTGAGAACAGGAATGAGGTTGAACGATTGAAAAACGAAGCCGATTTTGCGATTACGCAACTCGCTACGTTCTTTTTCGTTCAAGGCCGCCACCGCTTGACCATCGAACCAAATTTCGCCGCTATCCGGCTCGTCGACGCAACCGATGAGGTTGAGCAACGTCGACTTCCCTGACCCAGACGCGCCAATCAACACCGTGAACTCACCTCCCGCCACGTTCAAGTCGACGCCCTTCAAGGCAGGGATCATTACCTCGCCGAGACGATAACTTTTCTGCACCTGATGAATACGAATGAGCGGCTGTGAATCCATTGGGAAAGTATACAAAGATTTTTCTGGCCTCGCGAGGCTAGAAGAAACCTCCTCGTGTGACTTCACTTGGCAAAAAGACCGAGCACCCATAGACGCATGGCGCTAAGGTTCGCGCGTACTCGGGGCGGCGCGGAACAAGACCTCTTCATGACGGGTCACTTACTGAGTCGGATGCGCTCGCTGGCTTCCGGAGGCGAGGGAGCTTGCGCGGGCGCGCGAGAACTCTCTGGTCCTTGCGGTTCGTCGGTTTTCGCATCGATACGTCTTTCATGCGAACCGAAAACCGCTCGCATCTTGTTCCGAACGCGATCCAATTTCGCATCGATTCCGAACTCGCTCTCCATTTCCGTGAGCGACTTGAGTCGATAACGAGGATATTGGCGCTCCGAATGATCACCTTGCTCAGGATGTTGAAACCGGATGTGAAGAAATTCTTTGCGGTATTCTTGGGCGACCGTCTCCAGCTCTTCGTGCTTCTGGGCCATGGATGATACGATCACGCGCACCGCCTCTGGGTCTTCGGTCGCTTTTTTCTCATGTATCAGGCCTTCGATTTCGGCCTCGAGACTTTTCATCTTGCTTTGCTTTCCGCCCATGCTGCTCTGGTGCGCTTGCCAATCGCCCGCGCGCGCGGAGGCGGCCATCAGAAGAAACGTTAAAATGAGAAGAGTCATTGAATTTACGCGCATAGAGGTCCGTTCCTCTTATCGACTGGCGCGCGGATGGACTTAAACCAGACAAGGCCCAGACGAACGTCGCGTCAGGGTTCGGCCTGCGTGACGGGGTACTGTTCCCAACGGATGTGCACAGGCAGACGCTTAATTCGATTGATCAAGATTGTGGCCTTCACGGGCGACATATTACGCACATGCAACTCGCCTTTGGTCACGTTGCGAAGCAATTCATCGGCATCCCAACCAAAGCGCGTATCCAACATCGCTTCACGAATCGCCTCACGCAACTCTTTGGAATCGATCCCCGTGATCACGAGGCGAAATAAAAAAGGGCCGTCTTTAGCTTGCGAAAACTCCGAGTTTGCATACTCGGAGATTCCGAGCGGATCACCAGGACCACCCACCTCGCCGGAGTCTCCCACGTTCGGCGAAAGGCTCTCTTGTTCCGACGCCGTTTCCGACGCTGTTTCCAACGTCGGTTCCGGTGCCGCTTCGTCGTACCCAAGAAACTGGTCCATATTCATGGCGTCAGGTTCCGGTGGGGCAGGTTCGGCAACGGCTTCGCTTTCTGGCAACGGCTGGAGTGCCGCGAGCGGATCAAACGCGTGCGACTCCTCCGGCGGTGGAGCCGGTGGTGGTGCGGGTGTTTGGATCTCATCCCCCAGAGGTACGGAGACCTGGGAGCCGAGCATCGCCTCGCCATCCATGTCGACGAACAAGATCACGCCGCAGGTCGGGCATGTGGCCATGCCGTAATCGACATGAATCGGAGTCCCATCTCGTGGACATGTCGCCATCTCGGATCCACTTCCTACTTCGCCGTGTCGAGCCAAAGTTTAGAGACGAAGTTTAGAAACGCTTTTTCTTCGAGTCTCGCTCCATGCGGCGGCGGTCCGAGCGCGACATCTGTTTATCCGTCGCCGGACTTTCGCTCGACGAATAGGTCAAACGCGTCCGCTGCTTGGGCTTCAACGCATCCAACGCTTCCGCGGTCTCTTCGTCCACTTCGTGATCGGCCTCGGCTCCGCGTGCATCTCTGTGCGCATCTCTGTGTGAATCTCTGTGTGAGTCTCTGCGTGCGTCTCTATGACCATCGGCATGCGAGTTCTCGGCTCCCATGCCCGCCTCATCAGAGCTCGGTTGCATGACCAGCTGGATTTTGAAGAGCTTCTCAAGAGTTTCCGACTTCACGAGAAAATTCATTTCCTCGAACATCTTAAAGGCCTCTTGCTTGTACTCGATGAGCGGATCCTTTTGCGCATACGCGCGCAAGTTGATCCACTCACGTAGCTGATCGATGCGTTGCAGATGCTCCTTCCAACGCTGGTCAATCGCCTGCAAGAGAATCATTTTTTGCACTTGTTGCAGGTAAGGACCCAAATGCGCTTTCTGACTATCAAAGACGTTTTTCACGGCCGCGCTCACTTGGTCGACGATTTGCTCGCTCGTCAACGAGGCCGCATTCGCGAATTCGATCTTAGCGCCGAACTGCTGCATGAGCGCGACTTGTAGCCCTTCCAGGTTCCAATCCTGTTTTTTCGCGCCTTCAGCGACGTACAAATCCAGCATGTGCGACACCAGGTCGCTCAACTGCTCACGAACGATGTCGTCGATTTTTTCGCCTTCGAGAACCTCGCGGCGCATCGAATAAATCGCCGTGCGCTGCTTGTTCATGACGTCGTCGTAATCGAGAAGATGTTTACGAATATCGAAGTTGTGACCTTCGACTTTTCTTTGTGCGCCTTCGATGGAATTCGTCACCATGCGAGCAGTGATCGGCTCATCGTCCGGAACTTTGAGCATTTCCATGATCTTCTGAATCTTTTCCCCGTTGAACTTGCGCATCAAATCGTCGTCCAAAGCGAGGTAAAAACGCGTCTCGCCTGGATCCCCTTGCCGCCCGGAACGGCCGCGCAGCTGATTGTCGATACGACGCGATTCGTGGCGCTCGGTGCCGACGATGTACAAACCACCCGCCTGCAGCACATCCTGCTTCTCGTTTTCGCACTGCTTGCGGAATTTCTCCAAAGCCTGCTTGTACTCGTCCGTCGACGCATCTTTGTTCGCCTGTCGAGCCAACGACTCCGGGTTACCACCCAGTACGATGTCCGTACCACGACCCGCCATGTTCGTCGCGATCGTGACCGCGCCTTTGCGGCCCGCTTGCGCGACGATTTCTGCCTCGCGCTCGTGGTGTTTGGCATTCAGAACCGAGTGTGGCACGCGATTCTTTTGCAAGTGACGGCTCAAAAGCTCGGACTTCTCGATCGACACGGTACCGACGAGCACCGGCTGACCTTTGCTTTGACGTTCGATCACATCCTTCACGATCGCATCGAACTTCGCGGTCTGATGTTTGTAGACAACGTCTTCTAAATCCATCCGCTGCACGGGCCGGTTGGTCGGGATCGCAACCACGTCCAGGTTGTAGATTTTTTTGAATTCAACGGCTTCCGTTTCGGCCGTACCCGTCATGCCAGCCAATTTTTTGTACATACGGAAGAAATTCTGAAAGGTGATCGTGGCCAGCGTCTGGTTCTCGTTTTTCACCTTCACTTTTTCTTTGGCTTCGACGGCTTGATGCAAGCCATCGCTCCAGCGGCGGCCCTCCATCAGGCGACCGGTAAACTCATCGACGATAACGATCTCGCCATCCTTCACCATGTAATCGACGTCAATATGATACAGGTAATGTGCCTTCAGGCCTTGATAGATGTGGTGCAAGAGTTCGATGTGCTGCGGATCGTAGAGGTTCCCGACTTTCAGAAGCTCTTCACAACGCGAATTGCCTTCTTCGGTGAGCGACACCGAACGGCTCTTTTCTTCCATCGTGAAATCCACGTCCTTGCGTAGGTGTGGAATGATGGCGTTGATGATCGCGTACTTATCGGTGGAGTCTTCGCTGGGTCCTGAAATGATCAGCGGCGTCCGCGCTTCGTCGATCAAGATCGAGTCGCACTCGTCGACGATCGCGAAGTTGAGTTCGCGCTGTGTATAATCGCCGAGATCAAATTTCATGTTGTCGCGCAAGTAATCAAAGCCGAGTTCGTTGTTGGTCGCATAGGTGATATCGGCGCGATACGCCTCTTGCTTCTCGCGATCCGACTGCCCGTGCTTGATCACCGCTGTTCTCATACCGAGCCAACCATAGAGACGGCCCATCCACTCCGCATCGCGGGAGGCGAGATAGTCGTTCACGGTCACGAGATGCGCGCCCTTGCCGGAGAGTGCGTTGAGATAAATCGGCAATGTCGCGACCAGGGTTTTCCCCTCACCTGTTTTCATCTCCGCGATCGCGCCGCTATGGAGGACCATGCCGCCGATCAATTGAACGTCATAGTGGCGCATGCCAAGAACCCGGCGGCCGGCCTCGCGGCAGGTCGCGAAGGCTTCGGGCAGGATTTCGTCGAGCGAAGCTCCGTTGGCGAGTTTGGTCTTGAGCTCAGCGGTCATCCCCTGAAGGCGCGCGTCGCTGAAGTCTTTCATTTTCGCTTCGAGCGCATTGATCTGATCGACCGTCGGCTGCAGCCGCTTCATTTCGCGCTCGTGCGCGGTTCCAAAGATTTTGCTTAGTACGTGAGTAATCATAGGCCGAAGAATACCTCATGGTCAGGAGCGGAAGGAAACACAAGATTAGATTCAATGAAAAATCCAAGGGCTTTTTCCGTGTCGGGTGACCTTCGCCCCTGCTGCCGTAGGTACCTGGCACACCATCAAGTTTGGTCTTTGATTCGGCGCTGTCAAGGCCGTCGAACGCGCGGCGAACCCGCCACCTGGCGAAAGAGCTCGAAAACAGTGATAGCCACCGAGTTGGAGAGGTTCAAGCTTCGCACCGGGCCCAGCATCGGGATATGGAAAGCATGCGCGTCATTCGCCTCAATCAAAGACTTGTCCAGACCGGAAGTCTCCTTGCCGAATACCAGCCAATCGCCCGCTCGAAACTGGGCCTCAAACAAGGACTGGCGAGCCGTCGTCTCCAGATAAAAAACTCGGTCTGGAACGGGTACCGACGCCTGCCATTCCCCCGTGGATGCGTATTCTGTCCACCGCAAATGCTGCCAATAATCCAGCCCCGCTCGCTTCACACGACTTTCCGTAATTTCAAACCCCATCGGCCCGACCAAGTGGAGATGAGAGTCTGTACCCACGCACGTCCGCGCGATATTACCTGTGTTCTCCGGAATCAAGGGCTCGATGAGAACGACGTTGCACAACGGTGACGGCAGCCCTTGAATCCAGGCCGAAGCGTCGTTGGAATCAGCCGCCATGAAAACACCTCGGTTGCAATGCAACATCCTGGCTGAGAGATCTTTATTCCAAGAACCGATGAACGTCCTGGCCCAATGGCGTCAACGCCAATCGACGACCTTTGTCGACGACGAGATCCAGATGCATCAACTCACGGTACAAAGCCAAATCAATCGGCACAATGTCCCGACCTGAACACTGCCCTAACTTGCGGATATAGGTGCGTTGGCGTTCCGTGAGCCGCAACGGAAGAGGCGGGTTTTCTTTCAACGACCGAGTCCAATCGCCACCTTCGATCGGTTTTGCTGTTTTCGGCAAACGATGGGGCAGAAGTGCGTAAATCCATGCACGTTCGGTGGTGTCTGCCAAGCGCACATCAGTTTCGACACGCGTGAACAGTCCATGATCTGGCGTCAACACCGAGATACCGTGAAACTCGTCAAGCAGAGGCAACAAAACCTCGGGTCTTGTCACACGCACGACTTGGCCGGGGATATCATAAAAGCCTTGTTGCAAATAAACCGGGAACCCGACAGGTAAACGAAAAACGGATCCCATGACGAATGCGGGGCGAACGTCGAGAAGATAAGGAAGCAGGCGGCTGTAGTGAACCATGCCTTCGGAAAACGAACCGTAGACGAAAAGTGTATCGAGCATGTTCCCCCCCCCAAACGGACGATCACCCGCGATCGCATGGTTATCCCTGATCCAACTCCGAACCTAACTTTTGAGCCTCACTCGTGAATCAATACCCGACAGGGACTCGCGATGGACCTGAGCGCGACGGGATCCCCTCGATCCGCGGCTCAGCTCAACGCTGACGAACGCAGGGGTATAGCAAACTTCAGATTTTCGTGCAACGGAGGCGGCTCACGCGAACCAACGCGCGCGCCGTGCCAGGAGAAAGATGTGTGGAAATCCAAAAGTCAGGACTGAGTGGCGAATTTCTGGCCGTTTTTTTATGCTGGACCAAAAAAGTTATTTGTGCGTGTTCGATCACAAACTTGTAGGTATAGGACTAGTCAGGAGGCACGCCAATGTCGATGAAAGACGAGTATCAAACCTTCATGGGCTACCAGTGGCTGCAAGTCGAAGATCAGACGCTCACGATCGGCATCAATGAAGAAGGCCTGAGCGAAATCACCGACATCAGCGCCGTCCACTTACCAGCAGAAAATGAAGATGTGGCCGCCGATGAAATTTGCGCGGAAATCGAAACCGACGAAGGGCCTTTGAATATTTACTGCCCGGTCGATGGCAAGGTCGTCGAAATCAACGGCGCGGTTGTCGAAAACCCGAGCCTCATCATGGAAGATCCGTTCGGCGATGGCTGGCTGATCCGAATCGAACCGACCGATGCCTCCGCACTCGAAAATATGGACGAAGAGGATGATGATGATGAAGACGACGAGGACTACGAAGAAGACGACGAGGACTGAGGCCTCGCCTCCAGGTCAGTACGCGTATTTCAACTTCACTTGTTCCGCGAGTGCGTCGACTTTCGCAGACGCCCTCTGAACCGAAATCCCCGCTATCGAGACCGCGCGCGGGTTTTTGCGATTTTTCGGATCGATCGCCACCAACATCTGAGATTCAAATGCTTGCAAGAGCGCAATTTGCGCCTCTTGAAACGCCCGCACATCTTTGTCGGCGGCCGCATATTGATGAAGCTCTGAACGAGCGGAACGGACCCGCGGTAAAGCTTCTTTGTGAATCCATGTCAGCACCTGATCTTCCCGCATTTTTCCTTTGCGGGCGAGTTCCACTCGACCACGCAACTCGCCGCTGACTTTGTGAAATTGGGCTATCCGAACAGCCATCTTTTGCGCTTCGGTCTTGGCCATGAACTCACTCAAAGCCACCGGACCTAAATGCGGCCGTCCAGGAAAAACAAGGCTCTGACAAAGGATGAATCCGAACAATGCCGCGGCCGTCGCCAAGGTTTGTCCGATCCAGTCATTCAACCGAAAATAGGTCAATCCGAGCGCGACCAGAAAACCCGTGGTCATGCCGATGACGTGCCCGACATTGCCCATGTATTGAGTGGGTAAACCGCGCAATATCGAGTCACACACGAAACATACGCCGATCAACAGCGTGAACACTCCGAGTTTTGATTGATGCTTCTCCTCGAACACGAATTGTGCAGCCAAGATCGCGCCGTAAAGACCGAAGATCGCCGGAGAAGCGCCCACCATTACGGTCACCGGCCCCCAAACGATGTTGGCGACACCGCCGGCGAATCCCGAAACCAAAAACAGCAACACGAGACCGCCGCGGCCAAAATAGTAATCGACGTATCGGCCGATCGAAAACAACGCGATCGCGTTGACGAGGAGGTGCACGAATCCATAGTGCAAAAAGAGGGACGAAACCAGACGCCAAGCTTGCCCCTGCGCTGTGAGCGGTCCCAAGTTTCCGCCGAATTCGACCATCCATGCGGGGGTGGGACTCTCAACTAAGAATCCGCGCTGCGCATTCAAGAGGACATAGGGAATCAACGTCAAGATAACCAACAAAAGCGTGACCGCCTGGCCCCCGCCGACAGGCATCAGCTCTTTTCGAGTGCGTCTCATAATGGGAGACACGGTTTCCGCATGGCGCGATTTGTATTTTCGTTTAACGAGCGGAGCTTTCATGGATCCTCAAAAGAAGAGCAACTCCAATGCCGTCTGACTGCCACTCCGAAAAATCCAAGCGCTGAAAACCTCACGACATTCGAGATGTCGTATCGAGAGACCAGAACACACTATATACACCTGGCGACTGGCCAAACACATTGGCCGAAATAGCTAACACTGTCCTCGCGAATTCTTCCGCCAGCCACAAACAAACTTCAACGGCGTGCGATTCGATGTTTTCACTGAAGATAGACTTTGATGACATCATTGGGCTGCACGAGGCCCGGCGTGAACATGACGACCTGCCCGCTGAGAGTGTAGTCGACATTTCTCGTGAGATTGATTTCATTTCCGTTCCGAACCAGTGCAATGCCGCTAAAATTCGCTGCAACCGCCTCCGGCAGCACGTAATCGCTCGCCCCCAAGGAATCAACCCACTGCTGGAAACGATCCAGCGGTCGCGCGTAATCCGGACTACACACCGGGATCACCGTCGCGTTCTCGCCAAACCGATTCGCCAACTGCAGATACCTCGTACCGACCTCTTCAGTGCCCTCGGGCATCGGACACGTCGTCGTATCCGGGTGAATGATCGGAATAAAGAAAAAGTTGGACGCTCCTATACGGTTATTCACACTTTCATATGCGTAGCTGGCAATTTCGCCATCATGACCTGCGGGATAGTACAGCGAATTCGCTACGTTGGTGCTCTGGGTAACTGGAATCAAATCTTCCCGACAACTGCCCGGGATATAGGCTATCGAAACCGGCCGCGTTCCGTTGGCGACTTCCGCGCAAACTGGAGACGGACTAGACGAATGAGATATGAGGCGGTCTTTATTGACCGACTCTTTACAACTGTGAATCGTATAGGGTTCGCCAGGCTTATATTTCCAACCGTAATTACTTCGCGACAAGTGATCGTCAAGCGCCGGTCGAAAAATTCCTGCCGCCTCGTCCGCAAGAATCGCGGGCATACAATCCGTGCCCACAACGCGCCCAGGATCATAGGCCGAAATATAAGGAAAACTAAATGTGGCCTGGTAGGGGGCGCCATCTTTGATTGCCGAGACAGTGAGATTAACGGTGCGAGTTTGTTCCGCCACATAATAGTGGTAGGTCATACTCTGAATCCAATATTTGGTCGTATAAGTACGCTGGCACAATCCGATCGACGGGCCGGACACGGTATTATCATTTTCGTTCGTGATAATGAGCGCGACCGTCGGAGTCTGACGATCCAATGGCAAGAGCGTCTGGACTTCTGGTCCGTCCATCAATTTGAAAACGTCGCACAAGGGATGATCGTCATCCGACAGAACAAGATTGGCGAAGAGATAATCAATACGATATTTCATAGCCTGAAGAGTTCTCTCTCTCTGGGTACTCGTCATATCAGGGCTAAACTGATACACACGCATGGTGAGACCATACGTATTCAGTATAAGAGATGGATCATAAACAGGGTTGTAGGCTGAATATACCGGAGCCCGTGCCTCGAGAGATAGATAATAGGCAAAGCCGACAGGATAGGGCTTCGGCGGAAGGGGCGACTGTTTGTTGCCGTCCGCATCAATGTAATAGTAGGGCGCGAATTTGTAATTGTTTTCTCCCGAGATGGGAAAGATCCCGACATTTGCGTTGAGGTTGGCAAGCTTATTGAGCAGTTTCTCGAGCGCATCCTTGATTTGGCCTTTCACGGCCACCATGCTGTTTGAGTTGTCGACCCAAACCATCACATTGATCGGCCGGCCTGGCGCCATTGTCGAGTCGGGGACGAATGTCGCCACGTTGGCGAACTCAGGTACGACGACGCCTGTTTTGACGATCGGGTGCTGTAGTCCGCCTTTGCCGTCGCCGAGGCCCGTCGTCACTTTCACCGTGTAGAATTCGGCCTTATCGCAGGTCGCCGCCTTAGCAGGACAATGAATTTGAAAGCGAATCGAACTATGGACTTTTCCCGCGGCCACCGCGCTCGCCGTCGCCAGTACGGTTTCGGATTTCAAATCAAACGGGGTCACCGGATATTCCAGGCGCGAATCGCAAATCTGCCCGTCGAGCGACATACACTTGGCGAGTTGAGAGTTTTCCGGAAACTTAGAAAGGCTTCCGAAATACACCGGCTGCGTAAAGAGCTTGAGCATTTCAACATTTTCAACGTTGCGATCGGCCTTGCGCGATTCTTCTTTCACCGAATCCAACATCCAACCGGACATGCGCAACGACCCTTGCACAAACAGGCTCAGAAGCGCGATGCTCACAAGGATTTCGACTAAGCTTAAGCCTCTGTCGCCAAGCTCAGGAATGCGGCGGGCTTTGAATCTGCTTCGATTCACAAATCACTCTCTCTTTTCTCAATCACGCCTATCACTTGCAAGCACTCCAGTCGGTTCGAACACCTCGTGGTTTCGTTCGTCCTAGCGATCACTTATCGGTATGCGGATCACGACTCTCGAGGGAGCGGGCGAGTGAAAGCGCCTCGCATTGAGACAATTAAGGCTAAAAATGATATGCGAGGGATAAAACGGCGCTCGTGAATCGTCACAATCCCCGCTGCTCAGCGATTGCTGGGAGAAAAGCGTCGAAGAATGTCTGCCTTTTAGGCTGCAGGCCCGCTTTGGAGCACGATTTCTTTGAATTCCTTGCCATCGAAGTTCACCAGACGGGCCTGGTTATCGATGACCGTCGCAAGATTCACCGGCCGTGACCAGATGGCTTGGAGATTGCGCAGGGTTTCGCGCATATAGTCCGGCTGCATTTCAATGCCTTCGTAGAGATGCGTCAGCAGTAATTCGCCCCGATTTTCGAAGTTCGCGTCTTCCACTTGGATGATCGGCTGTCCGAAGTTGGTCAACTGGAACAAGAGCTGTTTCTTGATCATGGCGAAGTCGCGCGTGTCGATCTCATAACGCCCGGTTCGCTTGTTGAATTTGTAGACGAAGAACTTATTGCGCACGCAAAAGTCTTCGGTCAGAAATTCGTCGATGAATGTCACGTCATTGTAATTGCGACGAACTTCAAAGATTTTCTCCCGCCCCTTTCCGAGCTTGAGATCCCAACTGGTCTTTGTCCGAATATCGTCGCACTCGTTCCACTCTTTACCGAATCGACCTTTGTTCCAACGATCTTCGATATCGCGAAAGAGCTCGATGCCAACTTTATAAGGATTAAAACCATTGGGTGCCATCGCCATGGTACCGGAGTGAGCATCAGCGAAATCGATGACCTCCGAATCTTTCATGACCTTTTCGGTCATGATTTTCGAGTGCCAATACGAGGCCCAGCCCTCGTTCATGATCTTGGTCATGCCTTGCGGAGCGAAGTAGTAGGCTTCATCCCGAATAATCGACAGCACGTCCTGTTGCCAATTCTTGAGGGGGGCAAAGTGCATCAGGAATTCAAGCACGTCCCGCTGCGGTTCGCTCGGGACTTTTTGTTTGCGCTCTTGCTCTTCGCGGATCCTCTGTTGCTGAAAGCGCACGAAGTCCGGTGGATTGATGTACTCGTCCATGTACTCGCGGTCCACGCGCAGCAACCCGCCCTGATCCTTGGCTCGCGACTCTTCCTGACGTTCTTTTTCCGTTCTTTTTTTGATGTAGGGACTGTAGCGATCGATCAGATTCTCGAGCGACAGACACTTATCCACGAAGTCTTCCACAACATCCACGCCGTAGCGGTCGATGTAGCGTCGGATCCGCGTGGCGTGGTTCGCCATCGCGTCCATCATCTTGCGATTGGTGGGTGAAAACCATTGGTTGTTTTTAAAGAAGTCGCAATGGCCATAAACGTGCGCCATGACAAGCTTCTGATCGACCATGCGATTGCCTTCCATGAGGTAGGCGTAGCAAGGGTCGGTGTTGATCACCATTTCGTAAATCTTCGAAAGGCCGTATTCGTAGCTCTTGGAAAGCTGTTCGTACTCCATGCCGAACCGCCAGTGCGGATAACGCACCGGAAACCCACCGTACGAAGCGAACTGGTTGATCTGATCGTACGTGATGATTTCGAAAATCGTTTCGAAAAAATCGAGCTTGTAGTCAGAAGCATATTTTTCGATCTTTTGCTGCCAGCTCGCCAGCTCGGGAGTGAGATTCGCCATCGGCTTACTTCCCCTTGCCCAAAAAGTCTTTGATCGACGCGAGGATCTTTTCGCGGTTCTCGATCTTCGAAAGCACGAGTTGGTCCTCGTTCGGGAACTCGCGCTCCAGATCCTTTAAAAACTGACCGCTTCCGTATTTCGATTCCACCTGGCCGTATCCGAACATGTTCACGTGCGGCAAAAAGAACTCGCGCAAAAGACGCATGCACAAGCGCGTGTCCTCGCCGCTCCAGTTGTCACCGTCGGAAAAGTGGAACGGATACACATTCCATTCGTTCCATGGGTAATCGGTCTCGATGATCTGCTGACACAGTTTGTAGGCCGAACTGATGAGCGTTCCGCCGGACTCGCTCGTCGAAAAGAATGTCTTTTCGTCGACTTCCTTGGCCGCCGCATCGTGAATGATGAAGCGGGTTTCCAAACCCTTGTAGTGCTTCTTCAACCACGTGTTGATCCAGAACGACTCTAATCGCACGATCTCTTTTTGCTCTTCGCCCATCGATCCCGAGACGTCCATCATATAAATGACGACGGCTTTGGCCTGTGGCTGAACGACTTGCTTAAATGACCGGTAGCGGAAGTCGGCGCGAACCGGAACTATGATCGGATCCTTGGGATCGTAAATGCCGCTCGAAATATACCGCTTGAGCGCGCGCTTGTAGGAAGATTTGAAGTGCCGCAACCCTTCCGGCCCCACGGGCGCGATGCCGGAGTACTTGGTCTTCACCGCTTCCATCTGCGGCCGCCCCTTGGGCTGGATACGCGGAAGCTCCAGTTCCTCACCGAGAATTTCGGCGAGCTCGTCCATGGAAACGTCGACCTCGAGTTGATGCTGACCCGGATTGTTCCCGGCCT
This sequence comes from Pseudobdellovibrionaceae bacterium, assembly GCA_023701225.1. Lineage (GTDB taxonomy): Bacteria > Bdellovibrionota > Bdellovibrionia > Bdellovibrionales > JAMPXM01 > JAMPXM01. The sequence goes on along the minus strand of JAMPXM010000007.1, from coordinate 13,327 downwards.
CACCGCTGCCGTCTTGAGGGTCCCCGTCGATCGGATCGCCGGGATTGCCCTGACCCTGCCCGACGCCGCCTCTTTGCTTGGGGCCATATTTGAAACGAGGAATATCGATGTACGGAACCGGGATCTTGACGAAGTCATTCTCCCGCTTCCCGACCATCTCACCGTGGCTCACATACTTCTTGAAGTTCTCTTTGATGCGGCCGCGGATGATATCCCTGAATCTGCCGTGGTCTTCACGTATCGACATTATTTGTTCTTCACATCCCCTCGAGCGAAGATGCTCGCCACGTAATGCAGCACATCCGTCGCCGAGATCTCATCATAACCGAAGTCCTTGATGAGGCGAGTTTTGACGATATCGATCTTTTCCTGCGTGTCCTTGTCGATCACGTTGGTCACAAGGCTCGTGAGCTTGATGCTGTCTTTTTGATCTTCGAACAGCTTGAGCTCCAACGCCTTATGCAGACGTTCGTTGGTCTTGTAGTCGAACTTGCGACCTTCCAACGCCAGCGCGCCGATATAATTCATGATCTCGCGCCGGAAGTCGTCTTTGCGTGATTCCGGAATTTCGATTTTTTCCTCGACCGCACGCATGAGCCGCTCATCCGGTTCCTCGTCTTGGCCGGTGAATTGGTTGCGTACGCGCTCTTTCTGCGTATAGGCCTTCACGTTATCGATGTAGTTCGCGCACAGCCGACCCAGAGCCGAATCATCGGCGGAGATCGCGCGCTGAACTTCGGCCTTGATAATCTCCTCGTACTCTTGCTTCACGACCGCCAGCAACTCGCGATAATCGGTCTTGAGTTCTTCGTTCGCGAGCAGGCTGTGATGGCGGAGACCGCTTTCCAACTCGTTCATCACCATGAACGGATTCACCGAGCCCCGATTGCCCTGCTGGGCGTTGACCAGGGCGTTGGAGAGTTTGTCTTGAATATAGCGCGGACTGATGCCGTCTAGACCTTCGCGGACTGCCTCTTTGCGCAACTCTTTGACGTTGTCTTCCGTGTAATTGGGAAGTGTTTTCCCGTCATACAGCTTGAGTTTTTGAATTCGCGTGAGATTGGCTTTTTTGGGCTTCTCAAGACGCGTGAGCACCGCCCACATCGCTGCCATCTCGATCGTGTGCGGCGCGATCGAAATGCCGCGCAGTTTGCGCGAGTTGAAGTCTTTTTTGTAGATGTTCACCTCATGCTTCCACTTGGTGATGTACGGGATATCGATCTTCACCGTCCGATCGCGCAGGGCTTCCATGAACTCGTTGTCCTGGAGGCGACGATATTCGGGCTCGTTCGTGTGACCGATAATGACTTCGTCGATGTACGTTTGCGCGAACTTCTTCGGCTTCACGCGATGTTCCTGCGAAGCACCGAGAAGGTCGTAGAGGAACGCAACGTCGAGCTTGAGCACTTCGACGAACTCGATCATGCCGCGGTTGGCGACGTTGAATTCACCATCGAAGTTGAAGGCACGCGGATCGGAGTCCGAACCGTATTCGGCGATCTTGCGGTAGTTGATGTCGCCGGTGAGTTCCGTGGAGTCCTGGTTCTTCTCGTCCTTCGGCTGGAATGTGCCGACTCCGATGCGGTCCGCTTCGGACAGCACCAAGCGCTTCACGCGCACATGCGAGAATACCTTGCCGACGTCTCCGTGATACTTCTCCATCAGCGCGCGGAAAATAAAGCGACTGGGCGGGCTCAGCTCGCCGTCGATATTGACGCGGAATTCAGTTTTGTTACCGCGATTGAGTTCTTCTGCGACCTTTGGGCGCAATTCTTCGGGGATCAGCAGCAGCGGCTCTTCGTGCATGGGGCTGCCAAACGTTTTGATCCCCTTGCCGAGCAGGCCGTCGAGTTCGCCGTTTTCATCCACCCATTCAAAAGTGTAGAGCGCGCCGTTGTCGGACTTGGAGTACGCTTCCACGCCTTTTTTCAGCATCCGGCAAATCGTCGACTTCGCCGAGCCGACCGGACCATGCAGAAGGATCACGCGTTTTTCAGTTCCGTAACCAAGAGCCGCCGAGCGCAAGACGTTGACGAGTTTCATCAATGGAACGTCGAGACCGAAAACGGCATCTTTACCATCGTTGTCAGCGTCGTCGAAAAACTTATAGCGCGTGACGGGTTTTTTGAAATCCGTGTACTCCGTCGTACCCCGCTCCAGAATCATGTCGTACATGCGCTGGAACGCGTTGCGCGTGACCTTCGGATTTTCCTTCACGAGAGCCAAGTATTCGTTGAAAGTTCCCGACCACGTGAGGTCCTTGAACTTTTGATTCCCCGCCCAGTCTTTGATCAACGTACTGAAGTCGATCGATTGGGTGTTCGCTCCCATAAACGCTCCTTTTGTCATCCCTGATTGATCTCGTCTCGTCCCGAAACGAAGCACGCGCCCACAATAAAATTATGCCCCATGCGCTCGATGAAAACCAAAGCATTCTCCTGTACGAAAACAAGGAACTCGACGCGCGGCTCGAGTTGAGAAAATTGTCGCGTCCCACATAAAGCGGTCTTATGCCTAGGTATGGCTCGTATTTTCTTCAGGGCGTTGAAAGTTCAAAGAGCGAGTCCTGGATCTGGACCTTCGACTCGGTCTCTTTGAGGCTCATCGTCACGTCGGCATTGGCCGCGCGGATCTGAACCAGACGTTTGTCGGAGGTGCGCTCCGACCACACGATCTTCAATTCACCGTCGCGACTCGCGCATTGACCCGGCTGACGACTTTCGTCGAGGGTGCATTCCCACTGACGCGCGTCGAAGTGCCGATCGAATAGCAGATCTATGATGATTTTGGGGTCCAGCGAAATCTGAATTAGGTTTTTCATAACCGCGGGATTCGCGGGCCCAGTCCAATATTTCTTTTCGCGGGTCAGCGCGTAGCTCATCGTATCGTGGGACACGACAAAGCTCGCCAAGTGAAAGCCCATCACCGACAGGACTTCCATTCGCAGTTGCCCGGGGCGACGCGCGACGAATTCGATTTCCACCGTATTCGATTTCCCGCGCTTTTTGTCCTGGATCAGCGTCTTCGCCGTCCACGCCCCTTGCTGGCTCGTGGGCGTGATGTCCTCGCGAGGCTTCATCGTCTGACAACCCCAAACGAGCGATGCCACGCACATCAGCGAAAACGCGCGGACCACCGCGCGCGCTCGACCCGGCAAAGCAGCCGGGGAGACATGACGCTTGGAGATATCAGCGGCCGGAGTCGCTGGCGGGTTTTCGCGCGGATGCCGGTGCGCCCACGGCTGGTACTCCGACGGATTGCTGCTGTTGATCGATGGAGACGATCTTGTTGCGAATTTTGCGTTGGTTGGCGTCATTCGTCTCGGTTTCAAAAGCGCGTTGATACATTCGCTTCGCTTTTTCCGGAAGCTGAAGCTTATAGTATGCATCGCCGAGGTGCTCGGCAATCACGCTTTCCGACGGTTGTTCTTTATACGCCGCCTCCAACACCTTCACCGCTTCGGCCGTATCACCCTTTTTGAACAAAACCCAACCGAGCGTATCCATAATGTAGCCGTCGTTGGGTTGCAGTTCGAGCGCGCGCCGGACCAACCGTTCCGCGGAATCGAGTTCTTTGTTTTGCTCCGCGTACGTGTATGCGAGGAAATTCAAAGCTTGGACGTGATTGGCATCGATCTCCAGCACGCGAGTCATGGACTTTTCCGTTTTCGCTGTCTGCCCGAGTCGGTCGTGCATAGAACCGAGGAAAAAGTGCAGTTGCGCATGCTCAGGGAACTTCGATACCGCCGCCTGCAGCATCGCAATGCCTTTTTCATATTCCTTAAGATCATCCAGGAATGAAGCGTAGAGAGCATAGAATTGCGGGTGCTCCGGCTGGTTGCGGATGCCTTCCTCAATCGCCTTGACCGCATCACGATAATCACCGTTGAGCTTGTGCAGATACGCCGTATGAACAACGCCCTCGGCGTAATAAGAAGAGCCGATCGGGATTTTCGCGAACTGCGCGATCGCCGCTTTGTATTCTTTGATCTCCTCGTAAACCGCGCCCAAGTAAAAACGGATCTTGTCCGAGTAGGGCGCGCGCGACAGAATCTCTTCAAGCTTGAGAATCGCTTCGCTGTACTTCTTTTTCTCGATCAGAATGAAGGCCATTTTGACCTTCACATTGAGATTCTCGTCGTCGTTGCTTTCCAGAACCTCGTATTGCTCAAACGCTTTGTCGAACTCTTCATCTTCCAGATGCAGACGCCCCAAGGCCTCCGCCACGCCAGCGTCCGGCCCGCTCTTGGCTTGAAACGATTTGTACAATTGCTTGGCCTGATCGCGCTTATTACGTGACTCGTAGATCTGGCCAAGTGCCAGTGTCGCATCCACGAATTCCGGCTTCTGCTCGAGCGCCTTCAGGAAAGCCTTCTCCGCGCGCGCTTCAGCCCCGGGCTTGCCCTCTTCTAGCTGAATCCGACCCACGTAGTACCACGCGACGTGGGGAGAACGATTCTCTTTGTTCTTCGCCAAGGTTTCGAATTGTGTGATCGCCTCGGGATAACGTTTCTGCTCGGCATACAATGCTCCGATGAACATCGGGGCATCGGTGTTTTCCGGATCCAGTTCCAAAACCGTGCGGTACATCGCCATGGCTTCGGTATACATTTTCAGTGCGGAGTGCAGTCCGCCGAGAAGCATGTGGGCTTCCACCAGCTTCGGATCGTGTTCCAAGGCCAACTTCGCTTGTTCCATCGCCTCGCTGACCAATCCCTGTTTCACGTACTCCTGCGCAAGTCGAAAGCGGACCATCGCCGATTGCGGATCGTACACGAGCGTGAGTTTATATTCTTCGATCGCCCGCACCGTATTGGCCTCGAGGCTATAGGACTCGGCGAGCGCGAAGTGATAGTCGGCCTGAACACGCATCTGGAGGGGGTCAATCTGGTCGCCGTTGGCCGCCTCTTGCGGCACACTCAGCGAATTCGGCGCGCGATTGGCGACATCTGCAGAAGATTCACGAAAGATATCCCCGCCGCTCACAAGCGAATTCGTCGCACAACCGGCACCGCTCAAAGCGGCCGCGACCAAAGCGCTAAGCCGCAAAATCAGACGGGGCATAAGATCCCTTTCAGGCCGCCCTCTTCTTCGAGGGGAGCTTTCCCATCAAATCGGCACAACAAAGGGAACTCTTGACGATGAAGTCGCGTTTTGAGGCGAGGTGAATATGGAACTGGACCCAGGCACGCTATATCGCAGCTAGCCTAGGGGCGGACGTAGAGATAGCCGACGTCGTCTCCTTGAAACTGGACCTGCTCGGAGGGAGAGAGTTGGGCGACTTCAAAATCTGCCAATTCTGATTCGGACGCGGCGTTCGGACCGTCTGACCAAACCAGAATCCGGACCGGCAGCCCGCCATGAGCTCTCAGGACTTTGTAATGAAACGGACGGCCCCACGGATCCTTGCCCATAATGCCTTCCACCAAAGTCAGGGCGGCCGAGGCCCCGGCCGAGCCCAATACGGAAGCTGGGCCACGTGCCCCGCGACGTTCCGCCGCCTCTGCCTGATAGGAGTCGAAATCCAGGGAGGTTTCTTCCGGCCCGAATCCTCCCGCCATCAGCTGATGTGCGAGGGCTTCGGCACCGAAGCGCGCACGCGCGTGGCTATCGTCCTGAAGAATTTCGAACACGATCGTGCTGCAAATCGCCAAAACCGCTCCACCCAACGCGAGAACCCCAATCAGGTCAAACGTTCCAAATACACGATTTTGCTTGCGTTTTAAAAGCACCAGGACCCCTCGTCGACTCTGTCCTGTACTTTCGGCAAGGTGGTCCAGAAACTTAAGATGCAAATTTACATAACTAACCGACGGGCTGTGCCAGAGACTCACAAAAGTGGAGCCAAAATGCCGCAAAATCGCCACTTTCAATTATTTTTGTTCACTTCTGTGCTCGCTTGACAGGCTGTGGCGGGCAGCACTATGTTCCCCCCGGACGCAGGACTCTCGGTGGTGGTTGGGGGGTTCATCCGTCAGGAAACCAGCTCTTTGAAAGAGGCCTGGTCCCTGAATACCCCTGTCCAAGTTCAAAACTGACGATCTTTCGATGGGAGGCAATTTGATCAATCAAGGCATCGGTCAAAATAGCGAAGCGACCGTTACAAAAGCGGGTTCGAAGACCAAAATCATTAAGCGTTATCAGAATCGTAAGCTCTATGACACTCAGCAGAGCTGCTATGTCACTTTGGACGATATCGCAAAAATGATTCGCACCAACGAAGACGTGATGGTCATCGACAACAAGACTAAGAATGACATCACAGCTGCAACGTTGACGCAGATCATCTTCGAAGCCGAGAAAAAAGCCTCGATCTATGCTCCGCTGTTCACGCTGCGCGAAATCATCCAGAACGCAAATGGTTCGATCTCGAGCTATTTGGCGAAGCTGGGCGCGTTCCCGAAAGACTATGCGCAGATCCAAGCGATTCACGCCGCTCCCGTCGTAGACGCGGGCGCTGTGAAATCTTCGTATGACGACATGAAGCAATCTTTGGAAAACCGCGTTGCAAAAGCCGCTGCTGACTCGGCTGAACTCAACGCAGGTGTGGGCCAGAAGTTCGACGATGCAACGCCGAGCCTCCCCAACTCCAACAAGAGCTTGAACAACTAATCTGACGTCCACTCCTGGTGCCACTCGCTCCTCCCGCTTGAGTGGCCTGATGGAAATGAGCGCGGGGTGTGGCCATAGCCACAGTCTTCAGTAAAGCCCTGGTCAACTGACCGGGGTTTTTTTATTCTCAAATTCGAGAAGGCCGTCGCTTTTTTCATCACTCCACAGGAGGTCGTATGTTCACTCGTTTCGCTTTCACCTTAGCAGTGGCCATCCTGTGTGTTCCGCATTCACTTTGGGCCAAAGAAGATGGCGCGTTCCGACTCGGCCTTCTCGCAGGCCAGGTCGCGCTTCTTGGTGACGTCGGCAATGCCGACTCTAATGGTGTTGGTTTAGGTGCGACTGGCGGGGTCTACGTCAGCCCGACACTCGCGCTCGAAGCGAGCTATCTTTCCAGCTCGCACACGGATGTCGATCATAACGAGTTGAGCTTCGGAGCCAACTATGACCTCGGCGACTACACGACCGGTTACCCCAATCTGGTCGGGGGCGTGACCTTCATCAGCAATAAGCTGAAGCCCGCCAACGTGACCGGCGACGGTTTCGGTCTCTATGCCGGCGGCGGTTGGGACTTTGAACTCTCGCCGCAAATCACCGCGGGCCTGCAGGCACGTTACAACCTCGCGTTCGAAGGCAAAACACGCGTCAACGGCGTCGATGTGACCACTGTCGACGACAGCGTGTCGGTCCTCTTGCGCTTTCTTTACTATTTTGACTCAGCGGAATGAACGCCAGCCCAAAAACTGTTTACGCCCAGGCTTGATTTCAACGGGACGTGGCTCCATGTCCTCGCCGGTTTCCGCGCCTGACGAAGACAGGCCCTTGAGACTCACTTGATAAGTCCCCGGCTTGAGATAAACACGCGCGATTTGGAACGACTCCGGTAGCGTCGACCACTGGCGGAGATCCGCGCGATCGGTGATATTGAGCGCGAGCCACGCCAAGTCTCCGAGCAACGCGTTTTTCTGACGGATCTGATCTGCGACGACTGCCTTGGCAACCACACCCGCAACGCGTTTTCCGACTAACGCAGCATACTGATCATCCAGCGTTTGAATCGCGACTTCCTCGACACTGTAGATGGAATTCGTCGCCACGTCGGCAAAGGGAGAAGCCACCGCTTTCTCAGCTACTTTCTCTACTGTTTTCTCTGCCACCTTTTCAGTTGACGCTTCGACGACGACTTTCGCTTGCGCCGTGAACGAACCGACGGGATAGAGTTTCGGCACTCGAGGACTTTGCGGATGCGCACGCTTTCTCGGCCCCCAGCCTTGCTGATAAACGACGACCAGCTCGCCGAGCTTCGGATCTCGCCACTCAGGGCGAATTTTGACTTCTGGAAATTGCTTTTGCCAACGTTCGACTTCTTCTGGCCTCTGCGCCTTGATGGCCGCTCGAATCAGGTCCTCGTGCAACGGGGTGTAGTTGGGCACGAGCTCAAAGGCTTTTTTGTAGGCGATGTAGGCGTCGTCATACTTACGATCGGCTTCCCAGATGATCGCGCCGAGATAATATGCAAAAGGGTTCTGCTCGTAGTTACGTTTGGCTTCGGTTTTATAGAGATGAAGTTTGTTGTTCAGACGCCGCACCTCGACCAACGCCGACTCCAAATTGCCGAGCATGAGGAAGTTGATCGCGTTGATCGCGTTGATCAGGACTTTTTCGTAATCGTCGCCTTTGTATTGCACCATCTCTTCATTGAGGAGGAGCGAGGCGGTCTCTTTGGAGAGGCTGGTGTAGTCTTGAACGTCCGCGATCCGTTCGGCGGCCGTCAAGGTTTTCGCGCTTTCTTGAAAACGACCCGCTTGCTGGAGCGCGATCGCAAGATCCAACATATAGACGAGTTGATCTTTGCTTTCCTGTTGCGCCAACGGCGTGAGGACTTCGATCGCCTTTTCCGAGCGTCCACTTCCAATCAAGACACGCGCGTCCGCGACCTTGCCCTGGTACGTGGCGCAGCCCACCTGGAAGAAGAGGACACTGAACAAAAAGGCCCACGTCCAGCGCGGGCCTTTTTGCGGATTTCTTTGGCGTGACACGAGTCGACCCCAATTCATCGCGACGTTGCGCTCTCGATTACAAGCCGATCGACTTCTTACGATACTTCTTGCGCAGCTGCTTGTAATCCGACCAGGAAATCACGTTCGTCTGCAGGTTGGTCAGATTGAGCGTCACTTTGTAATAGACTGACTTGTCTTTGCCGACCTGTTGGACGATAGAGTCCAAGCGGCCATTGATGATGTAGTCGGCGCCGACTTGACCGCCCGGGCCCTTCTTGCTTTCGTCGTTCACCATGCCTGAGTTCTGGTACTCATATTCCGAAGCGACGTCTTCGCGCGCTTCTTTATCGACGAAGGAGACGCGACCGTCGCGTTGGATCTCGACGCGCACCATATCCATGACCGACTGAGTGTCGATATGCTCGTCAGTTTTATTCTGCAGCTTGGTCACCATGACGATCGGTGGTTTCTTGGCATCCGCGATCGCGCGCGACTTCATCATGCTGGCGACCAGATCCGTAACGACCTTTTGCATGTCGGTTTCCGACCAGAGATCGTTGAGGTTGTTTTCCGCGTTGACGTCTTCATCATACTGGCCTTTGACGAACGCTTTCGGACCGCATCCGGCAGTCGTGATCAATAAGCCGCCGAGCAGCACGGTGAGGAATCGCTTAGTCATAGTTTTTCTCCTGTGGCGTGCATTCATCATAAGCCTATCGGTTTCCCACCGGCAAGGTCGGTATGGCCGCAACTCGGGCTAGACTCAGTGTGGGAGAAAAACCACGCGTATCCGCGACAAGCGCCAAATTTGCTTACATCGAGGATTCACACGAATTCTCAAGGTAGGTCGCTTATGGAAATCACATCCGCGGAACGCGCGTACCAAGTCCTACAGCCTTTGATGCAATCCGACGTTGAGGAGTTTTGGGCCTTGGCGTTAGGACCTAAAAAGGAGCTGCTCCGCGTGAAAATGCTGTTCCGCGGAACGGTCGATCATTGTCCAATGCATCCACGCGATGTCTTTCGCTTTGCTTGCTTAGAAAACGCCAGCGCTCTATTGATCGCGCACAACCATCCGAGCCGAGACCTGCTTCCGTCCGGACCCGATCTTCGGGTGACCGAACGCTTAGTGAGCGTCAGCGAATGGCTGGAGATTCCGATCCTGGACCATCTGATCGTGACGGTCGATGGGTTTTCGAGCTTTGCTCGCAATCGCTGGTGCCGGTTTCCAACGGAGCGGATACGACCGGACGTCCATCCGGATTTTACGGACAGATCACTGAACTGATCATTGAACTGGTCACGGGACTGATTATTGTACGCCCCCGCCATTGCTCGTACTTTGCGGGCTGCGTTCGATGGGTTGCCACTCGACGTTATAGTCGGCGTCGATGTGGACCTCGAATCCTTGCGCGCGAGCGTTGGCCTTGAATTGGCGAATGTACTCTTCGCGTGCCGACTGTTCCCAGGCATCGAGGTCTTTGGCGAGTTGCACTCGCTTTTGGACATCGAGTTCGGCCGACTCACGTGGCCGCGAAGGCGATGGCACCAAAGTGCTATATTGATTGCGCTGCCCGTCCAGGGGCAATCCATTCATGATCGGGTCCGCTTGGTATGGCGCGGATCCTTCTTTCGGATTTGGTAAACCCAAATTGTCATACTGCGCGCGAATTCTCTGCCGGTTGAGCGCATCACCGACCTGGTTCCGGTGAATTCGAACACGTTCTTCGAACGTCAACGGGCGACGGGAACTCATCAATTCACCGACGCTTCGCTCTTGCGGGGCCAGAGACAACATCTCGCGACTCGAGCGCCGGCCATGCTGCTCACCCATGAAAAAGGCGATCCCTGCCAAGAGGAGCGCCCCGACAATCAGAAACAAGGCGACTTTGCGACGGTCATCAGGCTCCTGGGATCCCTGATCGGACTTGCCACGCGCCCCCGATGTTTTGCGAGAATCGACGGCTGCACGCGAACGCGACGAGCGCGACACCGGTTCCAAAGGAGAGGGCACGGCCGGGACATGGCTATCCGGCGGAGCCGTGAGTCCTTTTTTGTGCGTCCTCTGTTTGGGCTTCAATGCCTCAGCCTCCGCATCGAAGTGACGTTTCATTTTGAGACGATAGAAAAACACTTCGCCTCGACACCATCGTCTCATTATCGGATGAAGTGGTTCCTGACTTGAGTTCGCGGAACTCCCTGAGATTGTCAAAACAGGGAAGCGCCCTAGACGGCCGCGGCGCCCTTGTCAGCGCCTGGAGGTCCATCGATGGGCAGCGTGATGATAAACTCGGTTCCCTTACCTGGATCGGACTTCACCTGAATATCGCCCGCATGCTTTTTGACGATGCCGTAGGAAATACTGAGTCCGAGCCCCGTTCCCTGACCGACCGTTTTGGTCGTGAAAAACGGATCGAAGATTTTGTCGACGATTTCCGCCGGCATCCCTTTACCCGTATCTCGGATCGAGATCTGTGCGACACCCGAGCCGCCAACAGATGGGCGCGAGGGGATGTGGCGTGTCGCGATAAAAATCTCCCCTTCGCCCTCGATCGCTTGCGCGGCATTGGAGAGTATGTTCATGAAGACTTGATTGATTTGACTGGCGTAGCACAAGACCTGAGGCATCGCGCCGAACTCGGTTCGCACCTGAATCCGCGCTTTGAGTTCTCCGGCCAGAAGTTGCAAGGTCTGCTGGATGCCATCTGCTAAATCCACGCGCTTGATCTTCGCTTCCTCCAGGCGCGAGAAGTTACGCAATCCGATGACGATATCGCGCACTCGCCGCGCGCCATCTTCACAGGACTGAATCAAACGCGGCAAATCTTGGACGATGTAGTCGAAATCCGCCTCGGCTTTGACGACACTCACCCGCTCCGGGGTAGCTTCCATCGTCTCGATGATGCGCATCAGACGGTTGGAGTAATCGCGTAAGTGGCTCATGTTGCTATAGATGAAGCCAATCGGGTTATTGAGTTCATGGGCGACACCGGCGACGAGTTGACCGAGGCTGACCATTTTGGCCGAGTGCACGAGCTTGCTTTGCGCGTCCTTCAGATCCAAGTTGGCCTGTTCCAACTCTTTGATCTTTTTCTCGAGATCGCCGCGCGCCTGGCGCACACGACGGGCCATCTCATTGAAACTTTCTGTCAGCACGCCCAGCTCAGTATCACTGGTCACGGGGATTTCGACGACTTCTTCTCGCACGTCCATCGCTTGAATGGCGTGCAATAGGTCATTCAAGGGTCGCAGGACATTTCGCGCGCCGAAGAAGGCGAGGATGACCGCGAGCACGACGATCGCTGCCGCGACGGTGAAAAAAGCGTTCGAAACGTTGCGAACCGCTTGCCGTGTTTTTTGCTGAGAGGCTCCAAGTCCGATAAAGAACGAGCCGGTGCCCCAATTCACCGGGCTGACGATAAAGGTGAATGGTTCCTCACGAATTGTCAGAGGAAAAATCACTTCGCGATCGTCTTCGAGCGTCGGCGCGAAGAACGCCTTGTTGTTGGCCTTATAGACTAAGAAGTCCTCATGGCTTCCACTGATGACGTTGCGGCCGGAGTCGAACAAAATGAGTTCGAGGTTCAGACGTTTCTTGAAGGTCTGTAAGCCTGTCGTCCCGAGGTTGATGATCTCTTCGATATAACCGGCGCGACGCCCCGTGGAGGTGTTCAGACGCGTCATGACCACCAAATCCAGGCTGTCGCCCGCACCGGCATTCACCACGGCCAAACGACCCTTTTCATCGAGAGTCTGCCGGTAGTTTTCCGCCAAAAACAGATTCTGCTCGATGAGAGCTGGGTTTTCTCTCGCGTCGGCCGCTTCATCCTGTGTTAAGGCCGCGACCAAACGTCCTTCGCGGCTGAACACGGATAGGCTGCTAATAGAGCTGTTGCGAACGGATGGCCGCAATATACCTCGGACCTGGGCGATATTGCTCATCGAGAGATGCGTGATCAGGCTGGCGTCGTTTTCATGACGCTGCATCCGCATATCCAAATATTTTTGATAATCACCCAGCGTCGTCGTCAGTTCACGCGAGTTCGCGCGCAGTCGCATGATCAATTCGTTCTCAATCGCGTTCTCAAAATTCTCCAACGCGATACCCGTGACGAACGCCACCGGCGCGATGGAAATAATGAGAAACCAGAAAACCAGGATTCTCCGGAGCGAACGCTTGGGATGTCGAGAAACACGTCGATTTGCTAAAGCCATCTATCCCTAGTTGCCGCTCGTTTGCGGCTCCACCCAAAGGATAAATCGAACTTGGCCTGTCGGCATCACCCGCGGATGCGGGTCCTTCGAAATCCGGACTGGACCATAGGTACGCAGAAGCTTGGTGACCTCTTCGACGTGAGTCTCGGAAATCGTGAAGTGGAAATAACTGCCGGCTCCCTTACGCCAGCCCAATGGAACCTCACCGGCCTTCTCTCCACCCAATGATTCCAATTGCTTGGTGACCTCTGGAGTGACCTCGTCGACGCTTGCGACATTCATAAAGGCGCGATAGACGAAGCCTTTGGGCTTGGCCTCCTTCGCTTCGGAGACGTCCGTGCCATCCGTAGACGGCGCTGCGGACGCGCCGGTCGATGCAGGGGCGGAACTCGGCTCTGTTTCACGCATCACGGACGCGCTAGCTTGGGCCGTCGCTAGAGTCGTTGGCTTCACAGTGGTTGTACCCCCTGCCGGCGACGCCATCGCGACGGAGCCAGGAGC
>JAMPXM010000193.1 GCA_023701225.1 Pseudobdellovibrionaceae bacterium | reverse complement strand
GTCATGAGAATGACGCGGGTACTCTACCAAAATACGCGGCGCACCTTTTGGTGACGCGCCTTTTCTTGAAGAGGAGTTTTGTGATGAAGCGTCCGTTTGTCGTTGCCGCGAATTGGAAGATGTATAAAGGACCATCGGAGGCGACGGCGTATCTCCAAGAATTTCTGAGCCATGCGACGACGGTGCCGCAGACGGTGTCGCAGACGAACAAGATGAACAAAGTGTTGTTCCTTGTTCCCGCGATCGATCTTTGGGTCGTCAGTCAAACGTTGCAAGGAACTGCAATCGGTTGGGGCGCGCAGAATTGCCACTTCGAAAAACAGGGTGCGTTCACGGGCGAGAACTCACCAGCAGTGATCGCTGAACTGCGGACGCCGTACACATTGGTCGGTCACTCCGAGCGCAGAGCGATCTTCGGTGAAAACGACGAAATGATCGCTAAAAAAGTCCGCGCGCTTCAAGACGTGGGCATTGAGCCGATGCTGTGCGTGGGCGAAACCCTGGCCCAGCGTGAAGCCGGACAGACGGGCGATGTGATTCGCGAGCAGCTGCGCGAGGGGCTCAAGCTGAGAGTCGAGAGCAAGCCGTTCATGGTCGCCTACGAACCGGTTTGGGCGATCGGCACAGGCAAAGTCGCAAGTCCGCAGCAAGCCAATGAAGCCCACCAAATCCTTCGCGCCGAACTTCGTCATATCGGCGGAGACGCCCTCGCGCAAAGCACTCCGATTCTCTACGGTGGCAGCGTGAAGCCAGACAACAGCGCCGAGCTCGCCGCCCAAAGCGAAATCGACGGCTTCCTCGTCGGCGGCGCAAGCCTGCAAGTCGATTCGTTCCTTGCGCTGGCTCGCACGAAGAAATGATCGCGAGCTGTCTAGCTGTTTGCTTCGAAAAACTATCAATTCACCGGAGCGGCACTGCGCAAGCGCCAAGTTAAAAGTGCATTGAGAAGTGTGTTTTTCATAGAGGTCGGAAGACCGGAACTTTGAAATCCGCTTTCGAGTTCATCGGCCATTCTTTGGATATTCTGCCTCCCGATGCGGTCAATCAGTTGACGGGCGGCGAGAAATTCCGCTGGCGATCCTGGATCCGAAATTTTTTTCGCGAGGCCGTCCGTTCCCATTTTCGTTATGAAGTCACGAGCAGAGGTGACGTCACGTCCGAGCTCGCTGGCCGTGATTGGATTGGCTTTTCTCGCCGCTAGATCGGACATCATTTCCAAGAGACGCAGTTCGACGCGCGCCCTCGGTGATCCCGCGGACTGGTGCGCCGGTCGCATGATCGCGCCGTCGATGGACTCCATGGATTGAACAACGTGATTTCAGAGTCGAAGAAGTGAGGCCCAGTGCGTTCTTTCTGAGGCAGAGGACGCGGTCAATATTTTTTGTTCGAGCATTTTTGGGCTGTAGCCCCACATCAGGTGCAGTGATTCGGAGATGCTGAGTTGATAGTATTGCCCGTCTTTGGATAAATGACGCGCATACTGAGAAGCGTCGCTCAACCCATCCACGATGTCCCGCGGAATCCCTTTGTATTGGAATCGCTGCGAAAGTTCGGGGAAAGAAAGAAACTTCTCGAGGTCATGAGTTTTAAGGGCCTTCAGGTGGGAGGTCGCCGTATGCGAAAAGAGTTCGGAGTTGCGGATATAAAGGGATCTTGCGTTTCGATTCACTTCGCGAACATGCATCCGAAAGTAGCTTTTGGTTTCCGCGACAGAACCAGGCTTCCACGTCGTGAGACGATCTCCCAATTCTCGGGACGAAGAAGCTCGCGGAGACGTGATGCCGATCAGGGCGGAGCTGGTCATGCCGAGTCTGAGAATGATGTCCTCGCGGTCTTGGGCATATTGCGCGCTTTTCATGCCATCGGGAGAAGGTGAAAGAGTCGAGCGGACGACGCTTTGATGGAATGCCTTGTCGGTCCGTCTCCGTGCTAGGCCGTAGTCTGCGGCTGTCAGACCCGCCGCTGAGAGCGCGCAGCCCACACCCGTTGAACAGAAGCCGAGCGCGAGAAAAGACGCGACGAAATGGTGCTCCGCGGACTTTCTGTCTTTGAGGGTTGCCTCTAGTTTTTGCTGATCCAGTATTCTTGCGGCCGCGGAACAGAGTCTAGGATTGGCTTGAAGTATTTCTTGGATGAGGTTCGTATAAGCCATGAGCCCGCGGCTCGATTCAGAATCTGGGTGCCAAGTGTTTGCGCTCAAGTCGAGGCGCTGCCATTCGTCACGGATTTCGTCTGCGATCCGTTTCGAAGCCGTGCGAATCTGCTCGTGTGTTGGAGAGTTGTCTCGCTGCAAGTCAACCGAAGAAAAAAAGAGGAGTGCCGGATGCTGTCCGATTAAGGACATGTAGTCGGTTCTGGCTTGGTTTCGAATTCGGACGCGCGCCTGATCGACGGCCGGATTTTCTTGAGTCGAACGTGAGAGGAGTGGCGCAGTTTTCGAGGTCTGTCGCTGAAAGGAAGGTACAAGGGCCGAGACTTGATCTAGAAAAAGCGATTGCGTTGAATTCACTTCGTCGGGCGTGAGCGGATCCTGCCTGGTCGCTTGGCGGAAGAGATGCGTGGGATGGGGATGGAACCAGCCGAGAGGTTGATTTCTTGCATTCGGAGTCGGATCAACGGGGCTCATCAAAGCCATGGAGATCCGCAGCCGCAGCCAAAGGGTGCGCACTTTTTGGCGAAGCTGTGTCTGTTCCCGATTGCAGAAAACGAGATCACCGGAACTCGGTTCGCACTGAGAAAGGCGTTTGTAGAACTCCTCCTTTTCTTTTAATTTCGTCCGGATGTTCTCCTTTAGCCGGTGGATAAACTCCTGTTCTCGCGTCAATGCTTGAAGCGAAGAGACTTGGCTGTCGTTGGTGCGACAGCTTTCGCAAGAAGCGCGCGCCGCCCATTCGCCGAGATCTATGTCGTGATCCTGGCTCGAGCAGACCGATCCGATCGGTGATGAACCGCCATAAGACGTGGAGCAGGCAATCGTGAGAAAAAACAAGATGAAGTGGAGAATTGATTTTCGGCAAGCGCGGCCAATCGTGAGAATGTTCCTGCCGACATTCTCTTTGCAGAAAATGAAGATAAGTTTCACGAGGATAAATGCCCGCATCTGATATTCACGCTGCAAGGTGCGAGCCTGGAGTCGCACGAAGGGAATCGCTCTGCTCTGTTGTCGCCGATGGTGGCTGTCCAGGTTTTGGACGCTCGTCTCGACTCTTCGGTCATGGATGATATCGAAGTCCCAGGGGGTCACTGGATGTGTACTGGAGAGGGCATGTAGGAAATTCCGCATTGTCGTCTCTCTGGGCATGTGGGCCTTCGCTGTGCTTGCTTGAAATCGCATATATTTGCGCTGGGGTCGGCTTCAGCTGTCCTGGGTTTTGCAGAGAGGTCGCCAATCAGCCGGAGGCCTCTTTCGATGAAGGATTTCGCGAAACCATATCCGAAGCCGTGGAAGGCACTGACAATTTTCGTCCTGTTCCTGCTGACGAGCGCATCGCTTTTGGCGATGGCTCCGCGCTCGTTCGGGCCGGTGCAGGTCGGCTCGGGCAAGGTCCTTGTGGATTATGGAGCCAATGACGTCGAAGACGGTGAAGATCCTCGCTTGGCGCAGCACCTTCCCGCGCAGGTCCTGGATAAAGAAGCCAAGCGTTTTCTGGATGTGATTCGTGGTGTGGGTGACATCGCTCAAGGCATGAAAATGCCGGACCAGCTCTTGCTCAAAATCGGCGCGATCGAAAGTAACCCTTCGGCAAATTCGTTTTTTAATGTGATCAATCTCGGCACACGTTTCGGCATCGTCGATGGCAACAAACGTCTGTATACACAGCATCCGGATGAAATGGTTCCGGTGACGGCCCATGAGTTCGGGCACATCATCTTCTTTGAGAACGTCTTGATGGAGATTTCGTTTTTCAAGACCGCGGCAGCACAGTTTCGGGATCTCCGCTTCACGTACCGCACGGTCAGTGACTTACGAGAACAGGAACTCAGCCTTGGTGGACACCCGCGTGGCGCACGCGAACGCGCCCGTGTCCAGCAGGAGCGATTGGAGTGGGAAGCTGAAATGGCGGATCTCATGGGCAAGCTGCAGATCCCGAGAGTCATCAGCCATGTCATCAAGCCGTACAATGAATTCTTCGCCGACGTCGTCGCCGTACTTTATACCGAAAAACCGGATGCAATCTCCGACAGCGTACACTTCACGATGCCGGCGCGGCCGCGGCAACGGAACAAAGCCTACATCATGAGTGTCCACAATCGCGCCTTTGAGCGCGAGGGCGTGGCGCCGCGCGCGTTGCAGATTCCGCATGGCGTGTTCGCGCGTACCCGTTGGGCGATTTGGGAGGAGTTCCTCTCGCGTCCGACCGTCATGCGGAACCACAAAGCCGAGGTCTTGCAAGGTGTCGCCCGCGCGATTCGCTCAGAACTGAATTGGTTTCTCTCTTTGCCGGGCATGCCGCGGGATCAGCTTTCGGCGGAAGACGCCCGTCAAATGAACCTTCGATTGATTCAATCTCTGCGGAAAGAATTAGGAAAATTATGAGACAGCCGGTTTCAGCTTGGAAAGTGTTCGCGGTTTTCATCACCTTCATCCTCGCCAGCGCGAGCTTGCTCGCATCCGCTCCGGATCCGAGCACGGTTCCGTCCTTCGGCGCCGTGAAGGTCGGCGGCCAGTCCGTGCTGATCACGTATGGACCGGATGAACGCGAAAACGCCGACACGCGTTTCAATCAGAAGTTGGCGCCCGCGGGATTGGAAAAAGAAGCTCGTCGTTTTCGCGAAGTCATCGTCGGAGTCGGGGAGATCGCGCGTGGCTCGAAGATGCCAGAGCGTGTTCATCTGAATGTCGCCGCGATCACAGAAGATCCTTCAGCGAATTCCTTTGAGGGCATCCTCAACGTCGGCCGTACGTACGGACGCGTGGATCGCCTCGGCCGTTTGTACACCCAGAATCCGACGACGATGATTCCGATCATCGCGCACGAGTTCGGTCATATGGTCTTTCACGCCAATATCCTGGCGGACTTGCCCGAAACCAAAGTCATCGAAGACGCGTTTCGCGATGAAGACAAGATGATCAAACAAATGGACCAACTCGAGGAGCGCCGCAAGAACCTGGAGCGTTGGGATAATCCGCGGGCCGAGGCCGAGCTGAACCGCATCTACAGCGAAATAGAGCGGCTCTCGATCGAATTGGAGCGGTTGGAGCAGAAAGTGCGTGTTGCGGCCTCAGCGCTCAATGTCGCGGATCCGTACCATGAGTTTTACGCCGATGTGATCGCGATTCTTTACACCGGCCAACCGAACTCGGTTGCTGACGCAATTCATATGGCCCAGACGAAGGCGGGCCGCAGCCATGGCGAACGCAAGCGCAGCAGTTCCGAAATTCGGAATCGTCAGTTCGAACGACGCGGGTCAGGCCATCCGCGAGTCGAAAGCGGGCACGCCGTGTTTTTCGAGGCGCGCCAAACGCTTTGGAATGAGTACTTGCAGCGTCCGCTCGTCTTGCGTGACCGTAAACAGGATGTGTTGCGAGCCGTGACCCGTGCCGTTCATTCCGAGGTCCGTTGGTTGATGTCGATCTCCTCATCTCGCCGCAGCGCAGAGACTGCGGAAACTTGGCCGATGGAAAAGGTTCGCGTTCTCAATCGTCGCTTGATCAGTCAACTTCGCTCGGAACTTGGCGATCTTTGATAGGTGGCTCTGATGTCTTTTCAAGAGCTTGCGGGCTTTGATATGGGCGGCATGTCAAAATCGCTGGTTGTCTTCATCTCTCGACGGCGAGCACAAAGGCTTGAAGATCGTTCGAGCTTTTTGATAATGCGTCAAGTCAATGTACAGATATATAAGTGATATCCATATCTTGCTTCAATCTTCATCTGGACTGGTTGAAGGTCCAGTGTTAGCCTGTCTTCAGGCTTAAGAGTACAAGTTTGTGTGGTGAACCTCCTTGTGGTCCGTCCTGCGGATGAGGTTTCAATCGGGGGCGGGGATTAGCAAAGGAGGTCGCGATGGACGAATTCCAATTCGTTCACGTGCGGCGCTGTCATCTCTGCGATTTCGTCAATGAACGCAACGAGACCCTTGTGGATCGTTGCGATCGGTGCGGAAAGTGTTTGGCTCCGTACTATTTCTTTGATGAGAAAAGTGTTCAGGTATACTCAGACGTCAAACAGCGACCGTCGGAGGAGACCTCACGAGCGCGCCCAAAGGATCAGTTGGGCGATCATCGTCCGCTCAGAGGGCTATCTACTGTATGGTAGGGGAAGCTCGTCATCGAAAAACGAAGTCAAAACTCAAGCGAGAGTTCGAGTTCAAACTCTAAAGCGATTCGCGTCGAGGACATTCAGGACGCGCGAACGGTGATCCGCGAGTTCGTCACGCGGACATCGGTCAAGTCCTCTCCCTCCGCGTTTGACAACGCTGGAACGAAGCTTTTCTTGAAATTTGAAAATGAGCAGCGCACGGGAAGCTTCAAGATCCGCGGCGCGCTCAACAAAATGAAAAGCCTGACGTCCGAAGAGCGTGCGCGCGGTGTTGTCGCCAGCTCCGCCGGCAATCATGCCCAGGGAGTCGCACTCGCCGCGCAAATGATC
>JAMPXM010000192.1 GCA_023701225.1 Pseudobdellovibrionaceae bacterium | reverse complement strand
TTTGGTAGAGTACCTGCGTCATTTCAATGACGCAGGTACTCTACCAAAATACGCGGCGCACCCTTTGGAGATGCGGCGCTCCCTTTTGGCGCTACCGGGCTAAAAAGAACTGACGAGTCTCAGCAATGCCAGGATCAGGAATGAAGTGCGATTGCACCTGCTCAGTGGTGACGTCTTCAAAGCGTTCGGGCTGCCAGCGCGGACGCTGATCCTTGTCGATCAACAAAGCGCGGACTCCCTCTGGAAATTCCGGCCGCTCGCACATTCGACTGGCAAGACTCCACTCCGCCAAGAAAATGTCGAGAACGCCCAGATCACGCTCTCTCCGCAACTGCTCAAAAATGATATGCGCAGAAAGCGGAGATCCAGCCAAGTGCGCATTCCTGCATGCCTGCCACCACACATCTGAGATCTCAAGAGCCAAGAAACGCGAACGAGCGGAGGACACGTCCTCGACGGCAAGAACCTCGCAAATCGTAGCTTCGAATCGCTGCAAGTGAGAGGGTTCGCGGGTCACGCGCCAGTGCTCTAGAATCCGTTGGAGCTGTTCGCTATCGCTGGACATCTCTCCCACCCATGCCTGATCGCGAAGGCGCGAGAACACGTCTTCTTTGCTGCCGCTCGAGAGGACATCGCAAGCAAGACCCAAGTGGAGCGCATCCCAGGGAGTCAATCGTGCCGCCGTCCACCCTAAAAACAGACCCAAGCCTCGAGGAAGCCGATTCAGAAAATAGCCCGCGCCAACATCCGAAAAAAAGCCGATCGTGATCTCCGGCATTGCCAGCAGGGACCTTTCCGTCGCGATCGGATGCGAAGCTCCGCAAAAGATTCCGAGACCGCCGCCCATGACAATGCCGTCTCCCCAAACCAGGATCGGCTTGGCAAATGTACGGATCATGTAGTCCATCTTATATTCCCAGCGAAAGAATTCCGCTGGGAATGCCTTGTCCTGAGCGATCAGTTTTTGGGCCACCGTTTTCACATCGCCACCGGCACAAAACGCCCGCTCGGAACCCGAGTGAATGACGACCAGGCTCACCCTTGGATCCCGCTCCCACAACCCCAGCTGTTCGGCCAACGCGCGAACCATTTCCAAAGTTAGAGAATTCAGAGCCCGCGAATGATTCAATCGCGCAACCCCGATGCGCCCAGCGGCGGCGGACCATTCTTCAAATATCACTTGAGGTTCTGCCGTAGATGTCTGCATTTGCTTCGGTTTTCCATGACACTCATGAGGAAGTCAAACAACGACACGGCACTCGACCGGCGGCAGGTCAGACAAAAACAACGAGATCCCTTTGGGCGCCTAGGTTTGATCGGACCGCGCGCGCCCGCTGGACACCGCGCGCCGAGAATGCCACACTCAAAGCAGGAGTCTACAGGTGCACAAAACAAGACCAGCGTCGGGCTCATCCAGCGGCCATACGGATACAAATTCAGGGGCCAATCCCAATCACAATGCCGGCGACAACGAAGCGCTGACGCGCCAGTTAACGGAAGCCCTCACTGAGATCATCAGTGAAACAAATGGCATCACGCTCATGGACACCCTGGAGCTCATGCTCCACAACGATCGCGCGCAGGATAATCGCATCCCCAACGGCACCGAGATCCATGCGTGCATCGCGGAGTTCCAAACCCTGCTGCAGCAGTTTCAAATCAGTCAGGCCGATATCGAGGACTTGCTCGCGCATCCCGTGGCTGCGGGCCTGTTCGGGTTTTTCAAAAACTTCCCGCTTCCCTATCGCGACGAACACACTCATCTCACCGGAGCACTCTCGGCCCCGTTCATTTATCCTCGCTTGAAAAAACTCCTGGAAGGCCCCAATAAAGCCATTTACGAGGCCAAAATCCGTGCGATCTACGGTGAAAATGCGCTACCGATCAAGGACGTCGAAGATGTCGCTCGTTTGCTGCGATTGAAGCCGGATGAGCGCTTCTCGCGCTATCTCAGTATCTTGATGTTACCGAAGCTCTTACTGACGGACCGCCAAGCGCATCGCGAAGCGGCCTACCACATGGCGCAAGAACTCTACCAGAAATACAACGTCGGCTTCATTCGCTTGAAGTTCACGCTGTCTCGCGCCTCCGCCAGTGAGGCCGAACAAGTCCCCGGACTCGAAAATCTGACCGAAGAAGACGTGGTACTCGGCCTTTATGACGGCTTCATGGACTTCAAAAAGAAAAACCCGGCCTTCGACTTCATTCTCTCGCCGAGCTTCCGCAAAGAATCGGATTTTTACGACAGCGCGAACTTCAAATCCAAGAAAGAGCACTTCCTACACCAGGTGAATCAGATCCTGGCGATCATCAACAAACATCCGCAACTGCAAGCGGTGTTTTCCGAAGTCGATACAGTCGGCGACGAAAAAGAGCTTTACCGTAAAAGCCACTTTCAAGACATGAAGCTCGGATTCCGCAAACTGCAGTACCGCGGCTTCAAAATCCGCTCGCACCACGGGGAAGTTTGGAAGACCTTGCGCAAGGGCATTCAGGCCGTCGACAACGCCATGAACATCTGGCGCATCGACACGCTCGAACACGGACTGAGCTTAGGCATCAATCCGAACTACTATTTTCATTCGCTTTACCTTCGCGTCCTCAAGTGGAACCGTCGCGGCGAAGCCATCCGGCCGAACACACCTGAGTGGAATGAGATCAACGATATGGACTGGGCCGATCACGCGACTCATGTTCGTGACAAGCTTCTGGCCGGCACCCAACTCAACGGCGAAGAAACACGTCTGTTCACGAAGGCAAAATTTCATATCGCGCGCGAAGTGGAACTTTACCAACACGATGTGCTCAATCGCATGATCGACAAAGGTGTCGCGCTTGTCTCACTTCCGTCTTCCAATACGAAGCTCACGGCCGTCTTTGAGGACTACAAAGACCATCCGTTTTCTTGGTGGGAGAAAAAAGGCGTCGGCCTCGGCGTGGGGACTGACAATTATGTCACGCTCAATACGAACCTAATCCAAGAGCTCTTGATCTTGCTTTTCACGGACCCACACGATCTCAAAATCACAAAGCTACTCATGGTGGCCAGCGGCGAAACCCGGCGCCCCTACATCAGCCATCTCCTTTGGCAAATGCGCAAGGCCTACACCTGAACGAGAGGCGAGCCCGACCGCACCAACAAACGCGCGCGGTCTGTGTAGCCCTCGTGATCGCCAACAGACACCGCCGTGACAACTTAAAAGTTCGTTTTTTTTTTGCGGCGGAGTTGTCACTGAAATTGAACATGCAAGCGAGGGAATGCTTTCGCGAGGCGCGGTATGCCTTGAGCCGAGGTGGTTATGCGTATCGCTCAGGTCTCGCCACTCTATGAAAGTGTTCCCCCGGCCCTTTACGGTGGGACTGAGCGGGTTGTTCACACACTCACGGAGTCCTTGATCGACGCTGGACACGACGTCACGCTTTTCGCCAGCGGCGACTCACAGACACGCGCACGGCTGCGTGCACCGATTCCGCGGGCGCTGCGCTTGGAGAATTTCAAGCGCGATCCACTCGCCTGCCACCTTCTTCTCTTGGAGATGGTCATGGACGAGGCCGCGGATTTCGACATGATACATTTTCACACGGACCTCATGCACTTGCCGATGACACGGCAAATCCCGACCGCCAGTGTGACGACGCTGCATGGGCGCCTGGATCTACCGGACGTCATCGCCTATCATGGACGATATTGCGAACATCCCGTCGTTTCCATTTCTCGCAGCCAAAGAGAACCGCTTCCGGACGCGAACTGGGTGGCGACGATTCATCACGGCCTGCCAACGGATCGACTGAAATTTTCCCGTGGTGACGGTGGATATCTAGCCTTTCTCGGTCGCCTTTCCCGCGAAAAGCGCTTCGATCGCGCGGTCCGTATCGCTCAACGAGCCGGACTCCCATTGAAGGTCGCCGCCAAGCGAGAAGATAGTCATGACGCTGATTACGTGAGCCAGATCGAACCCCTCCTCCGGCAAAAAGAAGTTGAATTCGTCGGCGAAATCAATGATTCGCAGAAATCCGAGTTTCTCGGGCGCGCGCGTGCGACACTGTTCCCGATCGATTGGCCGGAGCCCTTCGGTCTCGTCATGATCGAGTCGCTCGCCTGTGGCACTCCTGTGATTGCCTATCCGCATGGTTCGGTACCCGAAATCATCCAAGATGGTTTCAATGGGTTCGTCGTTGACTCCATTCACGGCGCGGTCGAAGCCGTTCGGCGCATCGGCGAAATCGACCGCCGGAAATGCCGCGAAGATTTTCAAAACCGGTTTTCTCAAGA
This sequence comes from Pseudobdellovibrionaceae bacterium, assembly GCA_023701225.1. Taxonomy (GTDB): domain Bacteria; phylum Bdellovibrionota; class Bdellovibrionia; order Bdellovibrionales; family JAMPXM01; genus JAMPXM01. The sequence goes on along the minus strand of JAMPXM010000192.1, from coordinate 2,326 downwards.
ACGCATGACCGAACAATACGTCCGCCTTTATGACCGACTGCGCCTCTCCCGAGCGACGGCTCCAAGTTTCATTCGCTCATCTCGGCCGATGCCCGCGACACATCCGACGGAGCGGTGGAACGGGAGACGACTTTGACGGACATCCTGCAGGTCGCGGATCAGTATTATGTCCTCGCCACATCGGTTCTCGCCGATCGTGAGACACGCGTTCTCAAGCAAGGTGAAACCTTTGCTATTTTTGACCGCTATGGTGACATCCGTCCCTTCACGCACAGTGAAGCGGGGATCTTTCACGGCGGCACGCGCTTCGTATCCGCGCTATCTTTTACGATCGCAGGCGACCGCCGTCCCGTGCTCCTCAATTCCAATCTCCGTGACGACAATGGTCTCCTGAAAGTGGAGATGACCAATCCCGACCTGATGATCGACGGTGTCGGCTTTGTCCCCAAAGGCCAACTCCATTTTCATCGTGAAAAGTTTCTTCTCGACGGTTTCTGCCATGAACAAATTTCGGTTGCCAATTTCGGCAACACCGCCGTACGCATTCCAGGACGGATTCACGTCGCCGCCGACTTCGCCGACGTCTTTGAAGTCCGGGGCATGAAACGCGAGCGTCGCGGCTCCATTAGCCAATGGGCGACGGACCACGACACGGCAACTCTGCAATACACCGGCCTTGACGGCATTCAACGATTTACTTGCCTTCACTTCGACGGAATTTCTTACGAACGCCATAACGACTCTTTGGAATTTTGGATCGACGTCCCTCCTCGCGGCTCAACGCGATTTCATTTCGACCTTCGCTTTCGAGCCGACGGAGACAAACAAGAGCGAAAATCCCACGCCGACGGACTGACCGCGATCTACCGCAATCACTCCGCCGGGCGCGGCAAGTATTCGACCATCCACACGCCGAACGACCAGTTCGATGCGTGGCTTCGACGCTCGACCGATGATCTTGTGATGATGACCACACAAACAGCCTCGGGCTTTCGGTACCCTTATGCGGGCATACCGTGGTTTTGCGCCGCTTTTGGTCGCGACGGCATTCTCACCTCACTGGAATGCCTGTGGGCCAATCCGACGCTCGCGCGCGACACAATTGGGTTCCTGGCAAATACCCAAGCCACAACGAACGAGCCCGAACGCGATGCCAATCCAGGTAAAATCATTCACGAAATCCGCAATGGGGAAATGGCGAACCTCAATGAAGTCCCTTTCGGCAGGTACTACGGCTCTGTTGATTCCACACCGCTCTTCCTCGCGCTCTGCGGCTCTTACTTCCGTCGCACTGCAGATTTGAGCTTTCTCCGCAATCACTGGAGTGCGATCGAACGCGCGCTCTCTTGGGTCGATGACTACGGAGATATCGATGGCGACGGATTCTTGGAATACGCATCACAAACTGACCGCGGCCTCACTCACCAAGGATGGAAGGACTCACCGGATCCGATCTTCCACGAAAATGGCGACGACGCCGTAGGCCCTATCGCGCTCTGCGAAGTTCAAGGCTACACCTACTTCGCCAAACGGGAGCTCTCGCCACTCGCAACCGCGCTCGGGCATGTCGAACTGGGTCAGCGCCTGCTCAAGGATGCCGAACGCCTCAGAGAACGCTTCAATGAAATGTTCTGGCTCGAGGATCTGAAGACTTATGCCTTGGCGCTCGATGGCCAAAAGCGTCCCTGTCGCGTCATCAGTTCCAATGCTGGCCAACTGCTCTTCACCGGAATCGTGCCTCAAGATCGCGCTAAACACGTGGCCAACACGCTGATGAGTCCAACGTCGTTCTGCGGCTGGGGTGTGCGCACGCTGGACTCGCGGTCGGCACGATACAATCCGATGTCCTATCACAACGGCTCTGTTTGGCCGCACGACAGCGCCCTGATCGCGTGGGGCATGACGACTTGTGGCCTCCCCGTTGAAGCGGAACGAATTTTCGAAGCCTTGTTCCGCGCCAGCACCTACATGGAAATCGAGCGCATGCCGGAAGTGTTCTGCGGATTTGAGCGCAAAGACGGAGAAGCGCCGACTTTGTATCATCATGCGTGCGCTCCGCAAGCTTGGGCCGCCGGCGCCGTCTATCTGCTTCTGGCATCATCCCTCGGTTTGAGCATTGACGCGACTCAGATGCGGATTTGTCTCCGCCGCCCCCGCCTCCCATCATTTTTGAAGGTGGTCTACATCAATGACCTAATCGTCGGTGATGGATCCATTGATCTAGAAATGAAAAATTATGGGACCGATGTGAGCGTACAAATCCTCAGGCGCAAAGGCGACATCACCCTCTCAGTCGAAAAATAACGCCAAAAGGTGCGCCGCGTAT
>JAMPXM010000191.1 GCA_023701225.1 Pseudobdellovibrionaceae bacterium | reverse complement strand
GGTAGAGTACCCGCGTCATTCTAATGACGCGGGTACTCTACCAAAATACGCGGCGCACCCTTTGGAGATGCGGCGCTTCTTTTTGTGGTTCTGGCGTACACTCAGCGCACCTTTTTGGAGACGCGGGTGCTAATCCGCTCCGCCGGGTCCGGTGGGTTGCGGTCGGGATTGCCCCGACAGCACATCTGCCGCGTTGGCCTTCGCTGCCGCCGCTGCCGCTTTTTCGGTTTCGAGGCGTTTTTCTTCGGCGATATTGGATTCCGCGTTCAGTCGATCCTGTTCCTCGGCGGAGACTTCGGGAACCGTCGGAGTTCCGATATATGTGACACGACCTTCGGTGAAATGAACTTCCCGGATATCGGCGTGCACGCCGTCCGGATAGAGCTCGTAGATCCACCGGTCTTTCCCTTGCCAGCGCTGTGTCCGCGACGGGTTGCCCGCGGCTTCAACGACATCACCTTTCACCATACCTTCTTTGATACGAGTGAACTCGACATGCTTTGGTGTCTGACAGCCAACGAAGAATAAACAGGCTAGTGGTGCGAGCGCGGCGGCGCTGGATCGCATCGGATCTCCTCCAAACGACTCAGAGACAGGGACGTCGGCTGACTCATTTCAGTATAGGCGTTTCGCCATTCGAATCCAACCTGGACCCCGCGGCTGAGCGGGGACTGTTTCATATTGAGACGGAACGTCAGGCCTCGGCCGTGTTTTCTTTGAGCAAGCGTTTTAAGATCTTGCCGCTATCGCCTTTGGGAAGTTCAGGGAGAAACTGGACGTGCTTGGGGATTTTATAGCGGGCGAGATTGCCCTCACAGAAGGCCAGGACCTCGGATGCGGATAGGGCCGCGCCCTCGACGAGAGCAATATAAGCTTTGCCGACTTCGCCCCATTTGGCGTCCGGAACTCCGAGAATCGCGACTTCGCGGATCAGTGGATGTGTGCTCAAGAACCGTTCGATTTCAACAGGGTATACATTTTCCCCGCCGCTGATGAACATGTCCTTCTTACGTCCAGCCACATAAAAATATCCATCTTCATCTCGCCGAACGAGGTCTCCCGTATAGAACCAGCCGTCGCGAATCGTGTGGCGAGTGGCCTCGTCGTTTTTCCAATACCCTGGCGAGCAGGCTGGACCGCTCAGAATCAGTTCCCCGATTTTACCGGTCGGCACATCTTGGCCGCGATCGTCGACGATGCGTGCGTCGATGTAAAAATTCGGGAATCCGATCGAACCGATTTTGCGCAAGCTATCCGCTTCCGGAAGCGAAAACACATTGGGTCCGAACTCGGTCAGTCCGAAGCCTTGGCGGACTGGAATTCCGCGCGCTTGCCAATGTTTGATGAGATCGATCGGCATCGGCTCTCCGCCGACGATCGCGTAGCGTACGGACTTAAGATCGACTTTCTTGAACTCCGGAGTGTGGAACATCATATCCATCGTCGTCGGCACGCCAAACAAGATGGTCACACGTTCGGTTTCACAGAGTTGCAGTACGCGTCCGGCTTCGAACTTCTTCATGAAGACAAGACGTGCACCGCGATGGAGAAAGGGCGTGTTGAGGACATTCCATCCACCGGTGTGGAAAAACGGCAGAAAACTCAGGGTGACATCGTTTTCCGTGAGATTGAGTCGCAGGCCAGTGCTGACTGAGTTCCAGAACATCATCTGATGCGTGATCAGCGCGCCCTTAGGTGCTCCCGTCGTGCCTGACGTGTAAAGGATCATGCACGGATCTTCAAATCCAAGGCGCGACTCGATCTCCCAGGAGCGCGGTCGAGCGGCGGAGCGCTCGGACTCGTCTTCCGCGTCATGAGTGGCTGCGATGTGCGCGACGAACGAGCGAAGGTTATCGTCGGTCCGGCCGCTCGCGCCGTCAAAAGACCAACGTTTGTCTGGCACGCTACGAGGGTTCATTTTGCCGATAGTCTCGGCGAAGGCATCTTGCGCGATCAGCAGCTTGGCGCCGCTGTCTTCAATGATGTGCGTGATCTCGCGGCCGGTGAGGCGAAAGTTGATAGGTACGAGAATCGCGCCTAAGCGCTGTACGGCAAAGAAGAGAGGGACATACTCCATCTCATTTGTCGACATGACCGCGACACGATCGCCATGACGAACAGAAAAACGAGTTTCCAGCGTGCGCGCGATCTCGCAAGACAAGCGATAGAGCAGCGCATACGAATAGCTGACTCCGGTGTCGGCGCTTTTCAGCGCGACCCGGTCCGGAGTATAGCGGAACCATCTTTTGAGCCAGTCGGTCTCGACCATCGCCAAGATCTCTCCCGTTGCTCTCCAAGCGTCAAATGGACGCTCAGAGCCTCTTTCAAGTCCTTACGTATCGTAGCTCCAGCGCATCGCCATCGCCGCCATCGACATGCCGCCGCCTGAGCCCAGCACCATGACGAGATCGCCCTTTTTGAGCTTCTTGGCGTTCGCGGCATCGGCGATCGCCATCGGAATGCAAGCGCTGCCTGTGTAGCCGAAGCGATCCATGATATTGTGCGCGCGTTCGCGCGGAACCTCGAGCTTATCCATCGTTTCCCAGATCGAAGCGATGTTGATCTGTGTGAGGAACCAATGAGTCACGTCCGCGGGGCGTGCCTGCATGCGGTCGAGAACCGTGTGGCTCAAAGCAGGCCAATGCGTGCCATTGGTTTCTGGCGGAATGCGTTTGGTGAATTGCAGCAAGTGTTGGCGTTTTTCGATCGTCTCGGGTGAGATCGGAAAGCGCGTGCCGCCCGCGTAGATTCCCATGTAATCGTGATACATGCCTTCGGTATACAGCTGGGCATTGTGAATTCGCAGGGTCGGATCTTCGGTGCGAGAGACGATCGCCGCGCCCGCGCCATCGGCGAAAACGCTGGTCACCTTGAAGTCGTTCCAATCGAAATATTTCGACATGCCGTAAGCGCCGACCACGAGAATGTGCTGATAACGGGGATCGGCTGCGATGAACTTGGCCGCGACATCGGTGGCGGTCGCAAAACCCGCACACGCGGTATTCAGATCAAACGTTCCCGCTTTGGTGGCGCCCAAGCGATATTGCACGACCGCAGCGGTCGAAGGCGAAACATAATCCGGAGTGTCCGTCGCGATGATGATCAGATCAAGATCATTGGCCTGGATGCCGGCATTTTTCATCGCTTGTTCGGCTGCGGGCAAGATCAAATCGGATGTCGCCTGGTCATCGCTCATGAAGTGGCGTTGATAGATATTGCGGCTGGTTTTCAAAAACGAATCGATATCTTTGTCGTATTTCGTGTTGAAGAACTGATTGTCGACGATGTTCTCGGGAGCGTAAAGCCCGGTGCCGGTGATGGTCGCGAACGACATGGATTCCTTTCTCAGTTCCCGTAAAGGAACTCGTTGCAGATCGAGGTGAAGAGTTTTGGATTTTCAATATTCGTGCAATGGCCCTGGCCTTTGATTTCCAGGAATGCCCCGTTCCCCAGGCCTTCCGCCATGTGCTTGGACTTTTCTATCGGCAGGGTGACGTCGTGTTCTCCGTGCGCCACTAAGATCGGCGTTTGGACCTGCGCCAGACGTTCGCGCACGTCGAATTTTTGGAGGGCGCGTGGTACGCCGAGCCAGTTATGGCGAGACACACCGTATGCATCCGCGACCAAGTCCTGAAAAAACGGACTTGCGAAGTCATTGCCCCAGATCGTCGCACCCAAGCGGTTCTCGAGAACGGCGCGGTCCGTGCCCATATGCCGGAAGGCCGCGCTCATCGTCTCATCGAGTTCGATGCCAGTGGCGGAAACGGGATCCAGAAAAACGGCGCGATGGAAAAACTCCGGGCGTTGGAGCATCGCCATCAAACCGATCGCGCCGCCGGTAGAATGTCCGACCAGGCAAACGCGGGAGATGTTCAATGCTTCCAAGAGGCGAATGTAGTCCGCGGCGAGAACATCAATACTGAGGTCCGCTTCGGATGCGGGCTCGGAGCTTTGTCCGCAACCACGCCACTCCGCGAGAATCGCGCGGCCCTCACGGCGTGGCGGCGCGCTTTGATTCCAGAGGGCGATGGCCGGCTGCCACCAGCGATTGGACGCCAAGTTGCCATGAATGAAAAGCGTGTCCATCGGCAACGTGGCCGGCACGATCTCGCAATTCATGGTGAAACCAGACAGTTGAAAGCGCGGCATCAGCTTTATTCTTTCGGTAGATCGCGCAAGACGACCTTATTCCCGACGCGGACGACGCCCTCGCTCGGAACGGCAACCAGGGTGCGTCCTTGATTGAAAGCGCTATGACCGCGCACGATCGCTTTCACGACTGCGGAGCTGAAGCGAGGGATGTGAGTCGGGATCCGATGCCGGGACTCTTCGATGAAGATGCGGCTTCGGCGTGTGTGAGGAGGAGTTTCTTCCCAGGCTTTTTCCAAAAGCTTTGCCGGGACGAGTTCATCGCGGCGAGCGATCACCAAGTGAAATTTCTCGCTCGGCAATTTGTCTGCGATGTCGTCGAACCGATAATGACGAATACCTTGAACGAGCCGAAAGGTCGCTTCCAAGCGGAACGGATTTTCGAGAATCGTGGGTTCCGCAATTGGGTAGGTCGCATAGATCAAATTTCTCAGGAAGACATCGTACATCTGCTCATCCGAAAGTGGATTGAGTGGGTTCATCAGGCGCGCAGATCGCACTTGCGCGAGGATCCAGTTGTGTTGCTGCGGGATCGGCTCCGTGAACGGGGCCATCACGATGCAGTTGGCGATATGCTCAGGGTATCGACTCGTGTAGAGGCTTGCCAGGCCACCTCCGTACGAGAGTCCGACGAGATGAATCGGACGGGAGTGCAGACCGAGCACCTCGAATAATTTCCGCATATCTCTGAGCTGGCCTTCGATTGGTAAGGGCTCTCTCTGGGGTGCATGTTTCAGCAGTGTGCGGCCGTGGCCCATTGGATCAAAGCGCAAGATGCCGAAACCTTCGCCACGCAGTCCTTGCGCGAAGGACTCCCAGCTCGATGCTTTGTACGTCAGACCGTTGACGAGGACGATGACTGGTTTTCCCGGAGCCGGTTTTTCGTAGTTCACCCACAGAGAGCGATGATGTCCGATCTGGATGAAGCCGGACTCGCTGGGCTCGGGAGACGCGTGGACAACGTCAAGAGGAGCGGCGGCGCCCGCAAGTCCGAGCGCACAACAAAGCAAGAAGCCCCAGACCTCTTTCATAGAAATCTCCCCGCGAGCCAAAGCGACGGCTCAAACGCCAAATTTGGAATCAAACCACCAGAGCGCCGTCGACGCTCAATACGGTGCCGCTGATATAGCCAGCTTCTTCGCTGGCCAAGAACGCGGCCGCATTGGCGATCTCGATGGGCATGCCCATGCGTCCCACCGGAATTTTTTGCTCGATCTGTGCGCGTGCTTCGGCCGGCATCGCCTCCACCATCGGAGTGAGCGTGAAGCCGGGAGCGATGGCATTGACGGTGAAGCCTTTGCGCGAAAGTTCACGGGCCCAAGTTTTCGTCATACCGATCACGCCGGCTTTTGCGGCGACGTAGTTGGTTTGGCCGAAATTACCGTACAGCGCGACCACACTGGAGATGTTCACGATCCGTTTGGGGGTGGAGTCCGTCTTAAAGTTCGCAAGCAAGGTTTTTGTGACGTTAAAAACGCCGGTCAGGTTCGTATCGATGACCGCCTGCCAGTCTTCTTGCGCCATCTTGCTGAAAGATTTGTCGCGCGTGATGCCGGCGTTGTTGATTAAAGTATCGATCGGCCAAGGCAGTTGCTGGGCGGCGGCTTCTACCGACGCCGCTTTGGAGACGTCCACCTGCGCGAAATGAACCTTGTCCGCAAAGGCGGAAAGTTCACGGCGCGCACTTTCGAGGTTGTCTTGTGCGTAATCCCATACGGAGACATGGGCTCCACTGGAAAGAAACAGTTTCGTCATTTCGAAACCGATACCGCGAGCTCCACCTGTAATGACCACATGACGATTTAAAAACTTGTATTGAATATTCATATCGCAGCTTCATAGAGAAAGGCCCTGGTCACGTCAATGAGGATTCGTGCTCAGAGAATAAGCAGCAGCACTGAAAATAGGCAGCATTTGAAACGTTCCAGAGACCTTTGCGCAAAACATTAAATCATTGAAATAGGATTGGTTTTGCTAGATCGGAGACGTTGCCTGTTGGTGGAGCCGAGTGACTCTGTTTGGATCTTTTAAATAGAGCATATACTCCATAAAAAGAAGGACTCAACACAGGTGAAGTGAATCGAAATGGCGACCTTCCTGGTGTCGACAAGTGAGGCCGGGAAGCGCAATTTCGAAGACGTTGAGGGCGTCGACAAACCATTGATTCTCCTTGCCTAGACCTCCTGAAAGTGCGATCAAGGGTTTTTGCATTCCAGCCACATTCAGACTGTCCGAGGAGTCTCCCGAGATGGCTAGCGCGAGCGACCAGAATCACTACAACACGGGCGGATACATCGCATTTATCGGCTCGATGGTGTTCACCATCCTCTTTTTTATCTATATTTCGTTCATCCATAAGGGAGTTGATCTCAAGGAAGTCACCCAGCCCGATGCGCCGGCCAGTGAAACGCAGGGCGCGCCGGGTGAGGCACCTCCAGCCGCTCCCCCCGCCGAAGGTCAGCCGGGCGCGATGAATACCGATG
>JAMPXM010000190.1 GCA_023701225.1 Pseudobdellovibrionaceae bacterium | reverse complement strand
TCGCGCTCTGGCACGAGCGCGATATCAGTCACTCCTCCGTCGAGCGCGTGATATTTCCGGATGCGTTTATTTTGGCGGACTATGCCGTTGATCGTATGGCGAGCCTGGTCGATCAGCTTTTCGTGGATCGCGAGCGTATGCGCCGGAATTTAGAACTCTCGCAAGGTCAGCTCTTCAGTTCGCACTTGTTACTCGCCTTGGTCGAAAAAGGCCTGAGCCGGGAAGACGCTTACGCGCGAGTTCAGGCGCTGGCGCACGGTTTGAGCGCGAGCGGTCGACTTGAGGATGCTGCCGGAGCTGATGCCGACGTGAGTTCGCGCTTGTCGCGTGAGGAAATTCGCGCCGTGTTTTCTGGTGAGCGGCATGTGGCGGCGATTCGCAAGCATTTGGCGCGCCTGGGTTTCGGCACCTGATGCGCGGGAGCGTGGATCGAGGATTGGATCGACGAGCCCATCTAGGAATCTAGAGTCTAGACCCGATGGAAAGGGCAGAGGTGAACGGTGAGTCCGCGAGCGACCGACTTTGAAAAAGGTGATCTGATCTATGAAGGGAAAGCCAAACGACTCTTCACGGTCCAGAATCATCCGGACCTGATCTGGCAGGAGTTTAAAGACAGCCTGACCGCATTCAACGCGCAAAAAAAAGGCTCGTTTGAAAACAAGGGCGCAGTGAATCGTGACATTACGTCACTCGTCTTCCGTTTTCTGGCCAAGCAAGGCGTACGGAGCCACTGGGTGATGGATATCGGCGACTGCGAGCAGATCACCCGACGTCTGACGATGCTCAAAGTGGAGGTCGTCGTCCGAAATGTGCTCGCGGGTTCAACCGCGAAGAAGTTTCAGTTCGAGGAGGGGACTCCGCTCGAGCGGCCGTTGACGGAATTCTATTACAAAGAGGATGTCCTGAACGACCCTTTCATTTCTGATGAGCAGGCGCTCATGCTCAAGGTCGTTTCGAAACAATCGGAGTTGGACGAACTCAAACGCGCCGCACTTGACGTCAATCGCGTCTTGATCGAATTTTTCGGTGGCATCGGTTTGGATCTCATCGACTTTAAAATCGAGTTCGGCCGCGACCCGAAATCCGGTCAACTGCTGCTCGCCGACGAAATCACTCCAGACAGCTGCCGCCTCTGGGATCGGGTGACACGCGAAAAAATGGATAAGGACCGTTTTCGTCGCGACCTCGGCGACGTCAAAGAGAGTTACGAAAAAGTTCACACGCTGCTGAAATCCGCTTGGGAGAGCAAAGTATGAAAATCGGCGTCAAAGTCATGCCACGCAAAGAGGTCCTCGACACTCAAGGCCGAGCTGTGGAGAACACCCTGCGCGAGCACGGGCAGAAACTCAATCAGTGCACGGTCGGACGATATCTCGTGCTCGATCTCCCGGACGAGGAAGTCGAGGCCGCCATGAGTCGGGTTCGGGCGATGGCCGAAACGGTTCTCTATAACCCTTTGATCGAAACCTTTGAGTTGGAGCGTCTGTGAGCGCGCGCAAGGTCGGAGTTTTACGGTTTCCCGGTACGAACTGCGATCGCGACGTTTGGCAGGCGATCGAGATGAGCGGAGGACAGCCGGAGTGGCTTTGGCACGCCGATCTGTTTGATCCATCAGCGTATGCGCGATTGATTTTGCCGGGCGGATTTTCTTACGGGGATTACTTGCGGAGCGGGGCCTTGGCGGCCCGCGCGAAAGCGATGCAGAGCGTGCGGGAGGCAGCCGAGCGCGGAGTTCCGGTTTTGGGTATTTGCAATGGTTTTCAGATTTTGACCGAAGCCAAACTTCTGCCTGGCGCTTTGATCAAGAACGAGTCCTTGCGTTTCAACGATGATTGGGTCGGTCTTCGCATGCGCAACAGCTGCCGGTACTTCGCGTCGCAGGTCGCGTCTCAGGTCGCGTCTCAGGCGCGTTCAGCCCATGTCATGCGGTTGCCGATCGCGCACGCCGATGGCCGTTATTACGCCGAAGACGATGAGCTGAAGCGCCTAGAAGACAATGGGCAGATCTGGCTGACGTATGAGAAGAACCCGAATGGCTCGATCGCCGATATCGCAGGCGTGATGAATGCCTCCGGCAACGTGGCCGCGCTGATGCCGCATCCGGAAAGGGCCATGGCCGATTGGATGGGTGGACACGACGGGCTGAGTTTCTTTATGCATGGGGAATGACGAAATGTCGCGAGTTGATAATTTAGACGAGAAGCTGAAGAAATACCGCCTCAATCGTCACGAGCTGGGTTTGATCACGGAACGACTGGGGCGAGAGCCCGAAGGTGTGGAATGGGCGCTGTTTTCGGCCTTGTGGAGCGAGCATTGCTCGTACAAAAGTTCCAAGGTGCATCTCAAAAAATTGTTCAATAAATCGAAACGGGTCCTCGAGAGTTTCGGTGAAAATGCCGGCGTCGTCGATCTCGGCGCGGGCGAACGCATCGCCTTTAAGATCGAAAGCCACAATCATCCGAGTTTTATCGAGCCTTATCAAGGAGCCGCGACCGGAGTCGGCGGGATTTTGCGTGATATTTTCACAATGGGAGCACGGCCGATCGCACTTGCGGACTATCTTTGCTTCGGCGAGCCTGCGGCGCCGCGCATGCGCGCTTTGATGGATGGCGTGGTCCGAGGGATTGGCGGTTATGGCAACTGCGTCGGCGTGCCGACGGTGACCGGACAAACCGAATTTCACGAGTCTTATAACAGCAATATTCTCGTCAACGCGATGGCCGTCGGACTTTTTTCGCCAGGCGATCGCATTTTTCTCTCCAAGGCGCGTGGCGCTGGGAACTGGGTGGTTTACGCCGGAGCCAAAACGGGCCGCGATGGCGTGCATGGGGCGAGCATGGCCAGCGAGTCGTTCGGTGCCGACTCAGCGGCGAAACGGCCGACGGTGCAGATCGGCGATCCGTTTTTTGAAAAGCTCTTGATCGAGTCATGTCTTGAAGTCATGGCGCAAGATCTCGTGGTCGCCATCCAGGATATGGGGGCGGCGGGATTGACGAGTTCCAGCTTCGAAATGGCGTCCAAAGGACAGGTCGGCTTGCGTCTCCAACTCGACGATGTGCCGTTGCGTGACCCGACGATGAGTCCGGAGGAGATTCTGCTCAGCGAATCCCAAGAGCGTATGCTGCTGATTTGCGAGCCCGAGAAGTTTTCGGCGATTCAAGCGATTTTTCATCGCTGGGGATTGGACGCTTGTAAAATCGGCGAAGTGCAAGACGAGCGCGTCGTGGAGTTACGCTGGCATGGGGAGACGATCAGTCGTATCGACCCGGATATTCTCGTCGAGCAGGCGCCGCAGTACATGAGGGCCTTTAAGCCTTGGAAAGCCCTGCACCGGGTGGCTGGCGAGGCCGACGTCAAGACTGGCGTGGAAGACGGGGCACGGTTCTTGCGCTCTCTTCTAGGTCACGTGCACGGCACGAGTCGTTCGTGGATTTATAAGCAGTATGATAGCCGCGTCGGCGCTAAAACCGTTCGAGATTGCGCCGAGAGCGTCGCGATCCAGCGCTTGCCGGATTCCGGGCGTGGACTCGGTATCGTACTTGGATGCCGCCCACACATGATGCGTTGGGATGCGCGCGAGGGTGGTATTGATGCGGTCGCTTATCCGGCGTTAGAACTTGCGGCCAAGGGCTTTGAGCCTCTGGCGGTGACGGATTGTCTAAATTACGGCAATCCGGAGAAAGAGCACATCATGAGCGAGTTCGTGGCGTCCGTCGAAGCCATGAGCACGATGTGCGAGAAGCTCGACACGCCCATTATCAGCGGGAACGTGAGTTTTTATAACGAAACCATGGGCCGCAATATCACATCGACTCCGGCGACGGGCTTGGTCGGGTTGCGCGATCACGTGGATGCGATTCCGCACGGTGTATTCACACGCGAAGGCGAAGCCGTTTATCTTTTGCGCTTACCGATGGCCGCCGTCGGCGGTGCCGCGCAGGAAATCACAGGTCAGGCACCGACCGGTTATGGGCAATTGGAGCCATCGCTCATCGCGCCCTTCGCGCGTCTTTTGCGCGTTTTGACCGGCGCGCGAAATGAAGGGCCCTTGGTCAGCAGTTCGCGAGTGGTTGGCAAATTCGGCTTGGCTTATGCTCTGGCGCGAATGTGCGCCGGCGTTGTGGGATGTCGAATCGAGGAAGATGCTCTGAAAACGATTCGCGGCGACCTGACGGTCGACGATCTCTTTCGTGAGCATTTATATGAAGTGATATTGACGGCGTTGCCTGGACGTGAGGCGGAACTCGAAGCGGCCGTGCGCGAGCTGCGTGGGGCGCTCACGATGGCGAGCTTCGTGCGGATCGGACGCACGATTGGGGCGCAGCTGGAGATCGGGTCACTCTTGAAAGCGCCGGTCGCGTCATTGGCGGAGTCGTACCAAACAGGTGTGTGGGCCGCGATGGAGAAAGAGGTTCGGGCATGAAATCCTGGCGCGAGGAATGCGGCGTATTCGGGATATGGAATCATCCGGACGCGAGCCGATTGTCTTATCTCGGGCTTTACGCGATTCAACATCGCGGTCAGGAATCGGCTGGTATCGTTTCCTTGCGTGGGGAACAGCACCATGTTCATAAGGGGCTGGGCCTTGTCGGCGATGTGTTTAGCGAAGAGGCACTCACGCAGCTGCCAGGGCATGCAGCCATCGGTCATGTGCGGTATTCAACGACGGGACTGAATTTTCTGAACAATGCGCAGCCTTTGACAGCTCAGCTACTCAATGGTCCGGTGGCGATCGCGCACAACGGCAACATCGTCAATGCCGAGGCTTTGCGGCAAGATCTCAAAGGGCAAGGCGCCATTTTTCAAGGTACCAACGACACAGAGGTGCTCTTGCACATGATCGCGCGCAACCCGAGCGGCGATCTATTGGAGTGCTTGGCTGCTTCATTGAAAAAAGTCGAAGGTGCCTACAGTCTCGCCGTTCTTTCGCACCGAGCGTTGTTTGCCGCGCGCGATCCCTATGGCTTTCGTCCGCTGGTGTTGGGAGAAATGTCGAACCCCTCTGGCGGTACGTCCTATGTCATCGCCAGCGAAACATGCGCCTTTGACTTGATCGGCGCGCGATTGAAGCGGGAAATCGAGCCGGGCGAAATATTTTGGGTCGATGAGCACGGAGAACACTCGATCTTTTTGGACAAAAAGCCTGTGTCGACGGCGAAGTGCGTGTTTGAGCACGTTTACTTCGCGCGCCCCGATTCGGTGGTTTTCGGGCGAAGCGTCTATGAAGCCCGTCAAGCGGCTGGCCGTATCTTGGCGCGAGAGAAACCAGCCGATGTAGATCTGATCGTTCCAGTTCCTGACAGCGGTGTTCCGGCGGCGATCGGGTATGCGGCCGAGAGTCGGATTCCGTTCGAGCTCGGCATCATCCGGAATCATTACATTGGGCGTACCTTTATTCAGCCTCATCAGTCGATCCGCGATTTTGGCGTGAAGATCAAACTCAATCCGCAGGCGGCTATCCTCAAGGGCAAGCGTGTTGTCGTCGTCGACGACTCGCTCGTGCGCGGAACGACAAGCCGCAAGATCATCAGTCTGGTACGGCAGGCGGGCGCCACCGAAGTGCACCTGCGGGTCGCGGCACCACCGACGATGGGTCCTTGCTACTACGGTGTCGATACTCCTGAAAAGTCGGAGCTGATCGCCGCGACGCACTCGCTCGATCAAATCCGTGAGTTCGTCGGCGCTGACTCTCTGGGTTATCTTTCGCTGACGGGACTTCAAGAAGCTGTAAAAAGTGAAGGGCGAGGCTATTGCTCGGCTTGCTTTGATGGGAAATATCCGACACCCTTGTATGAGAGATAAGCTGATCTACGCTTGAGGTTCCTATCATTACCTTCATCCTTGCGGCCTTTACGACGATACTGACGATCGTGAATCCGGTGGGGGCGCTCGGGCCGTTCATCGCCATGACGATGGACGATGCTCCGGAAAAGCGGCGTAACATCGCTTTGCGTGCGGCTATTGTTTCCGGTGCGATTCTGGCGGGTTGTGCGGCGGTCGGGGCGTTCATATTCAAGTTCTATGGCATCACCATCCCGGCGTTGAAGATCGCCGGTGGCGTACTTTTGTTCTTCGTGGGTTTTGACATGATCAATGCCCGGCCCTCTCGAACCAAGCAAACCGAAGAAGAGCAAAGCGAAGGCGTGTTGAAGCCTGATGTGGCCGTGTTTCCGCTCGGAATTCCGTTGCTCTCCGGTCCCGGCTCCATTGTCTCCGTATTCATGCTCGCCGACAAAGCCAACACGTTCGAGCGTCATGCGGCGATCTATTTGGCCATCGTGCTGGTCTCGGTCATCAGTTGGCTTTCGCTTCGTGAAGCGCATCGAATCGTGAAACTCATGGGCCAAATCGGAATCAACGTGATGTCCAGACTTATGGGTGTGATGTTGGCGGCGATCGCCGTACAGTTCATTATTGATGGCCTGCGAGCGGCCTTTCCAAGTCATTGACAAAACTCAAAATTTTTCGAAAACAGCCGGGGCCTGGCTGGCGTCATAGTTGTGTCGTAATCGAACACCCGTCGAATTGTGAGCCAGACAGGACAATTGTGCCTGTCTTAAATTCGTTCTGGAATGGACTCAAACCTGCAATAGCGTTCATCGCCTGATTGATTTCGCCAAGGGGATCCTCCTCGGCTCGAACGAAAGCTCGAGCAAAAGGAGGGGCGG
>JAMPXM010000189.1 GCA_023701225.1 Pseudobdellovibrionaceae bacterium | reverse complement strand
CTTTTGCGACCTGGCTTACATCAGTTTTCTTACAACCTTGGTTTTCCCGCTACACCCGAGGCCGGTCGCTACGAATACGATCAAGACCGTCTCACGCTTTCGGCCTCACACCGCGCGGGATATTCTCCGACTTTGACGTTCGGCGCCTTCGCGCAAGGCAACCGCGATCAGAGCGTCGGCGGCCTCGAGGCACTGACAGTCAACACATTCGGTCTCTACCGACTCGAGACGGCGGCAAGCCAACTCAATACACGCTCCCAGCGAAGCGGGGCGGCAGTCCGACTCGCCTATCGGTCTTTGCAGGACAGCGCCAAGGCCGGACCCCTCGGCTGGGGATTTCAACTTGAGTCCAGGAGTCAGACCTTTGCGCAACTCGGAGAGCTGGAGCCAACGCCACGCTTTCACGAACGCGTCGAAGGATTTCTGAATCTCCGCGTGTCTTCGCAAATCACCTCCACCGTCGGCGCCTATCAGGATTGGACCGGGCGCGGAATCCCCCAAACGAAAGGGAGTTATATCAATTCATCCGTTGCCGTGAATGCGGAATGGCTACTGGGCCTGGATCTCAGTGCCAGTGACGAGCCCGGCGTTCGCCGCGAACGGCGGGTCTTCGCCACACTGCGCTGGCGGGATGCCGAAAAACCCCTGCTCATCGGTGCCTCCGCCGATAGCCGCGAATCCGCTCGTCGCGTCGAAGCCTCATTCAGCGGAGAGCGACTCCGCGCGGATGCGAATATCACGACCACCGGTCACTCGGACTCCGGTACGGATTCGGGCTCCGCCAATGTCTCCGCGATTTTACAGCGCATGCAAGTGGGCTACGGCCTGGTCGCAACACGGACTCGCGTCGACAATGACGACACCGACAGTGGAGCCGCCCCCGAAGACATCTTCAATACGACCAGTCTTTTCCAACTCGGCGCCGCCCTGACTTATGCAGACGGCGCCATCGCACTGAGCCGTCCAGTCACCGAGAGTTTCGCCCTGGTCGGCGACAGCGGAGAGAATTGGCAACGCGGGATCGCCGTCAACCCAACAGAAGATGCTTATGCCGGCCAAGTCGATGGACTGGGACCGGCGACGATCTCCGATCTTCAGGCCTATCGTCTGCGTGAGATCGTCGTCGACACATCGCCTCTGCAGTCCGGGATGTCACTCGAGCAAGAACGTTTTCACGTGATCCCTGGATATCGGTCAGGCTATCATCTTAAACTCAGGTTGTTGTCGATCGTGGTCGCGCAGGGCCGCTTGCTTCTCCCTGACGGCCAACCGGCAGCGCTGCTCTCGGGCGACCTCCGCCCGGTCGGTAGCGATGTGGCGCGGGAATTTTTTACGGATCGCGACGGCCAGTTCGAGGCAGACGGACTCAACCCTGGTGAATATGAGTTGAGGATGTATGTGGAAAAATACGCGCCCCTGAAATTGACGATTCCGGCGGGCACGCGAGGAACGATTTCGATCGGCGATTTGAAATTAAGGAGATCCAATGACTAAACCCGTATCTGTGAATTCGCTTCTCAGTGTATTTCACAGGGTATTTCGCAGTGTATTTCGCAGCTCCCCCCTTCGTACAACTCTGATCGGAGCTTGCTTGCTGATCGCCGCTCCTTCGCCTGCGCACGCCAACTGCGCCGCGCAGGATTTGACGATCTCCGTGCCTTTTCCAGTTCGACAGTTGAA
Organism: Pseudobdellovibrionaceae bacterium; assembly: GCA_023701225.1. Lineage (GTDB taxonomy): Bacteria > Bdellovibrionota > Bdellovibrionia > Bdellovibrionales > JAMPXM01 > JAMPXM01. The sequence continues at coordinate 5,012 of JAMPXM010000189.1, read as the reverse complement.
TTCTCCGACCAATCCTTCGGTCGATATCACGGTGAAGAGAAAAAAACAGAGCACGGACTGCAATTTCTGGATCGGATTTTCTAAAGGGCAGTCCTCCACCTACGACCGCAAACTGCTGAGTGCCTCCAATGAATTGGATTACGATATTTTCAAGACGCCTTCGTCTCCGCCATTGGTTTTGAAGTCCTATCCGGAAGCGGTTTCGCTCGGTGAAGTTTACACCGGCCGCTTTATCAAAGGCGGCGGCTCACCCAGCCAGCAAACGTTCACGAGTTATCCGCAAATGATCGCACCACTACCGGGTCCGTTCCATATTCTCCCGCCCGGAGCCTATTCGGATACCGTGCAGATCCGGCTCTTCAATGGCGTTTTCCCGCCCACCACCGCGCCCGTGGAAATCGCGTCGGTCTCACAGAGCTACGTCTTTGGCGTCTTGCCATTCGCCATCGTCAGCCTTCTCGATACCGGCCTCCCCTACACGAATCCACCGATCGCCATGAAGACATTGAACTTCGGCACTTTGACCAGCGGCGAATCAATGTCGTTTGATCTGGTGCTCTTGTACAACTCCGGTTATCGCGTGACCTTTAACTCGCAGTACGGCGCGCGCATGAAGCATGATACGCAAGAGTACTATGTGCCGTACACGATGACCATCAACGGCGTTGACACCACACTGAACGCGGGGCAAGGCGTTGTGGTTTCCTCCGGAAATGGTGTCAGTCCCTCGGCTCCAACAGGCCACCGCTTACCAGTCGCAGTCACGATCGGCTCAACAACAGGCATGTTGGCTGGCCCGTACGGCGACAGTATCACGATCGAAGTCACGTCGATCTAAGCCGTGATCAAAACTGTGCAACAAACACAACGCTTCACTCAGGCCCTTCGTTGGTCATTCGTTCGGCCAGTCTCTTGGCCATTCGTACGATCTACGGTCCGCCCGCGCACGCAGTTCGCTCGGGCGTGGCTCGCGCTCTTGGTCTCCACTGTCGCCTCCTGCGCGCATACGCCGCCCTCGGCCGAGAGACCCGCCCGGCTGACCTTGCGGCTACAGAACGTCCCCATCGCGATGAACCATTTGGCCAACGTCGCCCGTCACTACCAGGACACTCTCGGCTTTACGCTCACGGGATCATCGGAGTCACCGGAAGGACTCGAAGCCAAGTTCGAAGACGGCAGCAGCCTGCACCTCATCGCACGCGGCAGCGGTCGGGAGTCGGAGACCGGAGCTCTGGAAGCTCATGTCGCCGCCAATAGCTGGGAACTTCTTCTGGAGCATCTTCAACGCTCGCGGATCGTTTACCGAGAATCCTCGCGCGATCAAGTCCGCAAGATCGAGTTCGAAGCTTCGTCACCCTTGAGCCGAATCGCATTTGTGGAAGCGAAAAGCGCCACTGTAAGCGCCACTGTAAACGCCACTGTCGGATCGCCTCCAGAAGCCATGGGTCCACGCCACCGCAATTCCGCGCGCAGTTTGGAAGAGGTTTGGATCGTCGTCGACAGTCTCCTCGACACCGAAGATGAAATTCGCAAACTGGGTCTCGGCCGCACAGAAGAGGCGATCTTGCAGCCGTTGCGCGCGAAGTCGCTTCGTCTGATTTTCGATGCAGGTCAGGTTATCTTCGTACAACGAGATCACCTCGAGCCCAAAGCACTGGAGCACTTGGCTCCAGATGACTCGCGCATCACGGGCGTGAGCATCGGCATCCGCGATTTGGAAGGCACCGATCGGCTCCTGAAACGCTCTCGCCGCAGTCGTCATGCGATCGCCCGCTACAACGAAAAATCTTGTTTGATTCTGCCGCCTCAAAGCGCCAACGGAATTTTTTTGGAATTCGTAAAAGTACGCGACTGATCCCGACAACAGGGAATCGGAACGCAATAACCCACGTCTGACCGGTGGCGAAATCGCCACATTCTCCTCACACCTCTGCTCTCCGACGTTGGCCATAATGCGGCTGAGAGGAGAGCGCATGACGAAAGATAACGTCGACCCAAAAATAGACGGAGCTTTGAGTTCCGAACGGCCCTCTGAACGGCCTTCCGAGCCACCGAACGATCGCGAGACTCCAGAATTCGCCCATGCTCCTTCCGGAAGCCGTGCTCCGAAGGACATCAAAGAGTCCAAAGCGGCACAATTCAGATACGGACGGCAGTCACAGCATGCAACCGAGCATTTCGATCGCACGTCTCGACGACTCGAGCGCGGAAATCCGGATGTGGGGCAAGTCGACTTGGGCAATATCGAAGCCGACACGCCCGCCGAACCCGATGACCAAGATCACTACGATTGAGCAGTGATCCGATCGGTTCAAATTCGGAAAATCCGTCGCCAGGCGACGAATCCTCTCCGATGACCGACTCGGACGCCAAATGATTCTATCCGTTCAGGTAGGGCTTACCCTCACCTTGCAGACCGGGAACCTTGGCTCCCCGTGAGTACGAAGTCGTCGCGTTCACGACATGCTTCACGCCAGGAACCATGCGTACGCACTTCATCACGTGCTCGATTTCATCGGCCATCACTGGCCCCGTGAGTGTGACGCGACCCGCCCGTGCCGTCACGAAAATCGAGCCTGGATGGCGGGTGACCCGTCCCATCTGCGCACGCACGCGCTGAACCAAGCGCTCATCGTCCACAGGCTCCGCCTCGCCGAAATACGCAGCTGAATGCGAGAACCGATGCGGTAAACCTTCGAGTATGTGACTGACATGGCGTTGCTTTTTACCCACCCAGATCGCCGCTTCACGAACACGGCGTCCTGCCTGATCTACAAACATCGCGCGCCGACGTCGCCCACGGTCCGGATCAAGAAAATACGCACTGGCTATTCCGACCAAAAAACCGGCCACCCAACCTCCCAATCGAGATTCCGGGCGCCGTTTGGCAAGCGTCGCCTGCGGCCATGCTCCTTCGTTGATGAGGTCATCGTCGATCTCAAAACTCATGATCAACCTCCGTCTCCGATCCCTCGCAAAGGAGAGGATCGACATTCTTTTCGGATCATGACGCCGATCGAGGCAGAGGTCCCATCGACTCCGCGCATTTTTTTTGAAGATCCCGCTAACCCGGCGGAATTCGGTTGGACAAGACCTTACTCAGAATCGGTGTTATGGAACTTCAAGGAAGGTCTTCACCAAGTCACTGCCTGAGTCTCTTCATTGAGACACTCTTCATTGAGACACTCTTCATTGAGACACAATGGCCGCTTTGGTGGAGGACACAATTTGCAGGATTTCGAGTTTTTCTTTGTGACCGATCTTGTGTCGATCCAACGTCGCCGAGAGTTCCTGCGTCAATGCTTCAAATTCAGCGGCCGTGATTTTCATCGCCGCATGCGCGCTGGTCATATCGCGACCCGTGTACTTTTGCGGACCTCCGGTCGCTGAACCAATGAAATCCACTAGGTGCTTCTTGAGTTTGTCTTGATCCACTTTGGCGTACTTGCCGCCACGAAAAAATTGAATGCGCGGATGTTCCGCGACGCGGTCATAAAAATCATCGACTATGGTGCGGACTCCTCCCGCACCTCCCAACCGATCATAAAGACTTTTTTCTTGGCTGACGGTCGCTCGAGAGAACTCCGCTCCAAAAATCAGCGCGATCACGCACATCCATGCCAACACGAGAGCCAACACGAGAGGATATTTCGTTTTCATGGATTCAATTTTAAGACAAACTCATAAAGATGGCAAATTTCGCTTCCGAACCAGACTCCAGGCGTGGCGTGCGCTTTGCCCCTTCCCCCACCGGTCGTTTTCATATCGGTAATTTGCGTACCGCGTGGATCTCGAATGAGTTCGCACGCGTATGGAAAACACCCTGGATCGTGCGTTTTGAGGATATCGATAAGCCACGTGTGCATCCTCAAGCCCAGCAATGGCAACTGGAAGACATGGCGGCACTTGGACTTGTTCCGGATGAAGTCATCGTTCAATCCGACTCGCACGCCCTTCATCACCGCTGGCTGATCACCGCCATCGGCGAGAAGCAAATCTATCCGTGCGATTGTTCGCGCAAGGACGTACAAGCCGCACTTGCTGGTTTTGCCAGCGCACCCCACGCCGGCCTCGCGCTCTACTCGGGTCACTGCCGGCATCGCGACCCTTCCGCGGAATTACCGCACACGAAGACGGAGAGCTGGGCCTGGCGTTTTCGAATGCCAGAAGCCTCCGGCGCGCAAGACTTTATCGTGGCACGCAGCCGGCCCGAAGATGGATGGACGCCACAGGTTGAATCTTTCTCACCGAGCTATCATTGGGCCTGCGCGATCGACGATCATTTGGGCCAATATCGGCTGCTTGTACGCGCATGGGATCTCGCCACTTCGGCGCCGCTCCAGCGTGCCGTTCAAAGTTGGCTGTGCGTACGAGAAGGACGAACACCTGAATGGCCCGCCCTGTATCACACTTCTTTAGTCGTTGCCGACACTGGCGGCCGACTGGAGAAGCGGACTCAGGGAGTCACTCTTCCAGAACTTCTCGATCGTGGCCTCACACCGAAAATGCTGACAACTCAGTTTTCTCACAGTTGGCATCCAGCCTGGAGATCTTGGAAGCCGGCTCCCGGAGAAATCACGGGTGAACGCGAGCAGGAAGTCGCCCTATCGCGGCTCGGCCTGAGCCACACGGATTGACAAGTTTGCGAGTTTTGACGCACCATGGGTCGCAATGGCCCACGATTCGCACGACCATTCTAACTGCCAAGCCCACGATCATGGACACGGACATTCGCACCACCATCATCACGGCCACGCGCACGCACCGAAGGATTTCAATCGTGCTTTCGCCATTGGTGTTTCGCTCAACGTCGCCTTCGTTTTGATTGAAGCGGTTTTTGGTTGGTTATCGAACTCACTGGCGCTCTTGGCGGACGCAGGCCACAACCTCGGCGATGTCCTCGGCCTCCTCCTCGCCTGGGGCGCGAGCCGGCTTGCGCTGCAAAAGCCATCTTCGCGCTTCACCTATGGCTTGCGCTCGACGTCGATTTTGGCAGCTCTTTTCAACTCTGT
>JAMPXM010000188.1 GCA_023701225.1 Pseudobdellovibrionaceae bacterium | reverse complement strand
AGGTCCGGTTTTATAGAACACCCCTTTGGTGTGCATCAGATTGAGGCTCAAGGCTGGACTCAGGACTCACGCCCAGAGCGTGTGTCGCCGATGTAGCCCAGAGAGGTTTCAATCACATGAAAGTACTCAACAAGCTGCTGCATTGGCTGATCTCGCCATTCACCGTCGGCGTCGCAGTGACGTTCGGCGCGCTTTACATTTCGTACCAATACTACGACCGCTACCAGAATTCGGAATACGACGGCGAATCGGCGTTCTTCGATTTGGTTCGGGAAATGCATCAAAAATCCGTCGACTTCCGCTTACTCATGCGAGGCGAGACCCCCGGCCACCCGGATGTCGCCATTATCGCCATTGATGAAGCGGCGATCGAACAAGAGGGCCGCTGGCCATGGCCGCGCGAGAAAACTGGACACGTCGTCGACAAAGCATTCAGCTACGGCGCAAAGACGATCGCGTTCGATATCGTCTTCGCGGAGGAAGATCCCAATTCCTCCGCGCCGGTCCTCAATCGCCTGCAGAGAACCCTCGCGACGCAAAAGGTGATGAATCCGGATTTAGACAGCCTGTTTACGTCCGAGCTCGGCAAGGCCAACTCCGATCGCCACTTCTCCGAAGTCATTCAAAAACATGCGGACAAGCTCGTCATGGGCGCGTACTTCGAGGAGTCCTCCAAAGCGGATCTGGAAGCCGTCAGCCCGCACGTGGATGCCTGCATCGACATCTCGCACGAACGCTCCAAGGCGTTTCAATATTGGAAAACCGACCAAAGAAAACCCATGGTGCGCGACGACCACGCTCGCGCGGAGAGTCTGCCGGCGCCGCTCGCGGATCACCTCAACCAATACATGGGCCTGCTGGAATCCGAAGCGATCGACCGCTGGCTTCATGAACGCCCGGCCGTCGCCAAGCAGCTCCAAGAGGGTTTCGCGCAACTCAATATGCCGGCGGACCTTCCTCCCCCCGTTTTATTGCAACCGATGCTCGCACAGGACATCGAGACATTGACACTCACGCTCGAAACAGTGCTCGGGAGCAAACCCGAACCTCAGACACTCAACTCTCTTCTGGATACGTTTGCCACCGCGGTCTCCCAGAAAGACACCGCGATCGTGCAGGCTCGGCTTCGCCAAGCGATAAATCAATATTGTTTCCGATTCCTTCGCGATGATCCGCAAGATCCGGCTCGCAGCGACGAGCTCTTAAGCGAGACCGCGTTTCGAAAAAAATGGGGCGAGAATCTCGATTTCTCCTCTATCAGCTGGGAGGCGAAATGGGCCGAAGCCAATCAACAAGGCATTGAATTGCCGACCGGAAAATTTCAAGATTTCGTCGCGCGCGCCCGCTCGGACGCGAGACGCAACCAGATCACTCCAGTCGACAAGTGGTGGACCAACATCCCCGTGCTGGCCGGAAGCACTCATCACAGCGCGTTCTTCAATGCATTTCTGGATTCCGACGGGACCATCCGCCGCAATATGTTTCTCGCCCGTCGCGGAAATCACTACGCGACGTCGCTGGCCCTGACCGCGTTTCTCGTTTCGCACAATCTCGGCGTTTCCGCCTTCGTGGCGCCTTCGTCCACCGACCCGACCAGAAAAGGGATCCCGTCCGAGGATCTCGTCTTCGAAGGACGTGTCGCGGCCTTACGCGCCCCCGCCTCCGAAAAGAATATCGCGGGCTTTCAGATCATCGATGCCGAGGGCGATCCCGTACTCAAAGTCCCGGTGGATCCCGCCGCCCGTATGACGATCAACTTCGCCGGTAAACGCCACACGTTCCCGCACATCAGCGCGGCCGACATTCTCAGTGATGAACCCGATGCGGTCATCAAATATCGCCACTGGGATCCCACCTCGCGGCAGATCGCATCCGAGCAACGCGTGAATAAGGCGGAGTTTTTAAAAAACAAAATCCTCTTCTTCGGTGCGACCGCGACCGGGATCTTCGACTTGCGTGTCACTCCGTTTGAAGAAAACTTCCCTGGAGTGGAAACGCACGCGAATATGCTTTCCAATTTGCTCGTCGAGTACGCCAAATCCAAAGGGAGTGCCGACACCGTCCGGGGGATTCCCGGATTTCTGCGCACGTATCCGGAGACCGAAGGCCCGATCATGATGGCCGCGATGCTCTCGGTCGGATTGGTTCTATCTGGTTTGCTCACGTATTTCGGGTCGGTCGCGGGCTTAGCGATCACGGCGACGAGCCTCGGCGGAGTGTACGCGCTTGACCGTTTCGTGTTGTTCAATTCTGGCATCGTCACGACCGTGTTATTGCCGGTCTCGCAGATTTCCGCTCTTTTCGTGTCTCTGACGTTCTACAAGTACTTTACCGAAGAGCGCAAAAAACGTGAACTTAAAGGCACGTTTGAAAAATACGTCAGCCCCGCGATCGTCGCGGAGGTTCTCGCCGATCCGTCCAATATCGAACTCGGCGGCAAGAAGATGGATCTCACGGTGATGTTCTCCGACGTCCGTGGCTTCACCACGATTTCCGAGAAACTCGACCCACGCGCACTCTCCGACCTATTGAACTCCTACCTGACTCCCATGACCAATCTGGTGTTCGCCAACAAGGGAACGCTCGACAAGTACATGGGTGACGCCATCATGGCATTCTGGGGCGCGCCGATTCACTTCGGCGATCATGCCCAACATGCGGCCCGCTGCGCACTCCAAATGTTGGATAAGCTCCGCGAACTACAGGCCGAATATCGCGCCAAAGGCTTGCCGGAAATCGACATCGGCATCGGCTTGAACACCGGCGAAATGAGCGTCGGGAACATGGGTTCCGACACGGTCCGCAGCTACACTGTGATGGGCGATGCCGTGAATTTGGGCTCTCGCTTGGAGGGCATCAATAAACAATATGGCACGCGCATTATCGTCTCGGAATTCACCTATCAAGCCATTAAGTCGGGATTTGTCTGCCGTGAGGTGGACTGGGTGCGAGTCAAAGGTAAAGCGCAGCCGGTGCGAATCTTCGAACTCGTCGCCGAAAAGACAGTTCCGAGCGAAACTCGCACGCTCCTCGACACGTTCCAGAAAGGCTTTGAAGCCTATCACCAGAAAGCATGGGATGAAGCCATTGAGCACTTCACTGCGGCACTGAATCTCAAGCCGGACGACGAGCCGTCGCAACTCTATCTGGAGCGCTGCCAGGAGTATAAACAGAGTCCGCCGCCAGAGGACTGGGACGGCGTGTGCACGATGACAACAAAATAAGCAGAACTCGCGCGTCCATCTCCTGAGCGCACGGATCATGAATTGCTTTTGCTTTCGTCACGACACCTGGTCACGACACCTGGTCACGACACCTGACCATGACACTTCGGGCCGCTCACGCGGCCCGTTCTTTTTTGCCATTCGACCGTCCGCACAAAACCCACGCCCGAGGGGATATTGCGGTTTACAAGCACAAGTCTCGACGCCTATGCTTTCCCTCGAATGTCGCACCGATTCTCGCCATCCGGATCTCGCATCTGGATTCACATCGCGCTCGCCTGGCTGACCTTTGTCGTTTCAGCGCCGCATGCGTTCGCACAACTTCTCAAGTTTCAAGCCGGATCTGGCGGCTTCGTCCTGCAAAACGCCGATTCCTTCTATCGTGACTCGGATCGCAAGCTGATGGTGTTGCAGGGCAACGTTCAAGTCATTTACGCAGATCAACATTTGGCGGCGGACAAGGCGATCATCTACGAGGCCACGCAGGAGATCGAAGCCGAAGGGAATCTGGTCATCAATTCCTCGACCGTGTACGTCGAAGGCGACCGTGCCCGCTTCAATTACAAAACCGGAGAAGGAGTCATTTACAACGGCTTCGTACGCTCCGGCCAAGTGGTCTTCGAAGGCCGTCTCGTGCGCAAACTCGGCCCTGATGAGTACGAGGCCGAAGCGGCCTATTACACGGCATGTACGACCTGCCCTCCGGCCTGGAGCTTCACCGGGAGCCGCATTCGCGCGCGCCTGGGTGGATACGCTTACATCCGCAACTCCGTGCTCGAAATCGCGCATTTTCCGGTTCTGTGGCTCCCCTATCTCATCGTGCCCCTTAAGAGCGATCGTCAAACCGGTCTGCTCATTCCAAGCCTCGATTTGTCCGGCAATGGCGGCACGGCGATCTCGCAAAGTTTCTTCTGGGCCATCGACCGCAGCACCGATGCGACCTTTACCCTGAAAAACTATTCTTTCCGCGGGCTCAAGGGTTTGGCCAACTACCGGTATATTCTGAGCGAGAACAGCCAGGGTGAATTCAATGTCGGCGGCATTCAAGACCGTGTGTTCGCCGGAGATCCCGCCTATCTGATTCCTGGCTCGGACCGCCCGACGAAGTTCACGCGCTGGTTCTTCACAACCAGCAACGTCTACGATTTACCTGAAGGCTTTGTCCAACGCAGCCACGTGACTCTCGTCAGTGACCTCCGCTATCCGCGCGATTTTTTTGATGAGGTCGGCGGCTGGGGAGATCCGGCTCTCGAAAATCGTCTGTCTCTCACCAAAAACCTCGAACAAACGCATTCCAGCCTGGAGCTTGCGCACTACACGAATATGCTCAAGTCCGATCCGATCGCCGACAACGCGGACGCGGTTCACCGACTCCCTGAACTCCGCTATTCGCTGATCGATCGCCAGCTCGCGGAAACCGGAATCACGTTTCGCATGGATGCCAAATACACCAACTTCGCGCGCGAAGACTTCGCCTATGACGACGTCGCAGGCGCGGGGGCCACGCGAACGGTCGACATCACGCGCGGCCGTGGGGGCGGCAATGGCATCTTCGATGCGACCGAGACCGCGACCCAAGACGCGGATTTGATTCGTTCCGGCCAGCGCCTGGATCTGCAGCCGGAGCTCTCCCGACCGTTTTTGATCGGCCGTGCGGCCGATATTCTCCCGGTCTTGACCTTACGGCACACGCAATATGCCTTCGACATCACCGCGCCGCCGGGTGCTTCGCATGACAAAGGACCATCCCGTCAATACATTCAGGCCCGTGTCACGGGACGAACTCGTTTTAGCCGAGTTTACGGCATCGATCCCGATGTTCTCAAAGATGACCGCCTCAAACACGAGATCGAGCCTGTACTCAGCGTCGCGACCTTGCCTTACTCGGAGCAAAGCCAGCACCGCTTTTTTGGAACAACGACACGCCAGCCGCTCTTTCAGGTGAGCAATGAACTGGTGAGCGATGCGGACTTTCGCGGCGCCCGCGGCGTTCAATTCGATTACTTCGATCGCACGCCCAGCCGCAGCGTGGTCAGCTATGGACTCAACAACCGCTTGATCCAAAAGAGATGGGCCGGCGACGCTCCCGACTATCGACAGATCGTGAACCTGCGCATTTCACAATCTTATGATCTCGATGAAGGGCGCCGTACGACGTCACCCCGCTATCCCTGGTCGGACATCGCGACACTCCTCGACATCAAACACGAACACTTCGAAACTTCGATGTCTCTCCAGTACTTCCCGTATCACAACGTGACCAACAATTCGACGCGCATCCGCCTGATCGATCGCCGCGGCGATTACCTAGAGCTACGATACTCGCAAGCATTCGCGATCACTGAAAATCTCCAGGAAGACTATCGCGGAAGAAACGAAAACGTCGGATTCGGTGCTGGTTTTCAGGTGAAATACGCGACGGTCGCGGCAAGCATGGATACCGAGCCACGCCGCTTGCGTTACATCCCCGATCCGACCAATCCCAATGCCGAACCACCTTCGGCTCTGTCACTGAAAGTGAAAAACTGGTCTGCGAACGTCACGCTTCGTCCGCCGGGCGATTGCTGGGCCGTACTCTTGAAAATCGACAAGGCCGTCGGCGCGGATCCCTCGTTTAAAGGCTACTTCGAATACAATTTCGGCGGGTCCGTTTTGTAAGGCGACTAGAAGCTGAGAATCGAGACCTGAACAGCAGCGCCATCCAATCCGTTGGGAGAAACCAGCGGAATCACAGCCATTTTCGCACGGTCTTTTCTCATCTCCCGAACCTGCGGACGCGGAGCCGACATCCTCCAGAAGACCTCACCTTGAGCACCCAATTGACTCACACCGAGTGCGGCAGGGTCCTCCTCGGGTGCATCCTCATCCGGCACGCCGTAAATAACATAAGCTCCGAGCAGCATACCGGCGTACAGCCCCAGAGAGGCTCCCCGTGCGATTTTATTGAGATTGTCACCAGGACGATCCGTAAATGCCAGCGTCGCAGCTCCGACGAGCGTGCCCGCGAGAACCCCATAGCTGCAGCTCATCACGAATTCCCTCATCGGCTCTGCGCGCGCCGGGCGAGGCAAGAGGACCAGGAAAGTGAAGACCACGGCAAAGATGACAGACGTAAGTTGACGCCCCATATCTTTGAGTCTTGAAAAGTGGACTCCAGCTGTCAACTCAAGAAGTCCGGAAACCAATGAATCTCATCCTCGTGACTCACGACAGCGAGATCCATCGAGGTCGGTGCACCTGAGCGCACCTCCAACCACTCACGGACGCCTAAGAGTCTTGCCCGCTGCCGGAGGCTCACGCGAAACTCCAGAAGCCCCAAGGGTCCTAGACTTTTCACTTCGACGGCATGTAATTGCCTCTCAGGTGTTTCAAAAATCAAATCGATTTCCGCGAAAGGTGTCCGCAGACGATGTGCGCGCAAGCGCCAGCCGCGCTCCGACCAGGCGGCCCGAGCCACGAGAAACTCAGAACAAAGACCTCTGATCTT
>JAMPXM010000187.1 GCA_023701225.1 Pseudobdellovibrionaceae bacterium | reverse complement strand
GATTTGGTCTTGGATTACGCCGCTGGGACTTCGCTTGCCCCTCGCAAGCAGGCAGTTGCATTGGCGGCGGTGTTTGTATTGGTCTTGCTAGGACTGCTTTTTCAAGCGCGAATGGAGTTCGGCTGGGGGCAGCGTCGGCGCGACCTCGCTCGTCGATTGAATACGCGTTTCCGTAAGGTGAATGAACGCCTGGGCTCGAAAGACTGGCGAGGCGTCGGAGTTGAAATCACAAACACGGTTTACTTTGTCTTGGGCGAGGTCTCAGGGCAAGGCGGTGCGAATGTGGAGTTGGAAAAGCTCATGCGCCAGGCGCCGCCGAGCGTGCGTCGTGAAATCGGTGAGCCAGTTTTGAAACTCATGGATTCGTTCCAGGCTTTGAGCTTTGCTCCGGAGAGTTTGGTGACACAGCTCCAGGAGCCGGAGCGTGTGAAAAAAATGGTCAACGAGATGCAGGGATTGATGGAGCGCGCGGTCTCGCTCGGACTGAACGCCGAACGCGGCGACGAATCTTCAGTAAGTCCCACAGCATCTTGAGGGGATCGATCCAGATCCGCACTTTCGAAGCCGGTGAGTTCACCCATTTGACCGGCAAGACGTCAATTTTGTAGCCGAGTTCTCGCGCGAGCATCAAAATTTCGACATCGAACGCGAAGCCATCGAGGGTTTGACGGCTGAAGAGGTCTTGTGCGGCGTCACGGCGAAATGCTTTGAACCCACACTGTGTGTCAGTGATTCCGCGCATCGTGAGTCCCTGCACGAATGCGTTGAATGTTCGTCCGAGGTTGCGGCGGATCCATGTTTGCTTGCGCATGATTTGACTGCGTGCGTGCTCGCGGCTGCCAATGGCGACGTGGGTTTCGGGATGCTGCACGAGGTGCGCTAAAAACGCGTACACTTCTGCGAGCGGAGTGGAAAGATCCGCGTCCATGAAGATGACGATCTCTCCTTGCGCGCGCAGCATTCCGCTTTTGACGGCGTAGCCTTTTCCGCGATGGACAAGGTTGTCGACGATTTGAAAGCGCGCATCACCGTGCACGGCCTCCCGCGCGGCGTCCAGTGAGCGATCGCTCGAGGCTTCGACGACCACGAGGACTTCGAGGCCTTGCATTTCGTGACCGAAAAACGCACGGATATCCCTCAGGGAGGAGGGCAGACGCGATTCTTCATTGTAGGCTGGGATCACCAGCGAGACCGCGATCGGGGGTGGCACGTACGGAATACCTCTTTCTGTCGTCAGATGTTCCTCCTTCGGATTTTCCTCGGAGCGACATGACTTTCAAGTGTTTCCCACCTACAAATATGAAGTGCAGTTCCGACCAAGGTCATAATCAGTTTGCGTGTGGCGGTCCTCTGTTCGGCATTCTGTGGAAGGACAAAGCAGTCAACGGATCATGAAGAAGAGACAAGCGCAGAAGACACCAGCCGCCGCGGCCGCCCCGACCGAGGTCCGAGCGCGCAACGACATCGGATTTCGACTGGCGATCGGCCGGATCATGCAACCCGCGTCGATGCAGGTGAGGCTTGCGGTCGTATTTGCTTTTGTCTCGCGTCTTTTGTTTCTAGATTGGAAAGCACCTCATTTTGACGAGAGTATCAATGGCCACTTTGTGGACCAAATTTGGATCAATGGTTTTTTTCGCTATGATCCAACGAATTTTCATGGGCCGCTTTATTTCTATCTCCTTCATTTGGCTGAATTGCTGTTGGGACGCGGAGTCGAATCCTTTCGTTTCGTGACGGGCTTGCTGTCGGTCGGTTGCGTAATTCTCGCGGCACGGCACGAACGCTACCTGGGGCGAGCCGCTCACGGAGCGGCCTGGGTTCTGGCGTTGAGTCCCGCGTTTGTGTTTTACGGACGCTACGCAATTCATGAAACTCTTCTGGTTTTTGGCCAACTTCTTTTCAGTTTGGGCTTCTTGCGTTGGCGCTCCGAAGGGGGGCGGGCAGCGGTGGCTTGGATGGCCGCGGGTGTCGTGATCGCGGTCACAACCAAGGAAACATTTTTTATTTTCTTTGGCACCTGGGCGATCGCGTGGGGCTTGCTCGCTTGGTCGGAGCGCCTGTTGCCTTCGCGTTTGACTACGCGTTTAACTGCGCGTTTAACTGCGCGAGAGCCATGGCCGAGCGCGCGGTCCGTCGGCGGTGAGAACGTCTGGTTATGGGCGAGCGCTCTCTCGGCGGTTGCGATTTTGGCCTTTTTCAGCGGCTTCTTTGTGTACCCGAAAGGGGTCTCCGACGGGTTTGCTGCGTTCGCCTTCTGGGCCAAGACCGGAGCCGGTGAGAGCGGTCATGAAAAGCCGTTTTTCTATTGGTTGGATCTGCTCTGGCGGTATGAATGGCCGGTGCTGCTGACTCTTCTGCTCGCGCCATTGATGTGGTTTCGCGGGTCGATCTGGATGCGCTTTTTTACGTTGGTGGGCGTGGGGCTGTGGTTGGCGTATTCGCTGATCCCATACAAAACTCCGTGGTGTATTCTTGCCTTTGTTTGGCCGCTCGCTTTTTCCTTCGGGTTTTTGTTGAGCGAAATTCGACAAAAGCTCGGATCAGGCATTTTGCGTCGAGGGCTCGTCGTCATTGGAGTCGTCTCGCTGGCGGTGAGCGCGTGGACAGCGGTCCGCCTGTCGTTTCGCGATTACGAGCGAATGAACGAGCCTTATGTTTACGTGCAAACCACGCACGATGTGCCGAAGGTGATGTGGATCCTCGAAGAACGTGTAAAGCGTGAGCCCGAGGCTCGAACTCTGCGAATCCAAGTCGTTCATCGCGAATCGTGGCCGTTTCCTTGGCTGCTGGCGCGCTTCTCGCGGGCGGAATTCACTGTTTGGAATCCGAAGATTTTGCTGCACGGTGAAGTGATTTTGGCAGATGCTGCCGATGCCCAGGAAATCGAGGCCAAACTCACGCGTCGTTATTATCGCACGCGACTCCATCTCCGCGACTCCTACGGTCCTGGGTACGCGTACTTCGAGGTCAGTGGTTTTGCTCCGTGGTTTTCCGCGAGTGACCTGCAAGTGGGACCGCGGCGAACGTCCAGCGTGGGAGATGTACAATGAGCATTGCTTTTTGCGTACATCTCGCGGTGAGCTCGATTCTCGCCTATGCGGCGTCCGCCCTGTTCGGGACGTTGACTGCGCCCATTGCGGCTATCAGTCTTGTGGTGGGCGCGGCGGTGGCCGTTCGATGGTCACGAACCTTCGATCGTTCTGATTTTGAAGACTGGCGAGTGAATGGTTTTTCGGCGGGCATTGGCCGTTGGCTTGAGGTCGGTCTGTTTGTTTACTTGATGTTCGTGGCTTATCGTCACTTCGGTTGGATGTTGTACTACAGTGGCACTTCGTTGCGCACGTTGCATGCGAACAACTTTGGCGACCTGCCGCTACATCTCAACTACATTCGTTTCTTCTCTGAAGGTGCGGCATTCCCGCCTGCGAATCCGATTTTTTCCCCTGAACAGTTGCGCTATCCCATTGGGGTCGATCTCTATAGTGCCCTTTGGGAAAAGCTGGGAATTGGCACGCAGACGCATTTTTTTGTTCTGGGCATGTTGGCGACATTGGCCTCGCTCGTGGCCTTGCGAGTGTGGGCGGGGTGGTGGGGAATCGGCGGTTTTTTTCTAGGAGGAGGGTGGCTGACGTGGAACGCGATTCATTCTCCCGGAGCGATGGACCCGGTGGCTTGGAAGAACTTGTTTTTAAGCGTCTTCATCACTCAGCGGGGAATGCTCTTCGCGCTGCCCGCGGGACTCCTGTTGCTGGCGGCCGCTCGCGATGCGTTCCGCCATCGGCGTGAGGTGGCACCCGCTCAGCTGCGCATGTGCGGTTTGATTTGGGGCGCTCTGGCGCTTTTTCATTTGCATTCGTTCTTTGCGGTGAGCGTGATCTTGGTGGGGCTCGCGTGGATTTACCGCTCCCAAGGCGGGAGTGGGCGCGTGTTGCGATCACTCCTGATCGTTGCATTGCCTGTCGGCAGTTTTTTTGTTTTCTATTTAACCGATGGATTTCAAAAAGCCGGTGTCGCCCATTGGCGGTCGGGCTGGATGATAGGTGCCGAGAGTCTTTTGGATTTTCTCACGCTCAATTTTCGCTTCTGGTTGCCGCTCTTTGTCTCGCTGCCATTTTTGGCGATCGTGCTCGGTCGGCAGACAGCTCGGGCGGACATTCGGAAAATGTGGATGGAGTTCGGTCTCTATTTCGGGCTCTTCATTTTGTTCCTCAATCTCATGCTCGCGCCATGGGCG
Source organism: Pseudobdellovibrionaceae bacterium (assembly GCA_023701225.1). Taxonomy (GTDB): domain Bacteria; phylum Bdellovibrionota; class Bdellovibrionia; order Bdellovibrionales; family JAMPXM01; genus JAMPXM01. The sequence goes on along the minus strand of JAMPXM010000187.1, from coordinate 2,508 downwards.
TGGGACAATGTCAAAGTCTTGCTTTGGCCCTATCTTGGCCTGCTGATGCTCGCACATGAGATGATTTCGCCTGCGCTCGCCAAGGCTCGAGGCGGATCGACGATGGAGGTTGCGCTCGCCGCGATGCTGTTGACGCCGGGATTGACGCAAGTCGGGGCTTCGATCATCGGCACGAATGGTGCGGTCGGGATTTCGAGCGTCGAAGTCTTGAGTCGGCAAGAAGGCGCGCTCAAACGCGTGCCGCGTTCGGCGATATTGATTGCGGCACCAACGCATGATCACCCAGTCGCGATTTTAGGTTGGCGTCGCGTGGCGGGCTACGAAGGACATTTGTGGTCGCATGGAATTCGCTCTCAAGACGTCAGATCTGACCTCGAACTCATTTTGCGTGGACAAGACGGGTGGCGCGAGGCCGCCGCGCGAGTGAAAGCGACTCATATTCTTTGGGGTCCAGCGGAAAAGGCTCTGTATGGGGATATATCGCAGATCTGGAAATCGATCTTGCCGAATGTGTCGCCTGTGGCAGGATATGAGGTCTATGAAATTCAGTAAACGTTCCGCTTCCCATGGGTTTCTGTTGGCCGGACTCGTTGCGCTCTCATTCTCGGCGCGCGTTTCGCAGGCTCGGCTGGAGACGATCACGCTCACCAGTCAAGACAAGGTGGAAACCGGCCGTTGGCTTTTTGATCCCAACGGATCGCCGCACGGCCGCGCAGGATCGCGGGCGTTGGCAGCGATGAAAAAAGCGCGCATGGAGCGCGACTTTGTCGCTTGCGTCGCGGCGGCCGGAAAAGCGCGTAAGGCCGCTCCGGAACTCAAAGCGTGGGTCTCCATTCAAGAGTTGGAGTGCGCCACCACGGCGCTAGCGGCGGGATCGTCAGCGAAAGATCGAGCCAAAGGCGGGGTGAAAGACAAGAGCCAGATGGACGCGTCGATGCTTGCAGGAGCGATTTCCGCGGCCGAGAGCATTCGCGATGGTTTTTCCATGGGCGTGACCTCGAATTTGCTTCGTCGTGCCTGGGTGGATGCGCGCCTTGTTCTGATCGAGCAAGATGTGATCAAGAACCGCGTGCGCGCACAGCAGGGCATCGAACGTGTGGAGGCCGTGCAGAACTGGTTGGAGGACAAGCAAAAGGCGCAGCTCTGGCGGGCGGCCGGTGAAATGAGTTTCGCGCAGCAACGTTTAGAAGAGGCGCGCGAATATTTTCAACGCAGTCTAAAACTGGCCGAATCCGCGGACCTCCGCGAGAAGCTCGCTTCGATCGACCTTTCTCTCTCTGGCAAGTCGAAGACGTCGGAGTCGCGCGCGAAGCCTGCGGATCCAGGAGCGACTGCGGGCGAGGCATCCGACTTGGAAGCGTCGGCAGAGGAAAATGAAATCGTCACGCGCATGACGGTTGCGCTGAAAAACGGAGATCTTGTTTCGGCGGTCGAAGATGGAATCAAGGTGGTGATCGAGTTCCCTGGCGGGACGCGCGCGAAGTGGGCCACGGACCGTATTTTGGACGTTTACTTGAACCTCGGCGATAAGACCGAAGATAAATATCTTCTCCTGCGGGAGCGTGTGCTCAAGCAAATGGAGAAAGCGGATGCGGACCGGCTCGCCGAGTGGGCGCGTGTCGGCTACAACCGCGGATTCTACGGAGATGCTCTTCGCTTGGCACGCAAGGCGCTAGAGAGGATGAAGGATTCGGCACGCTCGACCAAGACGTTCAGTCTCGCCGCTGAGGCGGCTCTGCATGTCGATCAATTTCAGCTCGCCAAAGAGATCTATGAGACTCTCGTACGGCAGCATGCCGGGACTCCTTCGGCACGAGAAGCGTTGCTGCGTATTGGATTGATCGAATACCGCTTGCGGAATTACCAGCTGGCGATGGCGGCCTTTGAGCGCTTGTTGGTTTTGCCGCAAGTGGAGAACTTCGAGTTGACCGCCCGACACTGGTTGTGGCGAAGCCTGCAGAAGGTCAAAGACGAAGCGCGCGCCAAAGAGCAGGCGCAGATCATGATCACCAAGTTTCCGTTTTCGTACTACGGGTTGCGCGCACGTGCGGAACTCTTCGGCGGCGGAGAGCGGTTGGAGTGGCCTCAGGACGTCACTCCGAAATTGGAAGGAAAAATTTGGGTGACCGCTGCGGAGGGGCAGGCCTTCCGGCGGGCGCAAGTGTTGATCGAGGCGGGTTGGTTTGATGAGGCACAGATCGAAATGCAAGTGTTGCCGGCGCCGACCGAGCCGGCGGAGAAAGCGTTGCGCGCGCGTTTGTGGGCGGCGGCGTTTCATTATCCGCTCGCCGTGAAGCTGGTGAACGAAGCGTGGGATGTGGATGCGGGGCTCCGCAAAGCTCCGTTCCTAGATGTGGCCTTTCCTCGCGAGTTCGGTCCGGTGATCGAAGCACAAGCATCGACACGTCGCTTGGAGCCGGCCTTGGTGATGTCGTTGATCAAGCAGGAGAGCGCGTACAACATTCGCGCCGTGAGTTTGAGTAACGCCATGGGCCTCATGCAAATCAT
>JAMPXM010000186.1 GCA_023701225.1 Pseudobdellovibrionaceae bacterium | reverse complement strand
GTACCCACTCTGCTTCGCGCGCGGTTGAACATTGAGCGCATCCGAGGCGAGCGCACGTGCACCGCCGGCACCACGGCCTTTTGCCGTATCGACAATGCCTGAGTGCAGGGCTTCCAACCAGAGATCGTCAAATGAATTCGCGCCCGCCTTGGGCATGACCTGGGTACGCCACGTGTTGCGAACGTACTCATACCAGCTTCCGAGGGAGGCGAGCTTCGTGGGCGCTTTCGGCGCGGCCGAAGCCCATGCGAACAAAGACTCCTCGAACGAACGCGAATCGTGCAAGGGCGTGATCGTCGGTTGCTGGATGCTGTAAACACCCGGTTTGAACTCGTGATCGCCCCACGCTTCCATCGAGAGTCCCGAAGGAAGCACGAAGTCCGCCAAAGACGCGGTCTCGTCATTCCAGTTCGCCGTCGAGATCACCATTGCCACTTTCGCCGCTGCCGCGGCGAATGCGGCGCTATCGCCGAAGGCGTAAACCGGGTTCACGCCGTGGATGATGAGTGTCTGCACCTTGCCATCACTCATGTCTTTCATGAGCGATGCCATTTCGTTCGGCTGATTGGGATCGCTCGACGAAATGAAATCATAGCCATTGGCGTGGTCGACCGTCGCGCCGTCGTTGTCGAGGATCGAGTTGAGCATGTTGACCGCGACCTGGAGATCGACAGCTTCATTGGTCAGGGTCGGCAGGCCGCCGGCAATGACCAACGATTGACCGCGATTTTCCCACAGCTGCGCGGCGATCTTTTTGAAGAGCGCGGGCTCCATGCCGAGAGCCAAAGCGATGTCTTTGTAACCGTCGAGGAAGGTGCGATGCCGTGCGGACAACGCGACCGGATGCTTCGCGAGGTTGACGCCGACTTCATAAATCAAGCCGAGAACCACATCGAGTTGCTGCGACGGCTTGATTCGAATCCGGTCATCAGCATTCAGGCCCGTCAAACTGACGTTGGACTCAAACGCCACCATGCGCATCATGTTCGCGCCAGGACGACGCCCTTCGGAGATCATTTTGCCGAATTCCGCCGGCGAAATGTACGTTCCGATCATGTCCGCATCGACGGAGACGACCATTTTCGCCTGATTCAAACGATAGCGCGGCACAACGGCGCGACCGTACGAACGACGGCTTCCTTCGGCGACCGCATCGAGACCCATCGGATCCCAGTGATAATGGCGAGCACCACCGAATGTGGAGCTGAAATCGTCAATCATCGCGCGCGTGCTCGGCGAAGAAATATAGCCGGTCAGAATCGCCACACCGCCCTTAGCGAACTGCGCGAGGACCTTTTCGTCTGCGACTGCCCAAGTCGTTTTGATCGTCTCTTTGTTCGTGCGCGTTTTATTGACCAGGTTACGAACCGGGCCTTTCAAACGATCTGGATCATAGAGCGCGAGAATCTCAGCATGCGCCCGCGCCGTCAGGCCCCCTTTATTCACAGGGTGCAGCGGGTTGCCTTCCATCTTGATCGGGCGTCCTTCGAGCGTCTTAACGACGACACCGTATCCTTCGATGCCATCAAACCAGCTGGAAGCATAAAAGTTCGCCTCTCCGGGCGTGATTTCTTTCGGCGCTTGAGCGTAGGGAATGATTTTCTGAGCCGGGCGACGCACACAGCTCGTGGTCGCGAGCGCGAGGCTCGCACCCATCAGCTTGAGGAAATCCCGGCGGGCAACGCCGTCTTTGCCGTCTTCGCTTTTCAGAGGCGACGTCAGAAACTCATTTTCCGCAAGTTTCTTAAACTCCGCACTCCCCTCGTAATCTTCAAGCCCGAGCCAGAACTCCGACGGTGTGTCGGAAGACGGGCTCACGGGTGCATGATGTTGATCGGCGTGCATGTGTGTGTGGTGATCGGTGTGGTTTTCCATTTTCACCCTTAATAGTGGCAAGTCGAGCAGTTGACCGGCGCCTGGTGGGCCGGGTCGCGGTGACAGTTGATGCACCAGCCCATCGAAAGGTTCGAATGCTGATACATGACTTCCATTGTTTCCACGGGGCCGTGACAGGTGTGGCAAGAGTTCGGCGCCCCGAAGCGCTCGACATGGCGCTTATGATTGAACTTCACGTGATCGGGCAGCAGGTGGACCTTCTGCCATGCGATCGGCTTGTTCGCACGGTACGCTTCGGACATCTTTTGAATATCAGGCTTATCGGTCGCGACCACGATGTGGCAGTTCATACAGATGTTCAGCGACGGCACTGCGGAGTGATTCGCTCGCTCGGCCGTCGAGTGACAGAACAAACACGGAACTTTGTATGTGCCGGCGTGCAGCTCGTGCGAAAACGCAATCGGCTGCTCGGGCGCGTAGCCTTTGTTGTAGCCGATCGATCCCCACTCGAAATCGCATCCAGCCAACAACACCAATGCCGGCAGTAATAAAAGCATGGGCAGATGTCGTCTCATGACTCTCCTCTAAAGGAACTACTGATGGAACAAACTCGGTTGCTGAAACTTGAAATGTTGAAGCTCGAAATTTTGAAACTTGTATCTTGGGAACTGGTCTTGAAACTCAATAACGGTGAAATTGACAGTGAAATTGACGATGAAATTGACGACGAATAAGAGCGGCCAGAGGCGCTCCGAGCGACTTCACGTGCGGCATGAGGTGCGGGGGTCTGAGACCCCAGTCGACGTCCAATCAAAAGTTGCTTCCCGTGTTGCGTGTCTCGACAGCGCTCTCGATCCGAAGCGTTGGCTGGCTGAACAGCGTTCTTAGGTCTCTAACCTGCGAGATGGCGGCCGGAGACGAGTAAAAACCGAACGTTCGCGCGTCGCTTCATTCTTATAGCGCTGATGAAAACTATTTATCTGTTAGCCAACTTTGCTGTGATTGGGAACGAAATTCTGAAAGGATTTTGAAAATTGTGATGATCAAAATCATGAGTTTTCATTATTGGTTTTGCGCCTTGCCTGGAGCCGGCGTCGAATCCGGACCACTCCCACTCTCGGCCGCCTGCAGACGCGCCCTGTGCACATATGCAACATATGTGACCCAAATCAACTGCAGCCCAATTGCCGCACTCACATACTCCACGCCACCAGCGCCGAAGCCGTAGGAGTGCAAACCCGCTCCCAGAACGAAATTCACTCCGTACCACGCCATGATCACCAGCGAAGCTGAGACCACGGAACCGGCCAACATGCCAAACTCCCGAACAAGGCCAGCCAAACGCGCATGCAAAAGAGCGATGTAACCCAGCAGAGCGATCAAAGCCCAGGTCTCCTTCGGATCCCATCCCCAAAAACGACCCCAAGAATAATCGGCCCACACACCGCCCAAGATAATTCCGGCCGCCAAGAGAACCACTCCGACCTGAATCGCGCGGTAAGCGCTCTGCGTGATTTCGCGCACTTTTGCTGAGTTTGCAGGCAGGCCGCGAAAAATAAAATAGAGACCAAAAAGTCCCAACATCCACGCCAAGAACAGAGCCGCATAGGAAATCGTGATGGTCAAAACATGGATGGTCAGCCACAACGTACTGCGCAGAACCGGCTCTAGCGGCTGCAGCGAGCTATCCAAAACCGCGGGTGCTGAATCGGCGACGATCATGCTGATCACGGCGACAATCGCGCCAGACAGAAGCATGAAACGGTTTTTCATGAACGCTTCGAAGATCATGGCAAAAAAGATCGCGCCCCAGGCGACCCAGATCACGGTTTCATACATGTTTGAAACCGGAGGGCGGCCAGTCAGATAGGAGCGCAAACCGAATCCGTAGGTATGCACGACAAAGGCCACAAGAACACACGCCCAACCCGCGAGATAGGGCCAGCGACGTTCGGTATTCATTGCAAACGCGATCAGAATCGCCCCGAGCAAAAAGATGATCCAAGCGATGCGGAACGGATGCAGCGAATTGAAATGCAACTCCACCGCGATATCACGGTCGTGGTTATAAGCAGTCGGATTCTCGGCCCGCGCGAGCGCTGTGAACTCGCTCACCGCCTCAGTCAAACGTTTGACGTTCGGGGCCGGCTCGGCGGCCCCTTTTTCTTGCGGCAGCTCATTGATAAACGCACGCGTCAGGTCCACGAACTTCGCGCGCAATTCGCCATCCAGATCCGCCAGGGTGCGCCAGGTGGTCCCCTCTTTGGGTGGCACCACGCGCGGCACTTGCCCGGAACGAATGCCTTGAAAAAGACCCAGCTGGTTTTCCAAAGTCTGCACAGCTTGAAAGTACGGATCGAGCTTTTCTTTTGCCTCACGCTTGGCGGCCAGCTCTTGAAAAACGAGCGGCAAGCGTGAATTACTCATCAACTCGGCCGGCGTGTAGAGCTTCCGGTCTTCGTCGGCGTCGATTTTATCGTTGCCATTTTTATCTTCGACCAGCCGCAGAGCCCGTTTGAGTCCCGTGTGCTCGACCTTGATGATCCTTTGATCGTCCCAAATCGAAGGTGCCAGAATCCAAGTCATCACGATTTCGATCGCGGACTTCTTTGGCCGAGCTTGACCATCGGGCCCCGGCTCCGGCTTGTAGACCGTCGCTCCATAAATGAGTCGTAGGGATTCTTGCGCAAAGGTATCGAATGGCTTGATCCGACCGCCATCTTGAACCGGCAACGCGCGCAATGCATCAAAATCGGGCCTTTGCGACGCTTGCGCTGAAACCATAAAGCTGAAACACAGAAGTCCACCAAGGACTACGCGACCCACTCGCGTATTCAGGCGTCCAGACAATTCACGAAAAACCTCAAGGATCCAACGCTGGCCGCTACGTGCTCCGAATCCGCGTGTACTTTTCATGCCGTCGCGCCTCCGGCTGCTTTTTTGCCAGCCATTTTCTTATTGTAAAACAAAAGGGTGCTGCCCAGAACGATCAACAAAGAACCCAAATATTTCCAGAACCGGCCCGGATCGCGGTTCACCGATAGAATGCTCGCCGTGGGTCGCCCCGCCTCATCCTCTTGAAAGCTCGCCTGATAAAACGTGAAACCGTTGTGCTTGAGCGGTTCATTCATCGAAATGACCACGTCTTGCCGCCCTGGCACGCTCACGACACTCTGATAGGAGGCCGCGCGCATGGTTCCCTGATAACGACCAACTTCGAACTTTTGCAGCTTGATGTTGAACTCAGGATCTTTGAAGACCTGACTCAGATCGATGCGCCGATTGGCGAAACTCACGACGTACACAGCCTCGTCGCTATAGAATTTCACCAGCGAGTCCAACGCGACCCACTGCTCGGTTTGATTGAACTTCACTTTGAGCGCAGGCGATGTCATTTCAGTCGGACGTTCACGTTTGTGGAACGTGACCTGCTCTTTGGCATGAGGCCAATAATTCAGTACGCGCATGACCAGCCCCATCCAGGGCGTTTCAATGACATCCCCCGCGCGCACGGTCCCCTTGCGTTGTCCGGCGGTTTTTTTTCCGGTCGTCGCACGGGTTTTCACTTCTGGGGCCGACGCAGGATCCCGACGTGTCAAAATCTCGTAATGCAAACTTTGTCCGTCCTGCGCGGGAGTCAATACGATTGCGTTCTCTCCACCGGGCGACTGATACGAGCCACTGGTCAGAATGATTTTAGCCGGTCCGAGGTCTTTGATCGCATCGCGCATTTTGCCGGTGCCAAGAATCCACTCGGTCATGTTGACGTTGGCGTTTTGCAGCTGAAACCGAACCGCTGGGGCATCGCCCTTATTCTCGCTTTGCACGACCTTTTGATCGCGCAACGCGAAGGGAATGTAGTCGAGCACCTTGAAGCTCGCACCCGAGATCGGAATCTCGATCCCTTCCGGAGGCGGAGGGTTTTTATAAAAATCGCGCGCTGAACTGTAGAGGCGCGTATACGACTGCGCGTCAATCGACGAATAGATCGTGAATTCCGGCTCCGCGACGATCACGAACTTGCTCGTCTCCCCGATGCCGAACACCATCGAGCCGTCGATTCCCGTGTAACGAGTCAGGACCGAACCGAACATCAGCACGAGGATGCCGATATGCGCTAGGACAAACGGCGCGTGACGCTTCTTCCAGGGCCAACGATCCACCATGACCGCCGTGAGGCTCACGCACAAAAGCCCAAGAAACGTGTACATCCATATTGAGTGATACACGGTCTTCGCCGCGATCTCGGCGTTGTAATCGGCCTCGACGAGCGTTCCCCACGCAGTGATAATGCCCAGTCCGAGCACGATCACAACCGCCATCTTCAAGCTCGCCAAAAAGCGAATGATCCGTCGCCCCAATCCCGGCCTTCCTCGGCCACCGCTCGTCGCGTGAGCTGCAATCATCCCGTCCTCCGCGCCCGCTTGATTGAGTCGCTCCAACGGCGCTTGGCTGAACTCCCCGGCAGATCATCGCGGCCGAGGTACGACCCGAGTGCTCTCTATCGATTCTTAGTACCGATCCTTAGTACCGACTTTTAGTACCGACCTGTAGCGCCGATCCGCAGGTAGCGGCCGACTCTACGGATTGGCCGAGAGCACGTCAAAGCCCCGTCAATTGATAGGCATCAGTGAAAGGCTTTCGAGGTAAGATACGGCTGTTCGGCATGGCAGGCAACGAAGCTTTCTGAATTTCGCTGAACAGTTGGTTGGACATCGGCGGCGCCTGAGTACGGGCACGAGACAAATTCTTGATTCGCATCTGTGGAGCACGTGTCTGAGGTCGTGACTGAGGCCGCGACTGAGGCTGCGACAAAACGAAAGCGCTCAAATGCATCAAAGCAAAAACGAAAAAGAAGCTCCAACCCACCCGTCGACACATGAACTTGGTCATGGCCCGTGTTTCGATCGCGCGTGAGAACG
>JAMPXM010000185.1 GCA_023701225.1 Pseudobdellovibrionaceae bacterium | reverse complement strand
TGACAGAGACTAAGCCGTATCTGAGCCCGATGGAAATTATGCGGATTCTTCCGCACCGCTTTCCGTTCCTATTGGTGGATCGCGTGGATGAGTTGGTGCGGGGGCCCGGACCGAATCGAATCGGAACGAAGATCCGTGCCATCAAGAATGTCACGTTCAACGAACCCTTCTTTCCTGGCCATTTTCCGCATCGTCCGGTCATGCCGGGCGTGTTGCAACTGGAAGCCATGGCACAGGCCGCGGCTTTGGCGTGCGTGGATAAAGATGGCGTGAAAATGGACGTCGCGATCGCGGCAGTTGATAATGCCCGTTTCCGCAGGCCAGTCGTGCCGGGCGATACAATGGAACTCACGGCTGAAGTGACCAAGGATCGTGGGCAGATTCTTCAGATCCGCTGCGAGGCGCGCGTGCGCGGGCAGGTCGTCGCTGAAATGGAAGTGATGGCCAAAATGTTTCCCCTTCAAGTGGACGTACAATGAACATTCATCCTTCAAGCGTGATTTCCAAGGAAGCTGAGATCGGCAAGGACGTGCATATCGGTCCGTTTTGCGTCGTCGTGGGGCGGACCAAGATCGGCGATGGCACGCGACTGGAGTCCCATGTCTCTCTCGGAAGTGATTTCGGGATCGTTGAACTCGGGAAGAATAACCGCATTTCCGCGTATTCCGCTGTCGGCGGACCTCCGCAGGATCTCAAATACAAGGGCGAACCGACCAAGCTGGTGATCGGCGACAACAACGTGATCCGTGAATTGGTGACGATCAACATCGGCACGCCCGGCGGCGGCGGCATGACCCGGATCGGCAATAACTGCTTGATCATGTCCTATGCGCATGTCGCGCACGATTGCCAACTCGGTGATCATGTCGTGATTTCGAACTCCTCGCAGCTGGCGGGACACGTGACACTCGAGGATCATGTCAAGGTCAGTGGGATGTGTGGCCTCGCTCAATTCGTGCGCGTCGGAAAGTTCGCGTACATCGGCGGCGACTCGGCGGTGAATAAAGACATTCTGCCGTACACGATCGCGCAAGGCAGCTTCGCCGTCATGCGCGCCACGAATCGCATCGGGCTGGAGCGCGCGGGTTACTCGAAAGAGGATATCGAGTCGATCAACCGAGCCGTGCGGATCATCACCAAGGGCAGCGACACGGTCGAAGAGAGCTTGGAACGCATCCAGAAGGAATGTGCGATGAGCCCTGCAATGGACTATTTCGTCCAATTCTTGAAATCGTCAGCCAAAGGCGTGGCGAAGTAATTTGCGGTCACGCGTTCTTCGCGTGCGATTCGGGAAAAGGTGCCGGAGATGGGCAAAGTACGTTGCGCGGTCGTCGGAGTCGGTTACCTAGGCCGCTTTCATGCTCAGAAATACAAAATGATCGAAAGTGCGGAACTCGTGGGAGTCGCGGATGCGCAAGCGGAGCGCGTTCATGAGGTCGCGGGCGAGCTCGGTGTGAAAGCGTTCACGGATTATCGGCAGCTCGTCGGTCAGGTGGATGCGGTCACGGTCGCGGCCAGCACCAAGGCGCACTTTGAACTCGCCAAATTCTTTTTAAGCAACGGAATTCACGTCAATGTCGAAAAGCCGATGACGTCCACGGTTCTTGAAGCCGAAGAACTCGTGCGGATCGCAAAAGAAAAGGACCTGCGTTTGCAGGTGGGACATGTGGAGCGCTTCAACCCCGCGCTGCAGGCCGCACGCAGCAAGCTGGAGATGCCGCTCTTCATCGAGTGCCATCGGTTGGCGCCATTTAAGCCGCGTGGCGTGGATGTGGACGTGGTGCTGGATTTGATGATCCATGATTTGGATGTCATCCTCAGCCTGGTGAAGTCGCCGGTGAAGTCCGTGTCAGCGGTCGGCGCTCCGGTGCTCACTCAGCTCGTCGATATCGCCAATGCGCGGATTGAGTTCGAGTCGGGCACCGTGGCCAACATCACGTCCAGCCGTGTTTCACAAAACGCGACTCGCAAATTTCGCGTCTTTCAAAAAAGCCAGTATCTCTCCATCGACTTCGGCACGGGCGAGGTGAATCTCACAACCAAAACGGGCGAATGGGAAGGCGAGAGCCTTCCGCTTGAATTTGAAAGTTGGAGTCTCGAAAAGGGAGATGCTCTCTTGGCGGAGACCCAAGCTTTCGTTGATGCGATTCGCGACCAAAAACCGTGTGTCGTTTCCGGTCAGGATGGTCTGGTCGCGATGGCCCTGGCGGAACGCGTTCGCGAAGATATCTATCAACGGTTGAAATCTTTCCGTTGAAGGAGAGTCCGCAGGTGTCCGACACTGGCCGCACTGACTCCAGCTCCGCCGACTCTGTGCTCGGCGACACCGTGCTCATCGTCGCAGCGGAAGCCTCTAGCAGTCTTTATGCTCAACGCCTTTTGGAAACCTGGCGTGCGAGCGGTACGCCTGTTCGTGCATTCGGTATCGGCAGCGATGCGATGGAGTCGCTGGGCTTTGAGCGTCTCGGGCGCTCGGAAGACTTGGCCGTTGTCGGTCTGCAAGAAGTGCTCGCGCATTTTTCGGACATTTGGAAGGTCTTTCATCGCCTCGTGGACGAGGCGGCAGTGCGCAAGCCGAAGTTCGCGCTGCTTTTGGATTATCCGGACTTCAACTTTCGTCTCGCGAAGCGCTTAAAAGACCTCGATATCCCCGTCGTCTACTACATTTCACCGCAACTCTGGGCTTGGAGAAAAGGCCGTATCAAGCTCGTGCGCAAGTACATCGATCGCATGCTCGTGCTGTTTCCATTTGAAAAGGGATTTTACGAGAAGCACGGAGTGCAAGTCGATTTCGTCGGACATCCGGCTTTGGATGAAATCGCAGATTCCTTGTTCGATGAAAAAAAACTGCGTGAACGGCGGCAGCGGTTCAATTTAGGTCCTCAAGATCTCGTCTTGGCATTGATGCCGGGAAGCCGTCGGTCGGAGATCAAGCATCACCTGCAGACTCAACTGGAGGCCGCGCGCCTGGTGTTGGCCGAGGCTCCGCATGTCAAAGTCGCGCTGTTCGTCGCGCCGAGCTTGGATCGCGATGAGCTGCGCGCCCGATTGGGAGATGTTGGCTTTCCGATTCAACTGGTGCAAGAGCCGCCGATGGAAATGATCAGTCTTGCCGATGTCGTGCTCGTTGCCAGCGGAACGGCGACGTTGATGGTGGGCATGCTCGAAAAGCCGATGGTCATCATGTACCGCATGAATCCGATCTCCGCTTTCTTGGCGAAGCGTCTGGTGAAAGAAACACCGTTCTTTGGAATGGTGAATTTGATCATGGGACGCGAGGTCGTGCCGGAGCGTTTTCAAGAAGCGGCGAATCCGACGAAGCTCGCCGAAGAGTTGCTGCAGCTGATACGGGATCCGTCCAGGCGCGCCCGCGTTCGCGAGGATTTAAAAACGATGCGCGAACGTCTGGGGGCACGGGGTGCCACGGAGAAGGTGGCGACCATTCTCAGCCGGTACTTTCGTCCGGAGCCGGAGCCTCGTTCATGAGTGTCCCTACGATGACCGACGTGGCCGCAGGTTTATTGTCTCCGCTCGGTTCCGTGTTTCAACTCGGAGTGGCTGCCCGCAATTCGCTTTATGACCGAGGCTGGTTGGTGGCGGAGGAAGTCGGGCGGCCGGTGGTCGGAATCGGTAATCTCACGACCGGGGGAACGGGGAAAACACCACTGACGGCATGGTTGGCGCAGCAATTTCTTCAACGCGGTCACCTGCCGGCGGTGATCAGTCGCGGATATAAGGCGATTTTGGAAAGTGAAGTCGGACGGGTGGATATCACCTCGGGGAAGCGACTTTCGCAGCTCTCGCGACTTTTTGGCGACGAACCGACGATGCTGGCGCATCGCTTGGCGAAAGTTCCGGTTTATATTGGGAGTGACAAGGTCGCCGTCGGTCGGTTCGCTGTCGAAGACTCCCGCCCGGATGTGATCTTGGCTGACGATGCGTTTCAGCATCGTCGTCTCAAACGAAATTTTGATCTCGTTCTTTTGGACGCGACGGAGCCAGGTTGGCATTTTCGTCCCTTGCCAGCCGGGCGCCTGCGCGAGCCTCTTACGGCGCTTTCTCGCGCTCATGCCGTGATCGTCACCAAAGTGAATCTCGCGGATCCCGTGCGGGTGGAACGATTGCGCGACCAAGCGCGCATGCACATGGAGTCTCACCCCTCGCCGCTGATCTTGGAGATGGAATATCGACTGACGCAATTTCTATTGCTCGAGGCGTTTCGTGGCGGGGACGCGCGTGGCACGGCCAAACGCGGGCCGCCGCGTTCGATGACGGCCGCGGAAGTCGCGTCGGAGAAGGTCTTGCTTGTTTCCGCGATCGGGCGACCACAGGCGTTTCGCCGGTTGGTCGAAATGGAAACCGGAACTCGCGTCGTCGGTCACGTGGAGTTTGGGGATCATCATGCCTTCGCCCCTGGCGATATCGCGCGGATCGCAGCGCAGGTTCGTGAAACGGGTGCGACTCTGGTGATCTGCACGGAAAAGGACGCCGTGAAGATCGACACCGGACAAACCTGGAGCTGTCCGACTTATGTCAGCCGGCTCGAAGCTGTCCCGCGAGGGACTTGGGATGAGTTTCATGCACGTTTGGATCGGGCGCTTTTTTAAGTGCCTCAGTTTTTTGATTGCGAGCCTGCCTGCTCAGGTACGAGCGGCTCTCGGCGATTTCATCGGACTCCTGTGGTTTGACGTGCTCCGGATTCGGAGACGGGTGGCATTGGAGAATTTGCGGCGGGCGTTTCCGGACTGGAGCGAAGCCCATCGGGAATCGACTGCGCGCTGGTCCTTGCGCCACATGGGACGCAATCTCGTCGAGTACACATTGTTCCCATTTTATGATGAGACGGATGTTGCGCGGTGTTTTGAGATCCATGGACGTGAACACGTGGAGAATGCGCTCGCGCTTGGCAAGGGCTGTTTGTTTTTAGGAATGCATCTCGGCAACGGAGACTTTGCCATAGCCACCTGTTCCCGCATCGGCTTGTCGATGAACCTGATTTCGAAGTTGTTCAAGGCACGCTGGTTGAACGATCTTTGGTTCGGCATGCGTCGCAAACACGGGACGCGTTTCATCGCTCCTGAAAAAAGCACGTTCGAAATTCTCAAAGCGCTCAAGCGCAACGAAATCGTGATTTTCGTCTTGGATCAGTTCATGGGTCCTCCGGTGGGCGTCAGGACCCGGTTTTTCGGCCATGAGACGGGGACCGCGCTTGGCCTCGCATTGATCGCCGAGCGGACGGGCGCTCCGGTCATTCCCTCCTATACCTTCCGTAAGCCCGATGGTCGGCACGTACTGGTCTTTGAAGCGCCGCTGCCGGGTTTGTCCGCGCCCGACGAAAGCCTAAGGAAAGAAAACATCGCTCGAATGACCCAAGCTTACACTGATAAGATTGAATCCATCGTGCGCAAGCATCCGGAACAATGGATGTGGATCCATCGGCGATGGAAAGAGTTTCGTGACTGATTTCGACTTCGGCCCGCCGCGCTCGCGCGTCGGGCGAACTCAGCGGATTCTAGGACTCGCGACGTTCGCGTTTGCGGCCGGCCTTGCGGGCTGCGCTTCGCAAATTTTGAAAATCAACAATAGCGATCATATCCTGGCGAGCAAAGAGTACGAAGAGGCCATCGAAGTCCAAACTCTTCCGTCGGACGTGGGGCAGCAGGAAGGAGATGCGGGCGCCTATGTATTGAAAGACGCGCCCCCGTATGTCCCGCCTCCCTCTGCGCAGATTTCCGCGCAAATGGCGGAGACAAACGTGGAGGCTGCGAAGCAGCAAGCCAAGTCCACCGCCAAGGCGGGCGCGAAAGGAAAGACCGCGTCCGTGCCGAAGGCGACACCGCCCCCCGAAGAGACCGCCAAGCAAAACTCGGCTCCGGTCGCTGTGGGTGCTGCCACGGCGCTACCCATTGCATCTGTGGAGAAGCGCCAACCGGAGATTGAAGACTCCAACGGCTTTCAAGGTCGACGTCCCGTGGTTGATCCGTTCCGAGTTGGAGAGTCGGTGACTTTGGAAGCGAGTTATTTCAGTGTCGTCGCGGGCGATATCACCTTGGAAGTTCGTCCGCACAAAGTCGTCAATGGTCGCAAGGCTTATCATTTCGCCGGTACGGCGCGCTCGACGTCGGTGTTCGCGCTTTTTTACGCGGTGGAAGATACGATGGAAACCTTCGTCGATTTCGACGATCTGATTCCCTACAATTATGCCTTGCACGTCAAAGAGTCCAAGCAACTTCGTGAGGTGCGCTCGTTCTTTGATTGGAAGAAACTGCGCGGTTACGTCTGGGACCGCAAGGTCACCAATGACAAAGGCGTGAAGGAAGAAAAATACGAATGGGATATTCTTCCTTATGCTCAGAACGTGTTCAGTACACCGTTTTATATTCGCACATTCAAATTGGAGCCGGGCAAGGCCGTGCACTTCCGTATCGGGCACGAGGGAAAAAACCTACTCCTCACGGCGGACGTGCTTCGCCGTGAAAAACTGAGCACGGCGATCGGAGAGCTCAATACAGTTGTGATTCGACCGAAGCTTGAAATCGACGGCGTTTTTAAGCCGATGGGCGAAGTCTATTTCTGGCTCACCGACGACGATCGTAAATTCGTGGTACGCATCGAAGCCAAGATCAAAATCGGAAAAGTCGTCGCCCAAGTGAAGTCCATCAACAAGTAATCGCGCCAAAGTACTCGCCAAGGAGCGTCGCCAAAACGTGCGCCGCGTATTTTGGTAGCGCAACTGCGTCACCTAGGTGACGCAGTTG
>JAMPXM010000006.1 GCA_023701225.1 Pseudobdellovibrionaceae bacterium | reverse complement strand
GGAGTTTTCGTTGACGGTCGCGACCGTTCGTCGAACTTCAGCGTAATCTCCGAGGATGAAGGCCCGAACCATTTCGTCTCGAAACTGCTTCATCGGCCGACCCGAGAGTTGACCCGCCAGCATCCAATCATCTGATACTCCCAGGCAAATATCCGCGACCGCGATTTCACGCGCGAGATCGTCTGTCTCGGCGGCCAGTTCGTCGAACGTCTTTCCTTGCATCGTGAAGGTCCACTTGGATATCACCTGACGGGGCACATAAAACTTCATGACCAATTCGATGTATCCCCTGTAGTAGGCATCGAGATCCGGAACATCAAAGCCATATTTTTTAAAGTTCAAAAACCATTCGGTGTTTGGCACCAGCGCCGCCGGCAGAAGGATGACGCTACCCGCTTCTTGATCTCGCCCCCCATAAGCTTCCAAGATGAAGTCACGAACTTCGTTTCGCATGCGATGCGTGTAGTTCGGCATCGGATAGATCCAACTCGTCGTCGTATAAATGCCCGCATCCAAAAACGCTTTCACCAACGATCGCGTTTTCTCGGGCGGCTGCCCACGTTTATTGAACACATCATCGAGCACGCCTTGATCAAGCGTTTCCGCGCCAATAAAGACGCCGGCCAAGCCGCTGCGACGAAACAGTTCGATCGAATCCTCGGTGGTCGTGTTCACGGACGCAAAACAAGAGTATCGGATTTCGAGACCTTCTCTGAGGATTTCCTCGGCGAATGTCCGCAGAAACTTCTTGGGTGTGTTCGAACCTGTGAAGCGGAACGCGACCGCGCCAAAGCGCTCCTGCAACTCCTTGATCTGATGAATCACGCGATCCACCATCGTGGTCCGGAAGCGCTGTCCGTTGATGATCGGATGCACGCAAAAATGGCATTGATTCGGGCAGCCACGACTCTCATCCAACTGAAAGACGTGGATCTTTTCATCTTTCTCATAGAGCACGGGATACACGTCTGGGTCGTAACAGGGATCGGCGACTTCCGACATATTCGTGATCGCATCAATCGGATTTTTCATCGCGGCACCCGTGCGTGGATGACGATAAACCAATCCCGCAACGCCCGTGACGTCGACGCCGTCGCGCAAAGCACGGGCGAACGCGACAAGGCTCCGATCCGCCTCCCCGTCCAAGAGAAAGTCGAACTCATCGTAGAACTCAAGATACTTAGCACCGACGACGCGAATCAGAGGACCTCCTCCGACAATTGGGATCTTCAATCGCTCCCGCAGCCTGCGCGCTAACTGACGAGAATGCAGCGAACCTTCGCCGGAGTAGAGCTTGAGGCCGATCAAGAGTGGCTTCTCACTCTCGGCCTTTCGTATCAACACGTCCGCTTCACGATCGATGATCGCCCTCTGATGTCGGCCCAACTCATCGTTCAAATCCGCGATCTCTTCGTGATCCGCGGCTGTCAATGCTTGCTTGGACACGCGACTCATCAAGTCCCACGAGCGACGCCCCAGGTGTTCGGGGACCAAAGACGAGCAAAAGCTGACGTTTTGAAAATCAATGATGAGCGGAGAAAATCCACCTCGCTTCAGCGAACCGGCCAGGGCCGCCAATGAGTTATCCGGATGAAACGCGCTCGGTGCGCAAGGAGTCCCAAAAAGATTGATCAGCCAAACCCGGTTCGTCATCCATGACCTCCGCAATCGAATCTGAGGTCAACAGTAACTGATTATCTAAACACCCAAAATAGAATTGGCCTTCGCACCGGAATTTCTGGATTTACATCCTCTCCACCCGGACGGTGGAGAAGCACAGGCGACAATCCCTACAGGTCACAAACTCAACGTGCTTAACTCATTTGTGCTTAACTCATTGACAGCCGTCAGTCGAAATTCCGCCCTCACCCTTTTTGCTCAAAAATTCGCATATCAGCAGAATTTGCCACATCCTCCCGGATCATTAACTTCAGCAGTGTTTTCAATCATTTATAGATATCCGGTCACTTTGCCCTGCTCAGAAAGTCGAGGCACGAACCATGCTCCAGAAAAGCAGAGTCATACCGGCCAGGAGATAGATATGACCGCGATATTAAAGCGAGCGAAAAACGTACTCACCATTGGATTCGCCCTCACGCTCACGATCTTTTCGCATAACACTCTTGGCGCCAAGCGAACTCATGAGCCGACGATCACGCACAGACCGGAGTCCCACCAGTCGCAATTGCGCCCTGAGGGCATTCACTTTCTCTCGATTCTCGAGCGCCTGGTCAACGGCCAAGAATTGCCGGATCAATTGCGCTATGAAATCTTAAATTGGAGTTTAAATCGCGCGCCGATTTTGCAAACGCTCTCCCCTGCGGAGGCCGCGTCTCTCAAAATTGCTGTGGATGAACTCTTCAAGTCCAAACTATCCGTTGAAAATATCGAGACGTTTCTCTCCGAGTTTCACTTCTTCAATCTCCACCAAATTTATCAAAACTTAAATGGCCAAGGTCATCTCTATGACATTTTAGCGGAAAAGGAATCCGCGCTCTATCGATCGGGCCTCACCTCCTCGGACCGTGACATCATCCGTGAATATCTCAAAACACGAAGCTTCGACGTCGATCAAATCCGTGAACTTTCGATCTCGCCCATCCACAAATACGCGCCAAATTTGGAATTGTATTCTGGCTTTTTGTCGATCGACGTCTTACCGATTCAAAGCACTGGATTTCGCGATGGAATGGCTTACGGACCGCCCGGTTCTCATCAAATAGAGCGTGGTATTTTCACGACTTCGGTTTTCAACAACTCATTGAATTGGGGTTTGGTGAAAGCCAAGAACATGGGGTTGGATGCCTCCCGTAAGGAAAACGCGGCGGTTCTAAAAGTCGAACCGTCCCCAGATGCATTGGTATTCGACGTGCCCAACGGAGACCTCAAACGCCGAGTCGTTCAAGCCAACTACGCTCTGACCATTATGCCGGAATCCTATAAATCTCGTTTGACCCCGTCCGCACGCCTTCTTATTTCCAAACCTTTCCTCGGACTGATGAGCTATTTCGGCGCATCCATGTTTCGCGCCACGATTTTTATGGATGCCGGTATTGGAATGGGCAAGGAAATCGTCATCGCCGATCGTTCCGACGTTCGCCGCATGACACTACTCAGTCACAACGGGCAGCCCGTTGACGCCGCCTCTTACGAAAAAATCCAAAACCAAGCACATCAACTTTCTTTAAAGTTCGTCTCTCATGTCGAAGCCTTGATCGCATCTGAGCGTTACGAAGAGGCCATCGCGTGGGTCAGCGACAATGCGAAGGCTTTCGGCATACGATCTCCCGTGTCACTGTCTCCTTTACTTCGCAGGTTAGACCCGAAGCGACGCCAAAAGCTTCTCAAACAGCTGGTCGTGGATTCACCTAAACACAATTACATTATCCCTTTCCTCGATAGCGAAGTCATTCTGGACGCAAGCCTGTTAAAAAACCTGAACTATCAGGAAGGGCTCCTCCATTGGATTTCAATTGGAGCCAAGCCTGTCGGCACCGAGGACTACCTTCATACGTATTCAGAGGCCGGCTACTTCACGCAGATACTGGTGGACCTTCATAGCCGCCTTGCCATCGCAAGTACTCCCTTTCGGTCTCAGGTCGTTGACATGTTCGGTGAGCTGGATCGAGAAATACCTCGGCCGCCCTCTCTCAAATCTCAGGCCCACCAGTGCATGAGTCTCTTCTCGTCGGCCACGCGATAAAGTGACCGGGTGTGAGGAATCTCCTCAACCCTGGTATCTTTTCGCACCGGAACCGACCTGTCCTGCCCCGCCAAATCCGCTCATCTGGGCTTAAATTGCTGATAAGCCCCTAAAAACAGCTTATTTTAGATTCTGACAGGTGGTCTCGGAATTGCTTCTTCTGGTGGGGTTCAACACTCGAGGTTTCGTTTTGTCCCTGGCGCGCTTTGACAACATTTTGGCGATCAAGACTCAGGACGGCCGCGTCGTCGGCTTCCATGCGGTCAATTTGCAGGTCGCGCGCCTCGACGAACAAGTATGGACAGCGCTCGAAGACCCCAGCCAAGTCCGCAATGACGTGAAAGCCGAAGTTCTTGAGTGGAACGCCGAACGCGACCCCGAGGTCACCGATGGCCGAGCTCCAAACGGTATCCGCACATTGAGCGTCAACGTCGCACAAATTTGTAATATGCGTTGCTCCTACTGTGCTGCCGGCGGCGACGGTACGTATGGCGCCCGCGGCTCCAAAACGGCCCATATCGATCTTGAAAAATTCAAAGCGCAAATGAGAATGTTGCTCGACCGCGTGCCTGACGGAGGCAAGTTCACGATCAACTTCATTGGCGGCGAACCGCTGATTTATCCAAAAACCATTCAAGCGATCGCCGACGACGCGCGCGAATGGGCTACACCACGCGACTTGAAATTGCGCTTTGAGATCACCACCAACGCAACCCTGGTCACGCCTGAAATCGCCGAAATGCTCGCCGATCTGCGTGCGTTCGTCACCGTCAGTATCGACGGTCCGCCCGAGACGAACGATTTGGATCGCAAGCTTGCGAGCGGCAAAGGCTCCTCCGCACTCGCACTCCAGGGCGTCGAACGCCTCTTGGTCGTCCAAGACCGTTTGGGAGCGCTCGCCTGCAACGCTGTTTTCGGCGCGCACAATACGGATGTCGTCGGTTCTTGGAACTTCCTGCGCCAGTATCCGTGGGACATGATTTATCTCGGGTACGCGGCGGGTCCCGATGACGCTGTGTACAGTCCACGCTATGCTCAAGGGCTTGCCACGGTCGCCGCGCGCGCATTTGAAATTGGCGGCGAAGCCGAGCTCCGCCGCATTTCGCAGTTCGATCATCTCTTCCGAATCCTCGACGGGAAAAGCCGCATCCACAATCACTGCGGCGCCGGCAAAACGCTTTTGCAAGTGGATACCTCAGGTAAGTTCTACGCTTGTAACTGGTGGACCAATGTCAAAGAAGAAGAGGTTGGCGAAGATCTCACGCTCGACAAAGCCGCTCTTGAAAAATTCGCTCCCTCACTCATCGAACTCAACAACTGCGGCAGCTGCTGGGCTCGCCATGTCTGCGGTGGCGGCTGTATGTTCGTGAATCGGCTGAGAACGGGTGATAAACATCGCAAGGACACAGAATTTTGCAATCGCACACGACACATCATTGCTAGGGGGATTGAATACTATGAGCAATCGCGTTATGAACACGGACAAGGAGACTGACGTGAAATACATCAAAAAGGTCACAGCCAATCCCGCGAAGGCGGCCACCGCGCAGGACAATTCCAAAGCAGGTGTGAAGGCCAATTCGTCAGCCGACAAGGCCGCGCCGAAAGCGTACGGCATGCCTTGCTTGCCACAGCATAGCGACTGAGCCGACGCGAGCTTTCCGCGCCCGACGGGGGTTGGGCGGATGAACGGGAAGCGCATGCCGAGAGATTCGAAGTGGGGGCCTGGCAAGTGCTGGGCCCTTTTGTTTTCTAGGGATGTTTCCCGGGTACAACACCGGAACAAACACCGAGTATGGAGCGGAACTTTGACTTCGCGTGAGCCAAATTTGAATCAAAAGCTGGTACGGTTCGCGCGGATCTCCTATCAGCCGCTCATTCGCTTGGGCTTCGCTTTCGTCATCGCCTTTCTCGTCACGCGATTTCAATTCGATTACATCGAAGCCCTCCTCTACGACGGACGCATGCGCCTGCGCCCGGCTCCGACCGTTTCAGGCCATATCACCACGGTCGCGATCGATCCCAAGACCATTGATCGATTGCATCGCGCGCCGGACGCAAAAGACCATACGCGGCTGCTGGAGCGCATGCTGGAGCAGAAACCCAAGGCGGTGATGTACCTCATCCATCCGAGCGAGTTGGTCGGTTCCTATGAGGAATTAAAAGCGTGGGCCGAAACGGCAGCGCAAGTCCCCGGCTTCGTCATCGCAGTGGACGACGTGCCGATGAAAGGAGCCGAGGAAGCCTTCCGGCTCTCTCCTCCGTTTGAAAGCCTCAAAGCCGACGCAGCTCCTTCCACCAGCGATCGAAACCTCTTCGCCCGCGACGTGGTCACGCGTCGGATGTTCACGTCTTATCAAGGCCAGACATTTTTGCACGTCAAACTCGCCGCGCTCTTCAATCCGAAGATCCGCGACGAAAACCGAATCCATGGAATTTTCGATTTCCTCGATGCGCGCCAGGTCTTCATCGATTTTCGGCCGGCCGGCAGCTACCCCGTCCACAGCTTTATCGATGGTCTGGAAGGGCGCTGGCAGAAAGACGATCTTCGCAACAAGATCGTGATCGTCGGACGTGACCTGCGCACGACCGTCAAAGACTATATCCGCACACCCTATTCTCGTGAAATCAACGCGATGACTGCGATCGAGATGCACGCGAATATGCTCGATACGCTGATTCTCAATAACGGCTATTACAAGCTCCCCGACTGGGTGAATATTTTCCTGACCACCGTGATCTCCATCCTGACCGTCTACGTGGTCCTGGCTCTGAAGCCGACCCGCGGGCTCCTCCTCTTGGGCGGCTCGGTGCTCTCCTTCAGTTTGCTGTCCTATCTGCTTTTCTGGTGGGGCACGATCTGGGTCGTGATGGCGCATCCGCTCTTGGCGGCATTCATCTGCTATTACTTTTTCATCCCCTATCGCCTTATCATGGAAAACCGCAAAAGCTGGGAATACCTACAGAAAAACCGTTTACTCACGCAGGTCGAAGAGCTGAAAACGAACTTTCTCAGCATGATGTCGCACGACTTAAAAACACCGATCGCGCGAATCCAAGGCATGACCGACATCGTTCTCAAAGACCCAACCCCACTGAGCGAACGGCAAAGAGAAGCTCTTCAGACGCTGGAGAAGTCTTCGCACGAACTACTGGATTTCGTGACTTCGATCCTAAATTTGGGCCGCATTGAGAGCAAAGAATTGCGCCTGCACTTGCAGAGCAAGGACCCGAATCAGCTCATCCAGGAGATCGCCGGTAAATTCGAGTACCTGGCGAAGAGTAAGAACATCTCACTGATGATCGAACTGGAGCCGATGTTCTCCATCAAAATGGACGTGGACCTGATCCGCCAAGTGATCGCGAACCTCGTGGAGAACGCTATCAAATACAGCCCGGAAGGCACTCGCATTCTGGTCTCGACCGAAGAAGCCCATGGCCGGGTGGTCATACAAGTGGCCGATCAAGGGCCTGGCATCCTCGAGGACGAAATCGGGCAGGTCTTTTCCAAATTTTACCGGTCGAAGGACGCTAAGTATTCGAATATAAAGGGTTCAGGTTTGGGTTTGTACCTTGCAAAATACTTCGTGGAACTTCATAAAGGAACCATCTCCGTGGACTCGGCCCCAGGCGCGGGATCGACGTTCACGGTGGAGCTTCCGACCGACCTTCAAGAACCTTGAGTGAGGCTGGGACTTCCGGAGATTTCTCCGCTCGGCCAGAGGAGAACGCATGTTGCGCATTTTGGTTGTCGACGACGATCAGGGACTTCGGTTCTCCGTTCGCGAAACGCTCGCTCAAGCCGGCGCGTTTGAAATCGACGAAGCGTTCGACGGCATCAATGCGATGGAAAAGGTCAAAGCGAAGCACTACGATGTCGTGCTCCTTGACGTCGACATGCCGCGCTTGAACGGTCTTGAAACTCTGAAACTCATCAAAGAACATGACCCTTCGGCGACCGTCATCATCATGACCGCATTCGCGACGATCGATGATGCTGTCCGCGCGGTAAAAGAAGGCGCTTACAACTATCTCTCCAAGCCCGTCAAAGGCGAGGAACTCGTGCGCCTGGTCGAACGCGCGATGAGCGCGCAAACCATGATCTCGTCAGTCGCCGCCAGCGCACCCGTTCTCATGGATGCCGGACGCAAGATCATCGGCGGTTCGGCCGAGATGCAGAAGGTGTTCAACATCATCCACCGTCTGGCCAAAGTGGATACACCGGTTTTGATTCGTGGCGCTTCCGGCACTGGCAAAGAACTCGTCGCACGCGCGATCCACTTCAATTCCGCGCGCAAAGATGAAAAATTCGTCGCGATCAACTGCTCGGCGATCCCCGAAAACCTGTTCGAGTCCGAGCTCTTCGGCCACGAGAAAGGCTCGTTCACGGGCGCCCATGAACGCAAGATCGGCAAGTTTCAATTCGCTGAAGGAGGCACGCTCTTTCTCGACGAACTCGGCGATATGCCGGTGATGATGCAGGTCAAACTCCTGCGTGTGCTTCAAGAGAAGCTCTTCACTCCGGTTGGCAGCAACCGCGAAATCCAAAGTAACGTGCGTGTGATCGCGGCCACCAATCGCCCGCTAGAGGAGATGATCAAAGACGGTCGTTTCCGCGAAGACTTGTTCTACCGCCTCAACGTCATCCCAATTTTTTTGCCGCCGCTCGCGGAACGTAAAACCGATATCGAGCACCTGGTGAATACGTTCATCAAGAAGTTCAATAAGGCGCACAACAAACGCATGATCGGCATCACGCCCGAAACGATGGCTTGCCTCAAAAAATACACCTGGCCCGGCAATATTCGCGAACTTGAAAACGTGGTCGAACACGCGTTCATCTTGGAGAACTCGAATCTGCTCACGTTGGGCTCATTGCCCGAGTCCGTCTTGGCGCAGGCGGGAGTGAACCTCGCATCCATGTCGGTCCCGGCCGATCTTGTGATGGGTGATAACGGTGACGAATTCTCCGATACGGACGGCGCAGACGACGCGGACGAGAGCGCCGAGGCGTCCGGCGAAATGGTCTCGATCAATGGTGACAGCCTCGATTTCAATAAACATAAAGAAGCATTTGAGCGTGAGTTCATCATTAAGGCTCTGAAGACGTTTAAAGGACGCATCAACCAAACGGCTTTGCACGCGAATATTCCGAAGAAGACGTTGCTCCGTAAAATCGAAAAATACGGAATCGTCGCCAAAGACTTCGCAGAGCCACGCTAAGGTCTGCCTCCCGAGAATGCGGCTGAGGATGAGGCTCGCTGGCCGCGAGCCTCATCCCAAACTGGAACCTTCGGCCCGAATTGAGACCTTCTCCCTCGCCTCTCGATCTCACGACACTAAATAATTTTTATATCGTCCCATCTTCAGATCGAATCCACAAAGAGCCCGGGCGGTCAGTACCTCCTCACTCAGGCAGACTGACGCGCACTCCGCGTGGCCCGCCGCTTGCTCATGCCGAGTTCCGATCTCAAACATCATCCAGTCCTGCGGGACTTTTTCAGGAGTTTTGAAATGATAAATTCGATCCGCGTTGCCCTCGTTGCGCTATCGCTGTTGGTTTCAACGTCCTCATTCGCGCGCAGCCTGCATCCCGATACATTCACGAGAATCTCGCAATTCGCGGAAATCCACATCGACGAGCGACTCAACTATCCTGATTTCCAAATCGGTCACGTCTCCATCAATGTCGTATCCAAAGCAGCAACGCTTGTTCTGGATTCCGACATTCCCTACTGCCCTCCTGGTCAAATTTGTCCCGCCGTCGTTCGTCCGATGCCGCGGATCGTTCGATTTCAGATCGTGCAAGTCAAAACGGATGGCGGTTGCGGAACGATTCGTTACGTTGCCAAAAACGATCAACGTTCGGTGGGCGGCAATTTGGAAATTCTCTCGATCGTGGATCGCAGCGCGAGCCAATGCGAGAGCGTGGCGGATACGAACCCATACCCGGTTGAAGTGAAATACACGTTGAAAAAGGCGAACGATCCCAGAAACCTCACATATACGTCCTATTTCCGCGGATTGCCCTTCAATCAATTGTACGCGGCTCCTTCGCAGAGGCGATAAGACACGGCTCGTCCGGCGAACATCTGTTGCACATTCGGTGTGCTTATAGTTTAAGCACACCGAATGTGGATATCTCTTCCCCATAAAACGGAGAAGAGATGTAACTTATGTCAATCATAGATTTTTTCGGCGCGCGAAGTTTTTCTTTTGGTGTGCTGAATTGATCATCACATCGAGCTTTTCGTTTGCTCGGCCCTTTCAGCACCTGTAATTTCGCTCCCTCTATGGCGAATGGCCCGACATTGCCTCCTCAAGCTTACACGCGAGAGATCCTCGCGGTCGCGTTCAACTGGCTGCAAAGCCAGCCGGAATCGATCAAAAGGCTCGCGCAATCACCAGATGCGCTGGTCGGGCTTTATTTGCGCGCGCAACGCTACGGTCATGCATCCCCGGAGGCTGACGCTCCTGTGACATCCCAAAATTTCGTCAATGACTTAAAAAACCTCGCTGAAGGCTTAAAACAGTTCGATCGTAGCGAGCCCGGCGAGACGCTTGCGACTCCGATTCTCGAATCCCAAGTGCCAAGGCCCCACCAACTCTCGCCACAATCGCGACCACAGTTTCGTCCCGCGGTCCCCTTGCCTACTGCGCTTGAACTTGGGCCGAGGCCACGTGAAGCCACGCCTGCGCCTTCGAGCTTCCAAGCTCCGATGGCTAAGCCGATTCTGGCGTCTCCCGCAACGGCGGCCGCACCGATAGGTCATTCGCCCGGTCATTCGAACGTGTCGCCCTCGGTTTCCTCCGTCGGCCTGTCATCGGGCCCGATGACAGGCCCGTCTGCCGGCCCGTCCGTCAGTTCGTCTGTCAATTCGTCTGTCAATTCGTCTGTCGCCGCGACAGCGACGACGACTTCGACGGCAACGACGACGACCGTGACCGTGACCTCGGCCGCAGGCGGCTCTCCCGTAGAACAGCTCAATGCGAGTTCCCAGGCCATGATTCAGGAAGTCAAAACGGCGCTAAATCTGAGCTCGGATACCGAGGTCCTCAATATGATGGTCGCACTCGCTTACAAAAAGGTCAGAAACCTGCTAACTTAAGAGCTTTTCCACTTCTTATTTTCCGTGGAGAGCCCAGTGTCTACGACCTCGCAGACGCCACCAGAGAAGCCCAACTATAAAGACACCATCCAGCTGCCAGCGACTGAGTTCCCGATGAAAGGGAATTTACCTGAGCGCGAGCCGCAGATGATCGCCGAATGGACGCGGACAAAGCTCTACGAACGCATCCTCGCCAAGAACGATGGCCGGCCGAACTTTTCGATGCCCGATGGCCCACCCTACGCCAACGGCAATATTCACATCGGCCACGTTCTCAACAAGTGCCTCAAAGACTTCGTGATCAAGTATAAAAACATGTCGGGTCATTCGGCCGTGTTCATCCCCGGTTGGGACTGTCATGGGTTGCCGATCGAACACAAGGTCACCAAAGAGCTCGGCCCGAAACGGAAAGAGAAAACCGATGCAGACATCCGCGCGCTGTGTCGCCAAGAAGCGAACAAGTGGATCGACAAGCAGCGCGAACAGTTCGTGCGGCTGGGCATTCTCGCGGATTGGCAAAATCCCTATCTGACGATGCAAGCGGAGTACGAAGCCGAAGAGGTTCGTGAACTTGCGCGCGCCTTGAAGAACGGCGTCCTCTATCGCGGCGAAAAGCCGGTGTATTGGTGTCCGGCGATGCAGACGGCTCTGGCCGAAGCGGAAGTCGAGTATCACCCGAAAACATCGCACTCGATCTTTGTGAAGTTCGCTATGAAATCCGGCTTGGAGAAACTGAGTCCGATTCTCGCCAAAGCCGCGAACGCAAAACCCGTCTCGGTTGTCATATGGACCACAACACCGTGGACTTTACCCGCCAATCTCGGCGTCGCGGTTCATCCGGATTTTGTTTATGAATTCTTCGACAGCGGCAGCGACATTTTGATGATCGCGCGCGACCTCAAGGAGTCGGTGGAAAAAGAAACCGGACTCTCACTGGTTTCCATCGGCGTCACAGTCAAAGGGACCGACCTCGAACGCATGGAGGCCCGTCATCCGTTTTATGATCGTCCCTCGCTGTTCGTGCTGGGCGATCATGTCACGATGGACGCCACCGGCATCGTGCACACAGCACCTGGCCACGGCCAAGAAGACTATCAGGTTGGCCTGAAGTACGGTTTGAAGATCTATAGCCCGGTCGATCCCGCTGGCCGATACACGAAAGACGTGCCTGAGTACGAAGGACAAAGCATTTGGGATGTGAACACTCTCGTCGTCGAACGCCTCAAGGCCGACGGCAAGCTGCTCGCTCACAAGATGTTCGAACACCAGTACCCGCACAATTGGCGATCGAAAACACCGCTCATGTTCCGCGCGACCGCGCAGTGGTTCATGGCGATGGACAAAAAAGAATACAACATTCGCGACAAGGCGCTCAAAATCGTACGCGAGATCAAGTTCATTCCTGAATGGGGGGAAAACCGCCTGCGAGGAATGGTTGAAAATCGCCCTGACTGGGTGCTCTCGCGCCAGCGGATTTGGGGTGTGCCGATCCCAGTCTTTTATTGCAAAAAGTGCGATTGGGCCCTGGCCGACGCAGATGTCATGAACCGCGTCGCCGATGCGATGGAAAAAGAAGATGGTATCGAAGCCTATCATCGCCACCCGGAGAGCGAATTCACAAAAGGTCATGCATGCGGATCTTGCGGTCACACGGAATTCCGCCGCGGTCTCGACATTCTCGACGTGTGGT
This sequence comes from Pseudobdellovibrionaceae bacterium, assembly GCA_023701225.1. GTDB lineage: Bacteria > Bdellovibrionota > Bdellovibrionia > Bdellovibrionales > JAMPXM01 > JAMPXM01. The sequence continues at coordinate 19,942 of JAMPXM010000006.1, read as the reverse complement.
TTGACTCGGGCGTGTGCCATGCGGCCGTTCAGAAACGGCGCAAAGGCTTGAAGGTTCCCGCCGACATTTATCTCGAGGGAAGCGACCAGCATCGCGGATGGTTCCAGACCTCGCTGCTTTCGGCTCTCGGCTCGCACGGAGAAACACCGTTTCGTTCGCTCGTCACGCACGGCTTCGTTCTCGTTTCCAAAGGCGTGAAGATGAGCAAATCGGCCGGCAATGCCGTCGAACCGGAAAAGGTATGGACCAAGCAAGGCGCCGAGATCTTGCGCCTGTGGGCGGCGCACGAGGACTTCGGTCAAGACACATCGGCTAATGAAGAAGGTTTCGCGCGGGTCACGGAAACCTATCGGCGCTTCCGCAATACAATGCGTTTCCTGCTCGGCAATATCCCGGACTTCGATCCCACTCAGCACATGGTTCCGTTTGAAAAGTTGACGCCTCTGGATCGCTGGGCGATGGGCCGTTTGAACGAACTGATCCGCACGGTCCATGACGGTTTCGAAGCCTACGAGTTCTATAAGGTGTACCACGCGCTCAACTTGTTCTTCACCGTGGACCTCTCGGCCGGCTACCTCGACATGCTCAAGGACCGCCTCTACACTTGGAAAAAAGACGGCATCGAACGCCGCTCCGCCCAGACGGTTCTGTACACGTTGCTCGACCATCTGACGCGGCTCATGGCGCCGATCACGTCGTTCCTCGCCGAGGAGACGTGGAGCTACATTCCAGGCAAAAAAGCGGAAAGCGTATTCCTGACCGACATGCCTCGTCCGCGACCGGAATGGGACGACGAGAAACTCGCTAGCGACATCGCCCAGCTCTTTGAGGTCCGGGCCGATGTTTCAAAATCTCTGGAAGAGCTGCGACGTGAGAAAGTCATCGGCAGCGGTCTGGATGCGAAAGTCACCGTGACCGCCGACGGACTGCGCGGCGAAACGCTCAAACGCCATGAAAGCCTGCTCAGCGAGTTTTTTATCGTTTCCCAAGTGGAACTGAAAATGGGAAGCTATTTCGTAAGAACTGGTCAAGCGAGCGGCGAGAAGTGTGAGCGCTGCTGGTACTTCGACGAGAAGACCGGCTCGGACGCTCGCTTCCCCGGCGTTTGCCCCAAATGCGCGAAGGCTCTGGCATGAAAATCAAGTATTTGCTTTTGTGCGCGATCGCCGGCGCGGTGATCACGGCGGATCAATTGACGAAAATGTGGGTCCTGACCCACCTGGAGCCGCCGACCGAATATCAAGCGGCGGAAGATATCGTCGTCATCCCTGGTTTTTTCAACGTCACGCACGTGCATAACACGGGTGCTGCGTTCGGTATTTTCGCCAGGGGCGACGATGCTTCGCAGGCGAAGGATGAATTGCGTCGAATTTTCTTTTTGAGCATGCCACCCATCGCCTTGCTCGTCATTCTGGCCCTGATGCGAACTTTCGCCGATAGCGATCGCGCCGGTATCGTGGCTCTCTCCTCGGTTTTCGGCGGCGCGATTGGCAACTACATCGATCGCCTTCGCCTAGGCCATGTCGTTGATTTCCTCGATTTCCACGTCAAGGGTTACCATTGGCCGGCGTTCAATGTCGCAGACATCGGTATCGTCGTCGGCGTCGGGATTTTGATCCACCTCGAATTCTCCAAATTTCGAGAGCCCACGGCAGACGTTTCCCCATGAGGACGTGCACTGTGACGTTTTGAAATGTGACGTTTTGAAATGTGGCGCCTTGAGAAAGGGCGTCTTGAGACGGGTCCCTTGTTTGCGAGGATCTGGACATGGTGATTGAAACGAGCGGATGGTGGCCCCTTTTGCAAGTGCCCGTTTTGCAAGAGGGAGACGCGTTTGCGATTCCCACGTATTACCTCATCATCAGTTTTGCCTTCTGCGTTGCCGTGATCTGGCTGAGTCGAAGATCCGAGGCCGCGGGCTTGCCGCGAACGACCACAATGGACACCGCGTTCGTCGTGATGGTCGCTGGATTTCTCGGCGCGCGAGGTCTGCATATCCTTTATGAAGCTCCGGAAATTTATTTGGCCGAACCCCAACGCGTTTGGCGGTTTTGGGAGGGCGGATTCGTTTGGTACGGGGGAGCGCTCGGCGGCTTCGCTGCGGGTGTGGGATTTTTAAAATGGCGCGGCTGGACTTTAGGCCCGTGGCTAGACGTGTTCGCGCCGATCGCGGCCGGCGGCTACGCTCTTGGTCGGGTGGCGTGCCTTCTCACGGGCTGCTGCCATGGCGCGGTTTGTACGCTCGCGTCGGGAACGCAGTTTCGTTATCCGACACAAGCTTTTGCCGTCGTCTGGGAACTCTCGACCATGTGCGGATTGCTCTGGCTCGAGAAACGCCGCACCAGGCAACTTCCAGCCAAGCGCCCGAGGTCTCAACCGATCTGGCTGTCGAATCCCGGTTTACTGTTCGCCGTGTGGGTCTTGGCGCACGGCTTTGGTCGAATCGTGATGGAGATGTTTCGTGGCGACGACAGAGGACCGACCCTTGGCGGCTGGAGTCTCTCGATCATTCTGAGCCTGCTGGCGATCCTTGCCGCCGTAGCGTGGTCGCTCCAACAGTTAAGATCCGTTCAAACCAAAAATTCAAAGGTGAAAACCAGACATTAAGCCCTCAACGGCCTCGCGCGCGAGACCGATAAAGCGTGCGATGTTAGGTCGAATTCGATTGAAAACCCAGACTCTCGTCTTGCTCACCGCGGTGTTCACGCTGGGTCTGTCCACGCATTGGCCAGAGTTAGCGTTGGCGGCCCAACGCAAGGCCGTATCCGGCAAGGCGAAGCCGAAAACGAAAGTCAAAGCAGTCGCTCCGAGACACGCTCGCACAAATATCGCTTCGACCGCGAACGCAGTCGATATCGAAACGAAGCTGCGAACGACGCCGGAATGTGACCTCGAGATTTGCTTTGTGAACTATACCGAAGAGGGAGTTGCGACTCCGTTCGCACACAATTCGGAGTTCAAACTCCCTGACATCACCGATCCTCTTCTCGGACGCATCGAAGACCCGCGCGCCCTGCGTGCATGCCGCCTGGACGGATCGGACCGGTACTACGAAAAGGACCTGGAACTTCCCCGACTCCCCGTTTCGCCCACTGCACAAGCCGCAGCTCTCGCGGACTTGGAGACCTGTTTGACATGCTCTCTTCGCAGCCGCTCTCAAAATGTGATGGGCGTGCTCGCGCAACTCACGCAGAAACTGTCCGTTCTCAATCCATTGGCGAATGCACGCCTGAAAGAAATTTTCCATCCCGACATGGGCGAAAGCCAATTGGTCACGCAGAACATGCCGTTTCAAAAAATAAGGCGCGAATGTATCGCTCGGTCTCTCCAGCGGGGACACAGCTATCGCTCCAGCAATAACTTCAGTACGTGCGCTTCGCCCGAAAGCACTCCGCAGAACGGCAACCGACGCCAGGGCCGGCCAGAAGCGCAGCCGCACTGTCCGACTCCAAAGTTAGTCAACTTTCTGTACGAATGGTCCAATGCCGCGCTCAAATGCATGGATCCGACGGGCTCGCAGAACGCGTCCAAAGAGCATTTGACCTTGGATTCGGAATTCGTTTTCGCTCTGATCAACCACGAATCCGGCTGGAATATGAATGCGACGAGCCACATCGGAAACGGCTTCATGCAGCTCACTACGAGTCCCGTCAAGGACTTCACCAATCCGAACTGGGGTATCAGCCAATATTGGGACGCGGTCCGCGACAAACCCGAGTGTGCTCCGTTCAAAGCTCAAGTGGACACATACACGCGCTTCAAATCGACGACGTGGAAATGTTCAGTCACGCATCCCGATGCGATCGGTGTGCACATGATTATTGGTCTCAGCAACTTAAACTCATGTCAGACGCTCGCCTATCGGGAATTGGTTTCATCACGAGTGGCTTCGCGTATCGCGTCCATTCGAAAAGATCCGAATTCCCCCCTCGCGCATGCGGATCGAAAGCGCGTTTTCTACGACCTCGTTGCTGTCTGTCACAATTGGGGCATCGGCAATATGCAGACCGCTTTCAGACGGACCAAAGGGATGAGTTTTCAGGGCGCCGAAGACTTCCGAGCCGCTTTACAAACGGAAGGCTGGAATGCATCCGGAAAAGACGGCGTCCGCACGTTCGCCGACAAGGTCGACAATGACCTCGAGATGATCAAGAAGGAAAATCCGACAATTCGACACAAGGGGATCGACTCATGCGTCGAATGATTATGATTGCAGTCTTCCTGAAACTCGCGTTTTTCGTTCATCCCTTCGCTTGGGCGAACGAAAATGCCGCCGCTTCGTCTTCTGCGCCCACGTTTGTACCAGGCCACTCGAAGACGACTGTGAAAGCCATTTCAACGACGACAGACGCCGTGCTTGAAAAGATCCGCTCCACGACACAGACAGTGATGGCGGAAAAGAATTGGCCGGCCCGCCGTGTAGCGATCGATGATCTCGAATCCTACTTGCAAGAAGCTAACAACGCGAAGCCAGAGCCAACTGATTCGGCGATTCGCTTTCAAGTGGCGTTGGAACCCCTGTTTGAAAGCAAAGCTGATCTGAATTCCAAAAAATCCTGTCAGACGGTTCGCGAAAAAATGATTTACAAATTTGCCTCCGGCTCCGGCTTCCGTGGCAGTCTTCCGGACTTTGTCCTGGAGTCTCTGAAGTTCCTCTCGGCTGTGTGTCAAAATCCCTCGTTGTCCAAGCCGCCCGCCTCGGCAAATCCGTAACTCTCCGCTCCGAACGAACCTTCTCTTCTTTGCTTGAAAGCGATCACTGGTGTCTCTCTGCTCCCAATCTTGCTGGTACACAGCTTGCTACTTGCCTGCTGTGCATGAGTTTTCTATTCAGCTTGGTGTCTTTTCGCGCCTGCTGATCCACTTTTTGATTTGGGGGAGAAATGAAATCGACATCCCTTTCGTTGCTCTTGGTGGGATCTATTTTCACAGGATCGTTGGTCGTATCGACGGCATTGCCCCAGCGGGCAATGGCCAATCACGGCCGAGGTGGCCATGTGGCCACGTTGCCGCGCCCTTCCGAACACTCAACTTATCGGCCGAGGCCTGTTCCAGATGCGAGGCACCGTCGCCCGCGCCCGGGTCCGCCACCGAGATACCCTCGGCCAGTTCCGCCGCCGCGGTATCCGTACCCAACACCGCCACCGCATTATCCTCCGCCCGGTGGCTATGAGCAGGATTTCTTTGCGCGCAATCTCTACATGAACTTCACGGGTTATCAGATTCTCGATCTGCGCAGCATCATGGGAATCACGTCGATCTACAACGGCCGCGACGTGGAATATGTCATCGTCCGTGCGCGTAGCCGGTTTGGATACGGCACTCTGCAATTGCGCACGAACTTTCAACCCAATAGCGCGATCATGTCCGTCGGCACATATCCGCAGGAATATTATCTCCACGTCACGGGCAACCGCGAACTCGGCTGGGGCGTGAACACGCTTGAGCTGCAAATCATGGGAGATATGACGATCGAAACCATTGCCGTTCAATTGGATCGCCGCCGGAGGTATTGACCGTCGCGCCCAAAAAGCGCCAGACCTGATCGTGAATACAATCGTGAAAAGAAGAGGGCCGAGCGAAGAACGTATGTCACGTCATGCTCGGCCCAATCTGTTAAGTACAGGGAACTAACGGCGCGGATCCTTCTCCTGGACTCAAATCGACTCCTGGTTCCGGCGCCGCCCGCTTCGGATAACGGCTTGCGATATAGTCCGCCAATGATTTCAAATTCAAGATACGTCCACCGTTCACTTTCTTTGCGAGCTCCGCCACGGCAATGGCCGACTCGCTCATGATCGTCTCGATGCGATTCGGAGTGGCCGCGTATCCGCGAGCACGCAAAAGCTGAATCGCGAGAGCTGCAGCGCCCGACATCACCGGTGTCGACATCGACGTTCCCTGCAGGCGCGAGTATGCGTTTTTCGGCATCGTCGACAGCAAGCCCACGTAATTGGAAGAATCCTGCGAACCGGGCGCCGCGATCTCCACGTACGTCGGGCTGTAATTGGAATAAGCACTCCACGCATTGTCGGAGGAATCCACCGAGCCCACCGTCATCATACCCGTGATCGACTCTCCGTAGGCGCCGGGAGTCAGAAAGTAATCTGGGCCTAATGTGCGGCGCTCGTTTCCGGCTGCGGCAAATACGCTCGAGCCTTTTGAGACCGCGTATTGAATCGCGGCTTTGTAACTCGCGGAAGCGGAACTGCCACCGATGCTCAGATTGATCACGTCCGCGCCATTGTCGGCGGCATAACGAATCGCATTCTCTGTATGATAGCTGAAGGCACCTGGATCCGCGCCGAACACATTCAGTGCCATGACTTTCGCGCCCGCGCCCATCACGCCGCTGACGCCTTTTCCGTTATATCCCTTTGACGCCGCCAATCCAGCCACGTGCGTCCCATGGTAGTTTCCTTTCCATGTGCCCTGCAATTTTGGATTGCCGATCTTGCTGGCGAAATTGAAGCCATTCACATCATCGATATAGCCGTTCTTGTCATCATCGATGCCATTGCCCGGCACTTCGTCCGTGTTCACCCAAAGTGTTTCACGAAGATCCTCATGATCGATGTCCACACCTGTGTCCACAATCGCGATCACGACCGGCTTTCGTTTTCCGAGCGTCGGATCGAAAAATACGGGATACGCATCCGAACCGCCGAGGGCAGCCAAATGACCCTGACTTTTCGCCAGAGGATCCGATGGCAACGACGAGGCATAATCAATCGTCGAATCGGCAAGTCGTTCGACACATTCATCTTGCTCGGCAAGCCGCTCAAGCTCGGAGCGCGTCATCGAACGCATCAAAACATATGCATAGGAACGAACACCCGGCAGTCCCGCCGCTTCTTCGGCTCTCTCAACATCCGTCGTGATGGGACCTGGTTGCTCACACGCATTACGAACGACAGCAGTCAGCTTCGTTCCTGCCGGAATTTCCTTGTCCGCTCCAGTGGACGTTTTCAGGGCAAGAGCGAAATTGGTATTCGGGTCGAATGTAACGCCCGGATCTCCCACTTGCACTTTGTTAACTGCAGCTTCCCCCGACGCAGAGCACGTCGTGACGGGAGCTGCTCCTCCGCTTCCACCGCCGGATGAACAGGCGGACAAACCCAACAACGCTGTGAAAAGCACAACCTTATGCTTCATGGCACCTCCATGATGAAATCGAAACAATTGCTCGTTGTTCTGTGCCCAGAACTTCACAGAAAAATAATTTCATTCATCTATGCATATGAAGCGAGTCGAGTCGACCCGACAAATTTGTAGGTTTTTGTATGTGCTCTCATTTGAATCTGGCAGTCAGGCTGCGCCTAACTCACGAAATTCAATCCATCAATACAACTGTGGCGCAGTGACGCTCATCGCATGCGGGTTCGAAAACGCGATCGCGGCAAAACACCACATGTTTGAACATTTTGATTTCAACTGAGATGGATTGCCACGCCTTGTTCCGACACGTGGAGAAAGTTCGGCGGGCGCGCCGTGAAGGCGCGCCCGAAATAAGATCAAAAGTTCTGTTCAATCGCGAGCGGGAGCCGCCGGTTGGGAATTCGCAGGAGTCGTTTCGGTGGGCACCGTGGCCGCCAATTGTACGAGACGTTCGATCACGACGGCCAGCGGCTCTCCACGACCGGAGGCTCGCATCGCGGCTTCGTGGACTTCGTCGGAGATCGCGCCGTCGCCGTCCCATTGCAGTGGCGTCTCACGGCTCTTTTCGACCTGAGACATCGCTCGACTCTCGGGTGTTGGGTTCCACAAAAAATCAGGATGAAAGTTCGAATACCACTCGCCGCCGACAATGACGCCATTCTCGTCCAGCTCCAAGTCATACACGTAGCGAACCGTGTGATAACTTTGGCGATTGATGACTTTGCGCGAAGGCTGAGTGGGGATCGCATAAGTCGCATCCATCGCGATACCGACGAACGATTTCGTTTTTGGATTCCGGTAACGCTTGAATTTGTCGATCGTGAAGCGATCCCGAGACACCACACTCCCCGAGATTGATTTCGAGACCGCCAATGTTTGCGGATTGAAATAGTGATATTGGTAGGCGTACATCGGGTAATTCCACACTTCAAAATCAAAGGTCGAATCGATCACGAAGCTGCGTTTCGCGACTCCCATTTGATTAACGAGCGCCATGTGAAAAGTTCCCGGATTGATGTCATAGCAGTTGGGATCGGTGATCCGCCCGACTTCGTCCTCACGGGGATTGAACTTCTTGCAGCGCGCTCCAGCGAAACGCACGATCGGCGGAGCTTCACCCCAAAGTTGGGACGCCAAGGCTTTGATATCGGACGCCAGGAATGTCACGGAGCCGCCATTGTAGGCTTTGAGCGTGACCGTCTGTTTCGGCAATGGAGTCATGATCGCAGCCGGCGCCCAACCATGGCAAAGGCCTGTCCAACTCGGGACGAAACCATACCGGTTCATGTATCTCTGACCTTTGTTCCAAACCCAGTGAGTCATTTTCCATGAACGATCACCCACCAGGTAATCGTACTTCTCGGCGGGAGACATGTTGTCGGGCGCAATCGTCCACGCCGGGCGCGCGTTGATATATGCGAAATTGTCCGACCAAGACTTACTGTTCGGATAACCACCGTCCGCGAAACGCCGCCCCGTGAGTCCCTTCTGCACGGGCCAGAATGAATCCGACCAGGGCGACACTTGAAGCGTGTGATGGATCAACCCGAGCTGCTCCATCTCGGCTGGCTCTCGGAGAATACGCATGGTCGTCAGAAACTGCTCGATGGAATCCTTCTCACCCGGCGAAACCATGGGATCCACTCCCTCTGAACTCGCTTTCCCGGCACAGTCGACTCCGGCGCGTTGACACATCTGCGCGCGCACTTCATCTCTGAACACTCGATACTTTCCTGAGCGAATATCACTGACCGAGAAAAGACTCTGTGTGGAATGAACGACGACTCCATCTTCATCACGTTTCACAAGCCTCGCGGTCATGATGCGCCGTGGGTTCTTATGGAACTCAACAAGATATTGACGCACATCCAGGGGCGCCGTCATCGATCCGAGCCCATGCTCGCCAACGTCACGAATTTCCTCTTGGCTTGCACGAGCAGCCTCCACCGCCGCGCAATTGAAAATGAAAATAAGACCGACGATCAGATAGCGAATGAAAGAAACTGAGCGATACATGTTCCCCCCCAAAAAAAGAGGAGGTGACTCTTCATCACCTCCTCGACCGCACGTCCTTCATTCAATCGGGAATGAGTGACGTTCTGTAAGTTTCTGAACGGAGTGCGGACCCCCGCTCAGACGTTGATTCGGAAATTTATTTCGCGTCTTTACCTTCTTCTTTGCCGTCGTCTTTACCTTCATCTTTACCTTCATCTTTGCCTTCATCTTTGCCTTCGTCTTTACCTTCGTCTTTACCTTCGTCTTTGCCTTCGTCTTTACCTTCGTCTTTGCCTTCGTCTTTGCCTTCGTCTTTACCTTCGTCTTTGCCTTCGTCTTTACCTTCGTCTTTGCCTTCGTCTTTGCCTTCGTCCTTACCTTCGTCTTTCACATCTTGCTGCTGCTCTTGCTCTTGCTGCTGCTCCTGTTGCTGCTCTTGCTGTTGCTGTTGCTGCTGCTGCTGTTCTTGCTGTTGCTCTTGACCCTGATCTTGATCTTGGCCTTGGCCCTGATCTTGCCCTTGCCCTTGTCCTTGATCCTGACCGTTGTCCTGATCTTGCATCGGGACAAATGCATAAGTGACATGGACCGCTTTTTCACCGGGGATTGAGACCGTCAACGTGCGAACGACTTCGCCCTCGAAGCTGGCGGACGCGATCGCACCGGGCATTTCCACACGGCTCGCGACCAGTTCCGCATTCACGAACGTGGAATCGCCACGGAATTTCGCGACGCTCTCAGCCGGAGTCCGCAGATCAATGAAATACGATCCTCCTTCGCGCGACATGTGCGCCATTGTCACTTCACGCGCGGAGCGCAGCGCGGGGTTGGCTGCCATCGTTTCTAGGTCCGCGTCTTTCAACTGTGCGCCAGACGCGTCCGTGATCGATGCGATACTAACTGTCGCGCGTGCAAAAACACCTTCAGCGGCTGCCGCTGGGCCTTGAGCCGCCGCGACTGCCCCAGGTTGAGAACCCGACTTGGACGAGCAAGCAGCGAAAGTCATCACTGCGAGCAAAGCGAATACAGAACGTACGGTTTTTTTCAGGAACATCACTTCCTCCTTGGGTTTAAGAATACCGATAAACTCGGTAAGCTCGATGCCAAGGGCCTTGAGCAAGCATTAGGCCAACCGTAATAATCGAGCTCAATGTCGCGTGTTTTTCGCTCCATCGCCCTAGCGTAGACGGTCAATTGGCGGAGAGTTCGGACGGAAGCGACGCACGTACTTCAGATCCAAATTTCCGTCTGTGTGTTCCGATTTGCCCCAAAGCTCTCACGACTGCACGGACAAGAGGCACTCGGACTCTTCAGCGGAGACACTTATTTTTATTTCCTCACAGAGATGTGAAGTCAGCTGCATGAATTTCGCAGGACTCACGCAATCGGTTCCGCCGGCCGGGGCAAGTTGGACTTTTTTAAATGTCTTCAAGATCGGCTGATGGACCGTCATCCTCCCTTGAGACGCGGATTGACCGTCGGGTCATGACAACCCTTAATTTTTCCGCGACATCGGCGTCGATCTTACTGAACGCGCCACTTCATCAAGGAGAAGGGAACCAATGAAACGACTCGTGACATATTCGACGATGCTTTCCGCAGCCCTCGTGTGCGGTCTGTTGTCTTGTTCGTCCCAAAAAGGAATTTTGAGTTTGACCGAAAGTACCAAAGACAAAGGCTCCACGACGACCACCGTCCTTGGGCATGACGTTTCAATTCTTCTCAGGCAAGAAGGCTGTCCAGATGTCGCGGATTTTTTTACGCGTCTCCGGGCGTTGCCGTCGGACACCGGAGTCAGACGCCATACGATTTCGCTTCAACCTTCAGATCTCAATGAGGATGGTTCAAAACCTCGAACCAATTTTTTATCCGTCCTCGCCTTCGCTTCGTTTGAATTTTCTGAATTGAAAATGGCTGAGTTTCGAAACGAAATCGGCGCGATCGAGCAGAACTCCTGTGCGAACGTCCGCATCACCGAACCAAATGTCGGAGCACAAGACTGGACCATCCGCGCATTTTCGCCGACGTCCATTCGGCTCGGGACCGCCGTTGACGTGAACGATCCCACGAAAGACTCCATGACACTTGAGTTCGAATGGGTCGCCGCACGCGAATTGCGAATCCGCTCCCGCTACTCTGCCATGGATTTCTGTCCAAACTACAAATCCATCCAAGTGGAGAAAACCCAATCCTTGCAATGGGGACCGGCTGACTTCTTGACTCAATCTGCGACAGCTGAAGTGGACGCAAGCTATCTGGAGCACGCGATGCGGCCCCTCGCCGCGCATCCTTCCGCACTTGCCGTGAGCGTATCTTCCGTCAATGGCACCGCGGGTTTGGATATCAATTCGGACGGACCGCGTTTGGTTCAAGCGCAAGTATCGGATCTTCGGCGGCTGCGCGAGAGCTTCGTCCGACAAGACATGAAAGTTTGCCCCTACAGAGCGAAACCTCCGACGGGCGACGAGCCTCCGCCACCGGAACCGGATGCGGCTCCGACTCCGACACCAACACCCGACACGGGAACGACTCCGGAACCGGTGCCAGAACCCGAAGTCTGAACTGTGTGCCCGAGGGGCGCCTCATTTGAGCACCGTGCCAAATTCAAGAAAGTCCCTACACAAACCCGGGGATTGACTTTACGTCTTTACTGATTAACCGTAATATAGTATAATCTGTTGATCAGGAGCCGGCTTGATACGAGATTTTGGCAATAAAGCTGCCGCGGAGCTTTTCCATCATGGCTGTACTCGCCAATTACCCAGGCCGTTCTGGAAACGAGCCGTGCATCTGCTAGAGGTTATGGAGGCAGTCGATTCTCTTGACGATTTGGTTTCGGGAGGTTTTCCGCCCAGCGTTCGTCTTCATCCTCTTCGCGGCGCTCGAAAGGGAGAATGGGCGATCGACATTCACAAGACCTCGGGTTGGCGTATTACGTTTCGCTTCGGACAAAAAGAGTTCTTCGATGTGAAGATCGAAGATTATCACTAAGGAGATCAGGTCAATGGGGAAAATAAAAAAAGAGCGGCCTACGCGCAAACCGTCTCACCCTGGTGAAATTCTAAAGGATCTTTGGCTGGGTGAACTCGGATACACCCAATCTCACTTTGCTGAGCAACTTGTTGCCGCCTCCAAAAGCCGCATCAAGAAATCAACAATGCAAACTAAGCTCAACGAAATCATCAACGGAAAGCGCGCAATGAGCGCAGACTTTGCAGTTCTCATTAGTAAGGTTCTCAAAACAAATCCTCGCATGTGGATGAGCCTCCAGACACAGCTTGATATTTGGCTAGCGGAAACAGAAGCAGCATAATCGACGACCCACTGGAAGTCGAAAAATGGACGACGACTTTCCCAAAGCACGGAACATTCCTGTCAAACGCACGCTACAGTTCTTTGCCATCGCCAACGAAAATGGCCTTTGCTACGGAGCTTACTCGGCCGGCACTAAACCCTGCCCTGACGGTGAAGAGCTTCCGAGCCGCGCTCGACACTAATGGGAAAGGGTCGAGCGTAGGCCATATAACTTTTCTTTTCGGTACAGTGTCTTCCGGTCGATTCCTAAAATTTTTGTCGCCGCTTCTTTGCGGTTCCCCGTTTTGACCAAAATATGCTTGATATATTCACGTTCGATGTCACGAAGACTCAATCCGCTATTGAGCAAATCCTGTGCCTCGGATCCCATCGGCATGTCGCTTTCGTCGACGAGGATGTCTTTGTCTTCGATTTCGCCGCCATCCGCCAAGACCATCGCCCGTTCCACGGTGTTCTCCAGCTCCCGAACATTTCCTTTCCATGTCATGGATTGGAGCTTTTGCAAGGCGGAACGACTGAATCCGATCAGCCGACGGCCGACAACCGCGGAGTGTTTTTTAAAAAAATACCTCGCCAGTATCGGAATGTCCTCCCGACGCTCTCGAAGCGGCGGCAAGTGAATGGGCATGACGTTCAGTCGATAGTAAAGATCTTCGCGAAACTCCGTCTTCTGAATGAGGCTCTTGAGGTTCTTGTGCGTAGCCGAAATAATACGCACGTTCACCTCTTTCACGGTGTTCGAACCGAGCGGTCTCACTTCTTTGGTTTGCAGAAGACGAAGAATTTTCGCTTGCAGAGGCAGGGGAAGATCGCCGATCTCATCCAGTAAAACAGTGCCTTCGTGTGCCTCTTCAAATAAACCACGCCGAGACGCATGTGCGCCCGTGAATGCTCCCTTCGCGTGTCCGAACAGTTCGGATTCAAGAAGGTCCTTGGGAATGGCCGCACAATTGATCGCGACGAATGGCTTCTTCGCCCGCGGACTACAACGATGAATCGCCGCGGCCACCATTTCTTTTCCTGATCCGCTCTCTCCTGTAATCAGCACATTGACATCACTGGGCGCGACCTTCCGAATCAGGGCAAACACTTTCTGCATGCCTGGAGCGGTGCCAATCAAAGATTCGAGCGGATCCGATGATCGAACCACCTCTCGAACTTGGCCAGCCGGACGGTCGACACTCTCCATTTCCCGATGTTCGACGTTGGGCTCCAAGCGCGAAAGGAGCTCTATGCCTCGGAACGGTTTCAGCAGATAGCCATCCGCTCCGAGCTGCACAGCAGTTTTAGCGGCTTCAATCGATTCATGCGACGCTAGGAGAAAAAGCGGGACTCGACGCGCGAGTTGGCGGATTTGCGTGAAGACCTGAAGCCCACGATTCGCAGGAAGTACGAGCGCACAGCAAATTCCCGCCAATGAATCCAAATCACGACAATGACGCTGTAGCAGTTGGACCGCCTCGTTCACATCCAAAGAGGAAAGCACTTCATATCCATGTGCCGATAGGACGTCCTGTGCAACCACGTGACTTTCCGGCTCCGGATCGATCATCAGTATTCGCTTAGGCACGATTTTCGTCTGCTCGGTCGATACCCGGAATGGGGCGCTTTCGCTCGTGATGTTATTTTGAAATACATTATAACTGAGTCGACTGATGTTATCAGCCCATTGCGTCTGCATCCGCTTTTCCCTCCAGAGCAAAATCCAGAACGCGATCATGAGGAGCCTTGCCCCTGATGACAACGACTTTGCACCTTCCAATGAGGTGTTGTTTTCATGTACGTCAGGTCACAAAGGCGCGATTTTTCGAAGTGGTTTTGTGGCAATTTCGAAAACAATCGAGACTCCTGGCCTCCAATTTTGCTCTCGCACCATGACGCACCTGCAAGCGAATGCCAATTTCATCCGGGCGAGATGCCTCAGCCATTCGACAATCATGGAAGGTGCACAAAAACTTCAACCACTCCCAACTGCGTGAAAGGCCCTGAATGCTAGGGTGTGTTTTCTCGTCGCCTGGGCCATTGCGGCCCCCCAAAGGAGTACGACATTGACGCATCAGATGACGCATCCACTGATTCACCATGAATTGTCACAGACGCAATCGCTTTGGCTGAAGACCGGCCCCGTCAAGCGGTTCCCTTGCCTGGAGAGTGATCTCACCGTTGATGTCGCAATCGTCGGTGCGGGAATCACGGGACTCACCGCGGCCGACTTATTGACCCGGTCCGGGAAGCGCGTCGCCGTGATTGATCTGGGAAGAGTCGGTCAGGGCGAGACTGGGCACACGACTGCGCATCTCACGGAACTCTTCGACATCTCCTATCGTGATCTGATTTCCAAGTTTGGCCTCGAGGGCGGACGCCTCGCTTGCCAGGCAAGCCGTAAAGCGATTCAACGGATCGAGGCCAATGTACTTTCCTATGGAATCGACTGCGACTTCATGCGAATACCGGGCTGGAAGTTCACCGAAGATGTTCAAGACATCGAGGATTTGGAAGCGGAGTCCGAGGCAGCCATTCAATTGAGTGTGCCGAACTCGCTTGTTTACGATACGCCATTGCCCTTTCGGATCGAACGCGCCATGCGCTTGGATCATCAAGGTCAATTCCATCCCCTGAAATACATCAGCGCCTTGGCCAATGAAGTCACGGCGGGAGGCTCGTTCGTTTTCGAGAACACACGCGTTTTAGAAATCGAAGACGGCAGCCCTTGCCAGGTGATCACAGAGCGTGGCACCGTGCGCGCGAAAGACGTGATCGTGGCGGCGAACGTGCCGATTTTGAACAAGTTCCTTTTGATCAGCAAAATCGCCGCCTACCGCTCGTATGTGATCGCCTTCAAATGCCGTCCCGCATGGGAGTCCAATCATCTTTTCTGGGATATGAATCGTCCATATCACTACATCCGTCGCCAAGACATCAATGGCGATATTTACCTGATCGTCGGGGGAGAAGATCATAAAACCGGCCAGGACGATCACACCGAAACCCATTACAAGAAGCTTGAGGCCTGGTGCCGAGAACGGTTTGTGTTCGATCAGGTCTCCGATCGCTGGTCGGGCCAAATTATCCACCCCGTTGATGGTCTCCCCTATATCGGTCGCAATTCTCTTGCTGATCATGTGTACGTCGCAACGGGATATTCGGGAACGGGTATGACGTTTGGAACCGTCGCTGGAATGCTTCTCTCTGACATGATCCTTGGCCAGTCCAATCCCTGGGAACCGCTCTTTGATGCGACTCGCGTGAAGCCGTGGGCAGCTGTACGCTCCTACCTCTCCGAAAACGTCGACTATCCGACGCACCTGATTTCGGACCGTTTGACGCCCGCCGAGGAACCCTCGATGACCGCCATCCGCGAAAACGAAGGTGCACTTGTTCGCGTCGGAGGCAAGAAGGTCGCGGCCTATCGCGACCCTGTCGGGCAAATGCATCTGCTCTCACCCGTTTGTCCGCACTTAGGCTGTTATGTGCATTGGAACGAAGCGGAGAAAAGCTGGGACTGCCCCTGCCACGGTTCACGCTTTGATCCCATGGGAAAGCTCATCAACGGACCGGCGGTTTCGGATCTGAAATCGGAAATGAATGAAGAAGACTTGCCATATGTGACTGAGCGCTACGAGGCTCCCGCGGAGCGAATCGAGCCTCTGGGCCCACCATTACTAGGCCTATTTTCATGTCCGCTGACGCAGAAATAAAATGGCAGCGTATGACGTATTAAAAGTCGAGATCCCAAGAGGATCGACGCCGAGGAGAGCGACGCGTCTTCGTGCCACGATCCCGCGTACGCGGAGGAACGGACCAACGAGCGAGCTGCGCCTCTAAGACATCCAAGCGCTCGCGCAGCTCGTCGCTTTCCATCTCCAAATCATATGAGATTCTCCGCTGCAGACGCGTGCGATCTTTAAGAGCATTGAAGTCCCAGGCAAGATCGTTTTTCAATCGCGTGACCTGCCGTCGAACAGCGGCGAGGGACTTTTTCAAAAATCGGGTCGCGCTCTGCATATCTGAAATCGACTCCTGGCCCGCGTTCTCTCCCAACGAAACGCGACTGAGAATCAGAAGATCCTCGAGCTCTCGCACATTTTGCTCAGAATAGGCGGCCTGGGCGCGAGCCCAGAGATCATTAGTCCACTCATCACCGCCAAAACGCAGATCGGGATGTAAGAGACGCGCCAATTCACGGTACTTCTGTTTCAGTGAATCCGATACGCTGGCGAAGGCCCGTCGAGTTTTGCGCAGCAGCCCTTCATCCGTTCCATCACCGTCGTCGTCGCCGTCAATCCGATTGCCACCCGTACCCTTCGCTCGAGCGGAAGAGGATCGCGAACTCGTCTCTTCGTCATCCTCGAAGTCACTCTCATCCTCGTCTTCGAACTCTTGTCGAGCCCGACCGTTTCGATTCGCACGTTCGCGGGAGGACTCCTCACGTTCATTTTCATCGCCGTCGCCAAAGTCCTCACCGAACGCATCGTCCACGAGCTCTTCCAAACGACGACGTTCCATGACATTGACATACGCTTGGTAATAACTGCAGCCGGTGGCAAAACGGATCATCTGCACATCATGAACCAAACTTTCCGCTTCAAACACTTTCGCTTGTAACTTTTGAGTCTCGTGCAGCGACTCATGAAACTCCGAATGCAACCATCGTGCGAAAGCCGGACGATCGACGGCTTCAAATGTTTCCACTCGATGGCGCGCTTGGCGTAGACGCTGAAAGAGACGATGGACTTCGTCCGCGGCTTGGCGACGAATCGGCTCTTGATCAATGACAATTAAGGCCGTGCCGGCCTCACTTCTGGGACGCGAAGGCATACAGCAACCTAACACGAACGCCCACCCTGAATCCAGCCGCTCCGACTCAGTCAGGAATTTCGAGCCACTGCCCTTGGCGCAATACGGAACGGTCATTGAGATCATTGACGTCTTTGAGTTCTTTCAAAGAGACACCGTAGTCACGTGAGATCGTCCAAAGACTCTCACCCGACCGTACGCGGTGGCGACGTCCCTCCGCACGGTCGGCCGCGAGCGTGGGCCCCGACACGGAATGTGCCGCCGCGGCGCTTTCCGCTGATCGTTTCAAATTCCGATCCCCTAACAAGGTGGCCTGGTCCGGAAGCCCGATCGTGCCATTCATATAAGCCAGAGCCTTCTCGCGCTTCGCTCGCGGAACCCGAATAAACGTGCCTCGCGGAATCGGAACTCGGCCTTTTAAAACCGGGGTCTTCAAGTGGAAGTTATGTAAGCGTGCCATGGATTCGTCGCCGTCATACCACTCCAACAAAGCGCGATGAACGATCGGGCGTGAGACTTGAATCTCGACACCATCGAAAGCCGTGCTCCATTTCACGTCGCCGAAGTACCGACGCGCGTCTTTTTCCACTTCTAACGCGGCCAGAAAACAGGCGTAAAAATTTTCGCTCGCAAATCCGAAAGTCCGCGATGAATAGCGGTTGATAATTTCCGTCAAGTCCCGCGTTCCCGTTTTTTTCACGATCCGCGCAACACCGTTCGGCCCGTGGTTGTATCCCGTTACCGCCAACGGCCACGCTCCGAGCATCTGATGATTGGCCTTCAACATCCGAGCCGATGCACGTGTGGATTCGATGGGATCATCTCGTTCGTCAACCTGATTGTTGACCAGCATATACGGTCGTGCCGTTCGGCGCATGAACTGCCAAACGCCACTCGCTCCGACTTTCGAACGCGCGAAAATATTAAACGAACTTTCAACGAATGGAAGACGCGTCAGCTCAATCGGTAATCCGGCGTCGCGGAAAATCCGCTCCATTTCCCGGATGTAACGACCAGAGTAATAGAGACCGAGAACGAAACGGTCCCGCTGACCCAACTGAAAACGAACCCGCGCCCTCCTCGCGGCGGCAGCGAACTTGTCTGGCTCTTGAATGGATTCGAATAGTTTCCATATGCGCAGGTCTTCGCCGGTTAAGCCGTCCGCCGACTTCAACGTCGCCAATCTCCGCAGCCGCTCTTCGTACTCTTTTCGGCGCGCCGCCACGAGGCCCTCGCGCTTCTTGGCCTTCTGACGGGGTGTCAGCGACTGCTCCTTCATGATCTCAGTGAAGTCGATGGGTTGGTAAATGACGTGAAGGTGAACCGAGTCGTGCAGCACACCCTGGTGCGTGGAATAACGCGAATAAATCGCTTTCCAAAAATCCACTCTCGCGCGCAAACCGGCCGGCACTTGAAACGTCTCAGGGCTCCAGTCCAATGCTCGCTCTTGTCCGGAGTACTCTGGCGCCTCCCAGGCCCGCGAAGCTGAGCGGTATTCCTCGGAGAGAACTTCTTCCGATGGGCTTCCGGTATCGCCTTCGGGAGTGAGAAGGTCGGGAGTACCGGCCTGTGAGTCTTCGGTCTCCGGAGGCTCCGCGCCCGTTTTTTCCTCATCCTTTTCCAGGCCGAAAAAACGTCGAAAAAAACGTACGAACCCGCTGCGTGCGGGTTTTCCTGGTGTCACCACCGGTGGTACGGGATCGGCCGCTGGCGGGGAAAGTTCAGGTTGCACTTCCGGAGCGGTCACGTTGATCGAAGGTTTCGGGCTCGCTTGTGCGGGCGATGTCGAATCAGGCGCCGCCAATGGCATCGGAGTCGAAGCCGGCGTTTCTGAGTTCGTGCCGATAGCTTCGTCTGTTGCAACCTCTGCCGCCGGGACCTTGTCCTTTCCGTCCGCTGGCTCGTCAATTGGCTCGGTGGAAACCATCTCCTTTTGGGAGTCAGGCGATGGACCGGCCGGTTCCTCGGCCGCTGATGGCGCCGACTCGGCGATAGTCTCGGTCGCGAAGGCCGGTGCGCTCGCAAGAGCAGATGCGAAAGAGGCGATCATGAGAACAAGAGTGAATCTGCGCATGAAATTCAGTCCTCCGCTAAGGCTGCGGCCATGCGGTCAAACAGAGCACGTGCCTGGTCTTCGCGCCCACCACCATTGTAAATGAACGCGAAAGTACGCACTGTGCCGTTGGACCGGCCAGCGTACCCGGCAAGGCCCACGACGCCATTCAAGAGACCGGTTTTGGCGCGGACCCATCGTTCCGCTCCGGTATTCTTCATGCGACTCTTGAGTGTTCCATCGACGCCACCGATCGGCAGCGAGGTGAGGAATTCGGGATACGATGTGAAGTCTTCGCGCATGGCTTCTAAAAGACGACCGAGCTGCGCCGGCGACATTCGATTTTCGCGCGAGAGTCCAGAAGCGTTGATAAAGGCGTACTCGCCCTTTTTGAAGCCAACATCCGTGAGATATTTTTCCAGCTGGGCCATTCCGGCCGGCATCGTCGCCGGAACCACTCCGTTCTCGGCCGCAAGATTTTTCACGAGCATTTCGGCAACGTAGTTATTAGAAAACTTCGCCATGTCCGCGACAATCAACGCCAAAGGTTTGCTCTCATAGGTCGCCAAAACGGCGGCTTGTGACGGCGCGGATCCTCGCTTGACCTTTCCCTGGACCGTGATG